>JAIUMY010000039.1 GCA_022565335.1 Opitutales bacterium
TGACCGAGGAAGTATGGGACGAACCCCTGATCCAGCGTCTTTCACACGATTTCTTTGACCGTCTGCTCCACTACATCGGCTCGGTCGGCGATATTGACAAACCCGCCTTTTTGAAGAAAATAGAAACCATACAAGATCCCCAAATCAAAAACGCCATGAGCACACTTGCCCAACAATTCCGTCAGGAAGGCCGCCAAGAAGGCCAACTTCTGGGAGAAAGGCTTCTCCTGGAGCGACAATTGACCCGTAAATTTGGTCCACTGCCGGAATGGGCGCGGGAAAAACTCGCCGACGCCCAGGCTCAGGATCTGGAAAAATGGGGCGATGCCATTCTCGAAGCTTCCAGTCTTGAGGAGATATTTTAGCTCCGGGTAAGCTTCCGAAAGGAAAAGGGAGTTCGTAAGGGGGAAGGCAGGAAATTTCACTCTGTTCTCTCAGCAAATCCTGTTTACTTTACCTTTCCCGTTTTGATCCGTCCCCAAACCATCGACTTTCTGAACAGGAGGAGAGCAAAGACAGCAGAGAAGCAAAAGAGCGCGTCGCAGTTCTTCTGGGGCTTAGATGAAGTGGAGGAAATCCCGTCAATTTCCACTACTTCATCTTTCCATTACTCCCTTTCCTCTTTCCTATCGGCTTTCGGCTCGCTTGTTACGGCGGCCTGCCCAGGGTTTGCGGGGACCACTGCGGCCCGCGAAACGGGGACCGCCTCCGGAGCGCGGGGAAGAGCGGCGGTTGCCACCACCAGAACTTTTCCCGCCACGAGAGGGATTCTCATAAAGAGCCGCTACTTTTTCGTCGAAAAGAGGATGCTCACGATCCGTTGGGATTTTTTGCGCAAGAACTTTTTCAATGCCCCGCAGTTGCTTCATGTCCCCTTCCGAACAAAAAAGAACCGCCCGGCCTGCCGCACCGGCGCGTGCGGTACGGCCAATCCGGTGAACATAGGATTCGGGTTCCATGGGAGCGTCGTAATTGATCACCGAACCGATGTTTTTCACATCAATCCCACGAGCTGCGACATCCGTAGCCACCAGAATTGAGGTTTTGCCTTCACGGAAAAGTTTCAGGGAACGCTGACGCGCCGCCTGGCTTTTGTTGCCATGAATATCATCGGCGCGAAAGCCGTCTTTTTTCAAAGAAGCGGCCAGCTTTTTGGCGCCATGCTTGGTGCGACTGAATACAAGGTGCAATTGCTTGGGATCGTTGCGTCCGGATTCGGACAACAAGTCCCGCAGAAGATTCATCTTTTTACTCTGGGAGACAAAGAGCAGGGTCTGGTCGATTTTATCGGCCGTTTTGGTTTCCGGCGCGATGCGGATTTCCGCAGGATTGCGCAATAAGGTTTGCGCGAGCTTGGAAACCTCTGGCTCCAGCGTTGCGGAAAAGAAAAGAGTTTGGCGTTGGGTGGGCAATTGACTGGCAATTTTCCGGATGTCGGGAATAAAGCCCATATCGAGCATGCGATCGGCTTCATCGAGAACGAAGATTTGAATTGAGCTGAAATCAACGTGCCCCTGATTGGCCAAATCGAGCAAACGCCCCGGCGTTGCCACGAGGACATCCAGGCCATTGCGAATGGCCTTTACCTGAGGGTGTTGGGAAACCCCACCAAAGGCCAAACCAACGCGAACCGATAGATTGGCGCCATAAAGCTGAAAGGATTCGGCTACCTGCACCGCCAATTCGCGAGTGGGCGTTAAGACCAGGGAACGGATTTCCCGACGGCGAACCCGGGTTTGGATCTTGGCCAGGCGGGTGAGCATCGGTAAAGCAAATGCTGCCGTTTTACCGGTACCGGTTTGGGCACAGGCTAAAAGATCGGAGCCTTCGGCCACCACTGGGATGGCTTGCGCCTGGATAGGCGATGGGGTGACATACCCCTTTTTGGCGAGCACGCGCTCAATTTCGACCGGAAGGTCGAGCGAAGAAAAACTGGATTGGAACATGTAAACAAAACGCCCTTATGTTAAAAGACCCGGCGTCAGGGTTCGATGGAGAGTAGATTTGGATTTCCCAAAACAATCACCCATCGATGTTGACCGTTCCGAAAAACATTCCATTGGCATAGTAGCCGAGTGGAAAACGCGAAGTAAGACGCATTTACAAGCCCTTGGCAAGCTTTTCTTTCCAGGACGGGGATCTCAACTAGCAGAAAAGCCATTTATTAGAAAAATAATAATTCAATTCGCAACCACATTTCAGAGTTTGGTCTTTTGCCATTGCCTGACTTCTCTTCTCGGAAGATCATTAGGAAATGGTACGACTTCCCGTTGCTTTCCTTTTCCTTTACTTGCTTTGGGGACTTACCCTGCACGCATTCGACCATGGCCCGACTTCGGAACCGAGCCCTTCTCCTACTCTCGCTTGGGCGATCAACCAGAACATTGATGAGGGAGAGGAAGACCCTCATCCCCTCCTCCGCCACGGTCCGGTTATCGGCATTTTCATGCTGGCCGGATTGTTTGTGTTTTTCTACCGGATCTATCGGGATTATCCGGAGCCGGGAGAATGGTGCCAAGACCCTACGGGCCGTGCGAACCCACCCGGGGGGCATTCTCCCGGAGGAGCCCGGTTTTTCCTTTTGGGATTTTACGATATCCGCTGTTGGTTGGGGGATCTGGGGTCCCTTTGGGATAAAGGGTTACTAACGATCGCCAAGGAGAAGCAAGAACGGATTACCCGTTGGGTTTTTCGTCCTACCCAAGCCAATCTGCCTGAAAATTGTTCGAGCGGAGAAGCCTTGCTGTGGAAGAATCATTTTTCCGGTAAGGATGAATTGCGGGTCAGCTTCACGGAGGTCTCCCGCGACTTCTTTTTTTGGGATGTCGTGGAAGCCCACGAACGACTTTTAAAAAAGCTCTACCGTCCCCGCTATTTTTCTTTCCGCGTTCTTTCCCTGATCATCACGCTGACTCTGAGCATCAGCGTAGGCGTGGCTTCAATCGCTATAGCGGACGCGCGCTTACTCTTCCTCATCTTCCCTCTCTGGATTGCCAATCTTCTGCTTCCCTGGATCTACCGAAAGAAGCTCCTTCGTTACTCTTCCGAGGGTCGGCAACTCTTTCAGGAGCTTTATGGTTATAAGGCAACCTACCCTCTTTTACCCGACACCTTACCCGATTCGCCGGACGGCTCAGGATTTTCCATGGGTTGGTCGGTCGCCTTGGAGGAGGACGTGGACTGGTGGGCCGATCTCGCCCTGCAAGCCGATTATGCCTGGAACCTGAAGGCCCTCCGTAATCGCGAAATGAATACCCATTACCAAGCGCAAAAAGGCTATGCCCGCGAACAAGCCGGGAAAATCCTCCCTTCCCAATTGGGGCCCCGTTGGCAAAGGAAGAATCCCCTTGCGTGATTGCAGCCTGAGCCCGGTAGATGCAATTGGAATCTGGCGATAAAAAACAGCTCTCCGTTCGACGACACCAGCCCTGCGGGCGAACCGTTATGGTTCGGTAACAACAGGACTTTGGATTGGTAGCGGAAATCGTGGGATTTTGGGAAACAGCCGGGAAGAACCACGAATGGATGTTGAAAGGAATCAAAACAGCCGGAAAGGAAGGGTTGAGGGGTGAAGGATGAAGGATGAGGGATGAAAACACAGTCGGATTTTTTTACCGCTGATGTTCGCTAATCAAAAGCTAATAAACAGCCGGAGGGAAAATAAGTAGCTGCGGGCTTTAGCCGCAGTTCGGTGAGGAGGAAATCGTAAGATTTTGGACGGCTGTCCGGGGAGGGCGAGGGTCTCTCCGAGCGCGGGTGGTCGGGTGGCGGTGCGGGTTTTTGGTGGTCGTCCTTCCGCCAGGCGGGGTGCGATCTGGGAACGATTGGTCGGTTGTCCCGCGAAAGTTCACCGGGACCGCCGCTGAGCGGGACACGCGTTCGCCCTCCCTTTGGGGTGCGGGTTCCGGTTCGTGGTCGGCTGTTTTGTCGGAGGGGCTTTACGCCCCGATTGGCGCAGGCCCGACGCACCACCCCTCTCAACCGTGGTGGGGGGCATAATGCCAACGGTAACGCCGCAGCAGGCGGCAGCTGGAAAAAGCCTGGCCTACCCGTCCACCACTCGGTTGCGATTCTGAAACCCGGGGGCTACCCGAATACTGGCGGAGGGTTTAACCTGTTCCCGTTTTCTCCAAGCTGCAGGAGGAAGACCGGTGGCTTCACGGAAAATCCGGGTAAAGTGGTGTACACTTTCAAAGCCCACCCGGTCGGCAATTTCCTTGATGGCAATCTCGCCAAAGCATAACAACTCTTTCGCCTGTCGCACACGCTCCTCCTTCAGTAAAGCCAAAGGAGTCAACCCACTGGTTTGCACGCATAGTTGGCTCACCCGCCGATAGGAATAGCCCATTGCCGAGGCAATTTCCGCAGAGGTCCATTTTTTGGCCGGCGTGCGGGCGAAATTTTGGCGCAACGCAGCTACCAACGAGGGGAAGATTCCCTCTATGGATTCACCGGGCAAGAAAGGCACGTTGGTCTCCCGAGCCTCCTGCCATTGGCCTAAAAGGGCCTGTAGAACCAAAGCACAACGGGCTTCCAAATTCGCTCCTCCGGCCTGTGCGGTCGCCAGTAAGCCCGAAAACAAAGGAATGAGATCTGCCCGATCCTCCGTTTGTGGGCTTGTGGGGAATCCCTTTGCGGCTTGCTGTGGCAGAGAAAATTTCATGTCCAGGGTTTCCAAAAAGCCTTCTGCGGGGACGACCCAACTATGGGAAAAGCCGGAAGGAATCCAAACGAATTGGCCCGCGTGCAGATTCACCTTTTCCCCATTGATTCGGGCCTCCGCCTCGCCTCGCAAAATGAGCACACCCTGGTGAAAGGAATGCTGGTGTTCCTCTACGCGCAGTCCTCCGCGATAATCAAACCTCGCGATCCAGAGGAGTTGGATTTTTGGGAAAGAGGCCATTTTCACTCTACCCAGGAGGGCATACCTTTCACCCCTTGGGTTTCAGGATATAGCCCAGGGAATGGGCCGGTTGGAGGAACTCGTTAGCCATATCAATAATCGCTTGTCGCGGCACCGAGAACAGCCGTTCCTGATAGGCAAAGGTGTCGTTCGGATCGTACCCCTGCAGGGCTGAAAAACAAGCCGAATTCAGGCGTTGGTTGATCGATTGACGCCTCATGGCATAGCGGGACAAACAAAAATTCCGGCATCGTTCCCACTCTTCATCGGTTGGACCGGTAGTACGAATGCGTTCTACCTCTTTATGCATTTCCTCCAGAACCTCCGGCCCTTTCCCGGGGGCGGTCCCTGCATAGAAGAAGTAGGAACCTTCATCGATTCCATACGACTCCGAGGAAGCCACATAATAGGCCAGACCGCGTCGATTCCGCACCTCGTCAAACAGTCTACTGCTCATGCCATTGAAAATTTCATTTAACAAAGAAACCTCAAACCTGGCCCGTGGATCCCGGATGCCGATAAAGGGGAATCCCAGAATGACAATCTCCTGTTCAGCCGGACGTTCCTCGACGATAACCTCTCCTCTTGAGTGAGTCCCAGCTCCGGCCGTACTCTTTGCCCGGGGCGGTTTCCCCGGAGGGAGCTTGGTCAAGTCTTCCCGCAGTCGACTGAGAACTTTATCGCGCGGCAAATCACCTCCCACGGCGACGACGAGGTTTGATCCCATCAACAACTCCTGGTGTAAGGAACGGATTTTTGACGGGGTCAGCGCTTGCAGAGAGATATCGTCGCCTCCGGCCAAATGACCCAGCGGGTGATCCTCCCCGTAATAATGACGACGGAACCGGTACATCGCATACTCCCGCGGGTCGTCCATTTCCTCTTGAAAATCAGCAATGGCCGCGGTTTTCTCGCGCTGGAACGCCTCTTCCCGAAAGATTGGTTCGTGCAAGCTCTGTTGCCATAGGGTCAGGGCTTGATCGAAATCATGCGGACGAGCCTCCAGTCCCAAGCCGAGAAAGGTTTGCCCGCTGACCCCCCGCAACTGCACCGCGTGGTCTTCGGTCCACTCCTCCACCTCCTGAGCGGTATGGTGTTTGGTATCCTTTGCCAATAGTCGCGCGATCAGCGACGAGGCTCCCGCCTGGGCGGCGCCTTCGTAGCAAAGTCCTCCTCCCCAAAGTGCCTGGACAACCCCTGTAGGAAGGCGAGAATCGGCTTGCCACAAAAGGGTCACCCCGTTTTCCAGGGTTTCAACGGCAAATCGTTCTTCTTTTCCACCCGCCGCCCCACGTTTGTTTTGACGGGGGCGCAACTGTTCCGGGTTAAGAGAAACTTCCGTACTGTTCTCCGTGACGAAATAACGTTTCACGGTCCGAATTAAATCCTCTGGAGTCACCGCTGACATCGCCCGAAGAAAAGCTCTGGGATATTCCAGATCGCCCCAAACAACTTCCGCGTTCCCCAAAGCTCCAGCTTGTGCGGACATGGTTTTGCGTTTGGCGATTTGCCGAGCACAATAGCGACGAAAAATCTTCTTGAGCTTATCCGGAGCCACGGGATTGCGGCTAAATCGTTCTATTGCTTGAAAGACTCCGGCCAACGCTTTTTCCCGTTGGTTGGGTTCAGAGAGGAAATAAATCGTAAAGAGCCCTAATCCGGACGGGGTCCACAATCCGGCTTCGATATCGTGCACCAACTCAGCCCCTTCGCGAAGCTCTCTCCATAAAAAGGAACTTTTTCCCTGTCCCAGGAGGTCGGCCAGAATCCGTAAAGCGGCCGCATCCTCATGCTCCATGCCGGGGATCCGAAAGGCGATTCCCTGGCGGGAAAGATTTACCTCGCCGTAAAGACTGGCTGAACGGGCTCCGTATTGGGGCGGCTCCTTGGGACTTAGAAGAGTACGAACCCTCCCCCGAGGGCGAATCCCAACGATCTCCTCAACCATAGCCCGGCATTCATGAGGCGGTACAT
This sequence comes from Opitutales bacterium, assembly GCA_022565335.1. Classification (GTDB taxonomy): domain Bacteria; phylum Verrucomicrobiota; class Verrucomicrobiia; order Opitutales; family T3Sed10-336; genus JAIUMY01. The sequence continues at coordinate 6,878 of JAIUMY010000039.1, forward strand.
CCCCCACAATAACCAGAACCGCATTGTTGGGCGCATACCGTTCCCGATAATACCCTTTCAATTCGTCGACCGTAAGGCCGGCAAAAATATCCCGGTAACCGATCACCGGAAATCGGTAGGGGTGTTCCCGGAAAACCGTTTCCAATAAAACCTGTCCCATTTTGCTGTAAGGGTCATCCTCATACATGGCAATTTCCCGGAGAATGACTTCTTTCTCACTCTTCGCATCTTCGTCGCGTAACAAAGACGAAAAAACCATATCGTCCAAAATCTCCACGGCATTCCTCACGTAGGCGGAAGGCAAATCAATATGATAAGCGGTGTGATCGTAGGTGGTGTAGGCGTTGGAATATCCCCCTAACCGCTGCACTTCCTCCATGATTTCCTTTTCCTCCCGCTTGGCCGTTCCCTTAAAAAGCATGTGCTCTAAATAATGGGAAGCCCCGGAGCCGGGAAGGGTCTCTTCGTGCACGCTTCCAGTCCTCAGAAAGCACTGAACAGAAACCACTGGAGCGCTGGAATCTGGTTTACAAAGAAGGACCAAACCATTGTCCAACACAGATCGTTCAACATCCTCGTCGAGTAAATCTTCCAGCATTCCTTCCAAATGCGGGTCCTGTAAAGCTGGTTTTTTCATGAAACAATCGTAGCAGAGAAAAGGAAAAAAGCCATCTTCGGTAAAAGATGGCTTTTTTCGGTAAATTTTCAGTCCGAATTATCCGGTGAGGTTTTGGATAATCCCAACAATCGGCAGGAAGAGGGCGATCACAATAACCCCTACAATCAAGGCGAGCAAAACAATCATAATCGGCTCGATGATTGAAGTGAGTGCGCCGACCGCATTGTCAACCTCCTCGTCGTAGGTGTCCGCAACCCGGTTTAACATCTCGGGAAGTTCACCGGTTTCCTCACCGACGTCGATCATGGAAGTCACCATCACCGGAAAGACTTTGGTATCCTCCAGTGGTGCCGAGACCGAATCCCCTTCTTTCACCCTATCGTGTACTGATTCCAAAGCATTTGCGATGACTTGATTCCCTACCGTATTCTTGGTGATATTCAAACAGTCCAAAATAGGAACCCCACTGGAAAGAAGAGTTCCAAAGGTCCGGGAAAACCGGGAAACAATCGACTTGCGAAACAAATCGGACAGTGGCGGCATGGTAATAAGCATCTTATCGAGGATGTAGGCACCCCGCGGGGTTTTCTTAAATCCCTTAAAACCAAAATATAGGGCCACCAGGATCGCCAAAATAAAATACCAGCGGGCCACTAGAAAATCACTCGCTCCCAAAACGATCTGCGTGAGCAAAGGCAAACTGGCCCCATCCAACATATCGTCGAAAATCTCCTCAAACCTTGGTACTACGAAAATGAGCAGGAAGGTCAGGATGATCACCGCAATTCCCAACACGATGGTTGGGTAAACCATGGCAGATTTAATTTTCCCCTTCACCTTGAGGCTCTTCTCCATGAAGGTCGCCAAACGGTTCAAAACCACATCCAAAACCCCGCCCGCTTCACCAGCCTTCACCATATTCACATAAAGCCGGTCAAACACCTTGGGATGGCGCATGAGCCCATCGGAGAATGTATTACCGGAACGAACGTTTTCCGCCAACTCGCTGATAACATCCTTGAAGTGAACATTGCGCTCCTGCTTCTCCAAAACTTCAATGGCCCGCAAAAGAGGTAGACCGGAAGTAATCAGGGTGGCCAATTGCCGGGTAAATACCGTCAACCCCTTTTCGTTGATAATGGGTCCGAGAACAATACCTCTTTTCTTTTTTTTGGTTCCTGGGGCTGCACTGGCGCCTTTCCCCTTTCCCTTGGCGATCTCAAGATTGGTGACAAAAATTCCCTGTCCCTTGAGTTCCGCTGATGCGGCTTCCCGGGAGTCGGCTTCAATGGAGCCGGATTTTTGTTTTCCACTTCGATCAATGGCGGTGTATTTGAATTTTGGCATAACTTGGGGTGGGTTGGTTTGGAGCGAAAAGTTTAGGTGTATTTGATGACTTCTTCGATGGTTGTGGCGCCATCGAAGATGGAGCGAATCCCATCTTCCCGGAGGGTTCGCATTCCCTGTTCGAGGGCTTTTTGTCGGATCACCAGAGCCGGTGACCGTTCGGAAATTAAATCGCGAATGGCATCAGTGACCCGGAGCATTTCGTACACTCCCATACGACCCCGGTAACCACTTTGGTTGCATTCTACGCAACCTTTTCCGTAGTAAAATTGGTTGTCTCCGATATCCACTGGATTCAACCCCAGTTGTTCAACCAGCGTTTCACTCGGCTCGTAGGAGGTTCGGCAACTGGTGCAAATCCGGCGAACCAATCGTTGGGCCAAAATGGCTTCGAGGGAGGCGGAAATAAGGAAAGGCTCAACCCCCATATCGATGAGACGCGTCACCCCGCCGGCAGCGTCGTTGGTATGAAGGGTGCTCAAAACCAAGTGACCGGTTAGCGAGGCCTGGATGGCAATTTGCGCCGTTTCCAAGTCCCGGATCTCCCCTACCATGATAATATCGGGATCTTGTCGCAGAAACGACCGCAGCGCTTTGGCAAAGGTTAGCCCCACGTTCGGATTAACCGGAACCTGCATAATGCCCTCGATCTCATACTCTACCGGATCCTCCGCCGTTAGAATTTTGGTTTCCACCCGGTTTACATTGCGCAAGCCGCTGTACAACGTGGTGGTTTTACCCGAACCGGTGGGCCCGGTAACGATGAAAATTCCATTGGGAAGCTCAATGATATCCTTGATCGTGTCATACACATCTTCGGGCATATTGAGATTTTCCAGATCCAAATTCACCACCGACTTGTCCAAAACCCGCAACACCACGCTCTCGCCAAACTGAGTTGGCAACGTCGAGACACGCAAATCAATGGGGCGACCGGCGATAGTCATCTTGATACGACCATCCTGGGGTATCCGCCGTTCGGAAATGTTCAGATTGGAGATAACCTTGATTCGGGAAGTCACCGGCAGAATCAGATTCCGGGGAGGGGGTGCCATTTCATAAAGGGCCCCGTCAATCCGGTAACGGATTTTGAATTCATCCTCAAACGGCTCAAAGTGGATGTCCGAAGCCTTGTCTTTAATCGCTTGTGTGAGGACCAGATTCACGAAACGAATAATCGGCGTATCGCTGGCCATGGCCGTCAAATCCTCTTCACTCAAGTCCTCGTCATCCTGAAAACTGGAGGAATCCATGTCCTTGAGGATGTCATCAATGCTGGCATCATCGTCGCCATAATTGACCTTGATCAGATTTTGGACGGCCTCAGGATCAGCAACCTTTAGAATAATATTTTTTCCGGTAACGAAAGTCAGATCGTCAATGATTTGACTATTGAAAGGGTCGAGGGCCAATAGATAAAGATCAGAATCATCTACTTCGACCGGAACCACCCCATACATCCTCGCCAAACTCCCCTGCACGATGTCGATCAGTTCATCGGGAATGGACTCCGGGGCATGTGGCAAGTACTCCCACCCCAAAAACTCGGCCACATGCTGCAGGAGTTCGGGTTTCTCCATCGCCCCTTCCTGAAGTATCACATCCGCTAAAGGTTCGCCGCTGCGCTGACTTTTTTGGTACAATTCATCAAGAAGCGATTCATCCAACGCCTCTCTTTCCTGGAGGCATTCGAACAGACTGAGACTTTGAGCTTCGAGCATGGGGTAAAAAGATTTTTTTCGGTTCTATCGTTTAGTGATTTCGGCACCCATTGAAGCCAGCTTATCGCGGATTTCATTAGTGTTTTGCGATTTGTCGATAACTTCATCGGCGGTGACGAGTTCGCGATTATATAGACTGAGCAAATGGGAATCCAAAGTGATCATGCCCAAATTGGCTCCGGTCTGAATATCAGAAGTGATACGATAGGTTTTATTGTCGCGAATCAAGGCACGAATCGAATTGGTCGCGACCATCAACTCGAAGCCAGCGATCCGCCCACCTCCGATTTTCTTACAGAGTACCTGGGAAATCACCGCGACCAGGGAGGACGCCAACTGGGTGCGAATTTGGTCTTTGGTATTGGCCGGAAAGGCGTCTACGATACGGTCCACGGTACGAGCGGCTCCGGTAGTATGCAAAGTGCCAAATACCAAGTGACCGGTTTCCGCCGCGGTTACCGCCGCCTCAATCGTTTCCAAATCCCGCATTTCCCCAACCAGAATCACGTCTGGATCCTGACGCAAACCGCGCTTGATAGCCTCAGCGAAGGTAGGGACATCGGTTCCCACTTCACGCTGGGTAACAATACATTTCTTGTGCTGATGGTAAAACTCAATCGGATCCTCAACGGTAATAATATGGCCATCGCGATTCTCGTTGATATAGTTGATCATCGAAGCCAGAGTGGTCGATTTACCGGAGCCCGTGGGTCCCGTGACCAAGACCAGTCCGCGGGGAAGATAGAGAAGATCCCGGACCTTGTCAGGCAACCCGATATCACGCAAACCGAACATATCATTGGGAATCTGCCGAAGCACCATACCCACATTGCCCTTGGCCTTCAAAACGCTAACCCGAAAACGGGCTTTATCCTGAAAGCCGAAGCCAAAATCGCAACCGCCCTGGGTTTTCACCTGCTGCTGATAGACGTCTGAGGTAATAGACTCCATCAAAGACTGGGTATCTTCGGAAGTTAGGTTGTCCCCTTCCACCGGCACCAAACTGCCGCTGGTCCGGATGGTTGGAGGTTGTCCCACCTCAAGATGAAGGTCCGAGGCTCCTTCATCAACCATCAGGTCTAAAAGATCATTCATTTCGTAACTCATTTTTTTTTATTTATTGGGGTTATAAATGCATTAGTCGCTATCACCCATGGTGACTCGAACAACTTCATCAACCGTAGTCAGGCCCGCCATAACTTTACGGATTCCATCTTCCCGCATGGTCCGCATACCCAACTCACGCGCTTTGACCCGCAGCTTTTGGGTACTCACACTATTATAAACCATTTCCTTAAGTTCGTCGTCGACCTGAAAAATCTCAAAAAGCCCGAATCGGCCGCGGTACCCGGTGCCGGAACAGGCATTGCAACCTTCGCCCTTCATAAAGGTTCCCGTGGCTGCCATTTCGGAGGTTAGCCCCAGGACCCGAAGATCCTTGTCGGTGGGTTCATAAGACTGCTTACAATCCGGGCAAATCCGCCGAACCAGGCGCTGGGCCATGGTGGCCCGCAGAGAGGCGGATACCAGGAAGGGCTTGACCCCGATATCAATGAGACGAGTGACCGCACTGGGGGCATCATTGGTGTGCAAGGTGCTAAATACCATGTGTCCGGTAAGAGAAGCATTGATGGCGATATTGGCGGTTTCCAAATCCCGGATCTCCCCGATCATAATAACGTTCGGAGCTTGCCGCAGCATCGCTCTCAAGGCACGGCTAAAGGACATGTCGACCTCGCTGCGAACCTGCACCTGATTGATCCCGGACAACTGATACTCCACCGGATCCTCGACCGTTATGATCTTGGTATCCGGTCGGTTAATGTAATGCAAGCAACTGTAAAGCGTGGTTGTTTTACCGGAACCGGTAGGCCCGGTAACCAGGAAAATGCCGTCCGGAAGACCAATCACCCGCTCGAAAACGGATTGGTCGTCACTGAAAAAGCCCAATTCCGGAAGACCCAGTTTCAGTCCTTCCTTATCAAGAATACGCATGACGATACTCTCCCCATGCGCGGTGGGCAAGGAGGATACCCGAAGGTCAAGGTCCTTTCCGGCAACCTTAATTTGAATACGTCCATCCTGCGGGATTCGCTTTTCCGCGATGCTAATATGGGCCATGATCTTCAACCGCGAGATAATCGACAGTTGCAAGCGCTTTGGAGGATTCTCCACTTCCATCAGGGCCCCGTCAATGCGGTACCGAACCCGAAAACGTTTTTCCAATGGTTCCAAATGAATATCCGAGGCCCGTCGTTTGATCGCCTCCGTAATGATCAAATAAACCAACCGGATGATCGGGGCGTCATTTTCATTCGTGCTCTCTTTTTCGTCGGTCTCGAGGCCTTGAATTTCAACGGAATCCAACTCCCCTTCCAGTCCCTCAAATTCGCTCATCACATCCTCCACCCCGGCATCGCCGTAGTTGGAGGATATGGCTTTTTGAATATCCTCCTTGGCGGCAATCGAGGTTTCAATGTCTTTCTGCAGGACGTGACTGAGGCTGTCCACACTATCAATATCCAGAGGGTCATGAATCGCTACCCGCAATTTGTTCCCCTCAACGGACAGAGGAAAAACTCCGTAGCGACGGGCCAACTTTTTCGGAACGGCATTCAGAGCTTCCTCATCGGCCACCAAATCGGCCGTCGCAACCATCGGCATATCGAACTCCTCCGCAAGCAGACGGGTCATCTCCTCTTTTTGAAAATGACCGTCCGCGATCAGCTTATCCAGCAAATCCGGACGGGCTTCCGAAAGGTCGTCCTGTTGGTCGATCTCCTCTTGGGCCTGTTCAACCACTTCCGAGGAGACCAGACCCTTCTCGATCAATAGTTGGATTATAAAATCATCAGCAGAAGTCACGGGATAGAATTTTTTAGGGGAAAAAGGAAAAAGAAAACTTAGGTTTTGCCGGAATTTCAAGCATTTGGCAATTCCTGATCTAAAATTTCAAAAGCAGCTTCATTATCAACACTTCCCATTTTGCGGCGCAATGAAGAAATTACTTTTCTTTTGGCCGCCGAAAGCAGGACTTCTTCATCGTGACTGTACGTCTGGCGCACGTCAAGGGGCGGGAAATGGCGTTTCCAACGAAGGGTCTTGTCCAAAAAGAGTATCGAGGAAGCCATAGCTTGTAAAATTTGGCTAAATTCATCGCGCTTATTGCCTGCAACTCCAGTTGTTTCAGTGGCGACCAGGGTCAAACTCCCGCCTCCCTCAAGGGCCCGACCGGTGCTCCAGAAACGACGCAGGTAGGCCTCCACCGGAAGCACTCCAAGAGGCCCGGAGCGGTGATTGGCCGATGCTCGCTCAAACTTTCGTTCCTGGGCTCTTTCAAGTTTACTGAGCGAATCCACCAGCAGGATGACATTCTCTCCGCACTCCGCGTCCCGCTCACCGTACTCAAGAACATTGGCCGCCAGATCCAAGTGCATTTCCGGATCATCGGTAAAGGTTGTCCCGTAAACTTCGACGCCTTTGATTTCTTTGGCCTTCTCGATTAGCTCGGGACGACTGTCGACGAAAAGCATTCGTACCTTTTCTTTTTTACTCTGTTTACTGACTAGCCCGGCCAACGCAAGGAGAACATCTGCCTTGCCGCTATGGGGCTCGCCAGTCAGCAAAATCCGCTGGCCGAAGCCCAGAGGAGCCAGGTAATCAATTTTTTGCGCTAAAGAGACTTGAGGATCGACCTCCACGGTCTTCTTTTTGGCCCGGGAAGCTTTGGTGGTCGAAAGGGCTATCCCTTTGGTCACTTTAAGAATCTTTTGCTGGAAGAACGGAACAATCTCGCTGGCTTTTTCCACCGGCTTGTCCATCACCGCCAAAACCCGAAGGACATAAGGACAGGTTTGGCCTCTTTCACCCGGATGAATTTGGACTTTGATTCGCTGGCCGCTGCGCAGTCGATTCTGGCGAATAACCGATAGCGGAACGAAAGGATCAACGTTGCGGGCTTGAAAGCCCTGTTCCGGTTGAACCAAAAAGCTGAAACCATCCGGTTGGTTAGCTAAAACACCCTCCGCGTGCAGGGGTTGTTGAGCTTTCATCGCAACCCTGAAAATCGCCTCCAAAACCCCATCCCAATCCTCTCCGGAGACTCTGGAAAGGTCGGCTTGCATTTGATTTCCCAGTTTCTGCAGATCCTTAAAATTACTTTGCAGCAAATCGGCCAGGACCAGGGGATTACCTGCCGAACCGAGGCGACGCCCCTGTTTCTCCAATTCCGCCGCATCTGCCACTTCGTGCTTCTGTGGCAATGAAGCTACCCCGGGGCGACGGATCCGAAAGTATGAGGAAAAATCATCCTTGCCAACGGGCAAATCGACAGGCACAGCCTTCTCCTGGGGCTCGGTGGATTTAGGCTGCGCTTGGGGACCGGACGGGGCGGATGAACGGCCACGACGATTATTACGCGAGCGGCCCTTCCCGGAGGCATTTTTTTTGGGTGGTTCGTATTGGGCGGCGAAATGAGCCGGTGGCAGGACTTCGACATCCGGCGGCGGCTCGGGGATTTTGGCCGGATCAGCGGCTTTTTTGGCGGCTTGCGTTTCGCTTGGCTTGCGGTCATCTGCTCGTTTCCGAGCCGGTGAAGTCCGTTTACGGGCCGTCTTTTTCGTTTTGGAGGGCGTCCAATCTTGGTTTTCTTCAGTCATGAGGAGTTAAATAGATATATATAAATGGTTTACGTCTGCACAGAGGGGGTGGTCGGCACTTATCCCGTCAGATTGACCAACCACTCCGTGTTCATGGATTTTGAAAATTCGGATGCTTCTGGAGAAGCTTGATTTGCTCCTGCAAAAAAGCAGCTTCTCCGTTGTTCCACAAGACAAAGTTTGCGGCGGCCATCTTACGCGCCACCGGCCACTGACGCTCACTGCGTTTTTTCCAGAGCGCAAAATCGCCTTGTCTTTCACGGATTCTTTGGGACATCACTTCGGGGCTGGCCCCTACCGTGGCAACCATGGGGAAATGCTTTTCCCACGCCACCTCAAAAAGCAGAGGCACCTCCACCAGCCATTTTTTTTCAGGTTCATGGTCAACCTGAGCCTGCCAAAGATCCAGGACCCGGGGGTGCAGAAGATTTTCCAGAAAGTCCAGTTCGGCGAAATCCTGAAAGACCACCGAGGCTATTTTGGCCCGGTCGAAGGTTCCCTCTTTTTGCACCTTGTCTCCCCACCGCTGAACCAGGGATTCTTGCACCTGCGGGTCCTCCCGAAGGATCTGCGAAGCTAGTTTGTCGGTATCAATAACAGTCCAACCCAAATCAGAAAAATACTTGCCGGCCAAGCTTTTACCGCAAGCCATACCTCCTGTGAGACCAAGCAACATCAGGGCAAGAGAACAGACAAACGGTCCCGATGAAAGGCTTCGGCCTTGGCAAAGATTTCCTTGGGGTCGCTGATATCCAAAAGTTCGCGGGCGAGCGTTCGACACTCCTCAATATTCACTTGGCGAATGATGTATTTCACCATGGGAACTCCGGACCCTACTACACTGAGTTCATCGACATTCAACCCGAGGAGGATAGGAACAATCACCGGATCGCTGGCAATTTCTCCGCAAACGCTAACCTTTATGCCTTCGGCATGGGCCTTCTCCACCACATGCGCAATCGTTCGCAGAACCGCCGGATGAGTCGGCTCGTACAAATGCGAAATGCGATCATTGACCCGATCTACCGCAAGTAAGTATTGAATCAGATCATTGGTCCCAATACTGAAAAAATCACAGTTCCTCGCCAGAATATCCGCCGTCATCGCAGCACTGGGAATTTCGATCATCGACCCAACCTTCAAATCTTCCCTGAAAGGCTCCCCCCGGGCACGAAGATCTTCCCTCGCCTCTTCCAATAATTCATTGGCCCGGGTCAATTCGTCCAAACCACTGATCATAGGATACATCATCTTGATGTTTCCGTGCACGCTGGCCCGTAGAATAGCCCGCAACTGATCCTTGAAGAGGCTGGTATTTTCCAAACACAGCCGTATGGCCCGGAAACCCAGAAAAGGGTTGGCTTCCTGGGTGTTTAAGGCACTGCTTTCGGGGAATTTATCTCCCCCGAGATCAAGCGTACGAATTATAACGGGACGGTCCCCAGCGGCTTCCGCCACTTTTCGGTATTCCTCGTATTGATAGTTCTCGGAAGGATAACGGTCGCTGTGCAAAAACAAATACTCCGTGCGGAACAGCCCGACCCCATCAGCTCCAAAAGAGAAAATCCGGTCTACATCCGCCGCTCCCTCAATGTTTGCCATTAGAGAAATCTGATGCCCGTCAAGGGTGGTCGCCGATTCCTGACTGCGCTCCAGAATCTTTTTCTCCAGCGCTCTCTTTTCCTCCTGAACCTTCCCGTATTTAAAAAGCGTCTCCTCACTGGGATTGACCACCACGACCCCATCGTAACCGTCAATCAACAACCAATCCCCGTTATCGACCTGGTCGGTAAAATCCCGAATACCGACTACCGCTGGTATCTGTATCGAGCGGGCCATAATCACCGCATGACTGGTTTTACTGCCGGTATTGGCAACCAGACCAAGAACTTTTCCTTTTTCCAGAGAGGCACAATCCGAAGGGGAAATATCCGGGGCGACAATGATTCGCTCTTTCACCATTCCCAGAATATTACTTTGCGAGGCTTGCAGAAGATTCTGCAAAAGCCTCTTCGAAACATCCCGAATATCGCTCGCTCTTTCCTTTAGATACTCGTCATCGATTCGTTTGAACGCTTCGATATAACGATTGGCTACCGTATGAAAACACCACGCGATATTCCGATGAGAACTGTCGAACTCGCGAATTGTTTCATCAATCAGAGCCGTATCCTCCAGAACCAGAAGATGGGCATCGAAAATCGAGGCCTCTTCTTCCCCCAGCCGGGTGCTTACCTCACGTTGCACCTCCATCACTTGCTTGCGGGTTTCCAACAGGGCCTGCTCAAAACGGCTTACCTCGGCGTCTCTTTCCGCGGCATCAACCTCGTATTGCGGAACTTCCAACTCTCTCGGCACAAAGAGGTATACCTGCCCGTGGGCAACTCCGCCGGAGGCGGGAATTCCCTGGTACTTTTTTTCGGGGCGATTTTCCACGGACATAGGTTTAAAGGGATAATAAAAGCAAGACTTTCGGAAAAATGAAAGGAAAAACAACCTTAGTCCGATTCGGGACCACCCTGCAGAAGATGGTGAACACAAGCAATCATCTCCTTATTGGATACCGTTTTCTCTACGCGAGTACGGGAATCCTTTACTTTCACCTGCCCGGCTTCCCGCTCCTCCGGCCCGATAACCACCAAAGTACGGGCCCCCGCCTCGTCGGCACCCTTGAACTGCTTCTTCGGGGAAGCTCCCGGCAAGCTATAAGCTACCGAAAGGCCAACTTGCCGTAACGCCCGCACCGCCGAGAGAACCACTGGACGTTCAGCCGTGGTAATCCCGACAATATACACATCAGACTCCTCTACCCATTGCGGAAGAAGCCCTTTTTCTTTTAATAAGTCTTCCAACACCACATCCCCCATGCCAAATCCAGCCGCCGGGGCATCCTTTCGGCTCAACATGCCGAGCAAATTGTCGTAGCGCCCTCCTCCGGCCAAAGCACGATGGGATTTTTACCGGTCAAAGGCCTCAAAAACAAACCCCGTATAATAGGCCAGGCCGCGCACAATCCCGAGGTCAATTTGCACAAAGGGCGACAGCCCCATCGCTTGTAGCCCCTGCAAAAGTTCATTCCAATCCGCCAGACGATTCTCCAGATCGTCCAAGGCAATTTCACTGCCCCGAAACATTTCGCGGACCCCGTCGAGTGATTGTTGCCGCGAGAATTCGATCATTTTCTTGAGCAATCCCGCAGCCCTATCCCCAACCAAAGGTTCAAGTTTCCGCTCCAGCACATCCTCCGGCTCACGTCCGAGTTTGTCGACCACGCCCAAGACCGAAACTGCTCGCGCCTCCTCGATTCCCAAACCCCGCAAGTACATGATCCACAACTGGCGGTCACTGAGACGCACCGCAAAATCTTTTTCACTCAGACCAAAAGAACAAAGACTATCGATCAGCAAGGCCATCAACTCGACCTCCGCGGATGGTCCAGCCTCTCCGATGATATCCGCATTGTATTGGTAAAAAGCCCGCTTGCGCCCTTTCTGATAACGCTCGTAACGGTATTGCTCGCCGATACTGAACCACTTCACCGGCTTGCGCAAAGCCCCCAGACGCGGTCCCACCAAACGGGCCAGGGTCGGGGTCATCTCGGGCCTCAAAGCGACCTCCCGCCCCCCTTTATCGGTAAAACAAAATAATTGCTCCCGAATCTCCGGCCCGGATTTCTCCTCATACAACTCCAGCGGTTCCAACACCGGGCCATCGAATTCCTGAAAATGGTAGTTTCGCGAAATCCGCCGCCACTGGGAAAAATAGAAATTTCTCCGCCGACACTCCTCGGGGAGAAATTCCCGAAAACCGGGAAGAGTTTTGAACATCAGAAAAAAGACGAACCGTTACAGTTTTTTAAGGTCAATGTTTTGCAGATCCTTTTTTAGTTCCTTGCCCGCTTTGAATTTCACCACCGCACGATCAGGAATCATCACGTCTTTGTCGGGGCGATTGGGGTTGCGGCCTACGCGGGCTTTTCTTTTCTGGACTTCAAAAACCCCGAAATTCCGAAGTTCAACGTTGCGTCCCTCCCCCAAAGCCTCCGCAATGGCGTCGAGAGTCATCTGCACCGTTTCCCGAACAATTTTTTGCGGAAAATCGGTTTTGTTATAAATCTGGAGAACGATATCTCGCTTGGTTAAATTGTCAGACATGATTGATAAATAAAGAATTACCTACTAGAAATTGAAGTTTTTAACAGCACCAGAATAGGGTCAATCCCAAACCCAGAACTTTCTAAAAAAAACTATGAGCCAAGACGACCAGGATAAAAACAACGAAAAAGAACCATCCAACCCTTTCGAGGAAATGCAAAGACAGCTGCAGGATATGCTGCGCCAGGGAGGAGGGGCCGGGGGCTTCAATCCCTTTATGGGGGCACAATCCTCGGGCAGCCCTCCACCGGAAAACCCGAAAACCCCCGAAACCAACAAAAAGAGTCAGGAAATTCTCGATAAGATCCGCTCCTTCCAGCTTAAACCCAAAGAAATCAAGGATTATCTGGATCGCTTTGTTATCCGCCAGAATGAAGCCAAGAAGGTGCTTTCAGTGGCCATCTGCGATCACTACAACCATGTGCGCGAATGCCTGCGCGACCCCTCCCTGAGGGAAAAAGACTACGCCAAACAAAACATTATCCTCCTCGGCCCCACTGGCGTTGGAAAAACCTACCTGATGCGCTGCATCGCCCGCCTCATCGGAGTCCCCTTCGTTAAAGCCGATGCCACCAAGTTCTCCGAAACCGGTTACGTCGGCCACGACGTCGAGGACTTGGTCCGGGATTTGGTGAAAAATGCCGACGGTGATGTGGATCTCGCGGAATACGGGATTATTTATATCGACGAAATCGACAAAATTGCCGGCCAAGGGGGGCGCGATGGCGGGGGACGGGATGTCTCCGGTCGCGGCGTCCAGGTCAACCTCCTCAAACTAATGGAGGAAAGTGAAGTCAACCTGCACAGCCAAACCGATATCCTCGGCCAAATGCAGGCCATGATGTCGATGCAAAAAGGTGGCAAGCCGGGCCGCCAATCGATCAATACCCGCCATATCCTCTTTATCGTCAGCGGGGCCTTCGACCAATTGGCCGAACAAGTCAAAAAACGGGTCAGCCAGTCAAGTATCGGATTTTCAGCCCCCAGCGGAGAAGACGCCGATAATGCCTCACGATATTTGTCCCAAGTTGCCACCACGGACTTCATCAAGTATGGGTTCGAGCCGGAATTTGTCGGACGCTTGCCCATCCGGGTTACTTGCTCCCCCCTCGAAAAGATCGATCTGGAGGAAATTCTTTTGTCCTCGGAAGGCAGTATCCTCAGCCAATACCTGCGCGACTTCAAGGGCTACGGCATCGACTGCGAAGTCGAACGCGAGGCCATCGGAGCCATCGCCGAGCAGGCGGCGGGGGAAAATACCGGAGCACGGGGACTTATGACCGTGCTGGAACGTATGTTCCGGAATTTCAAATACGAATTGCCCTCCAGCGGCATCCGCAAATTCAACATCGACGCCCAGACTGCCAGTCACCCGGCGGACAAACTACAGGAACTCCTCGAAAACAACCGCGACGGAGAAACCCAAATCCGCCGCGAGGAAGTGGAAAAATATGCCTCCCGCTTTCATGAGGAACACGGGCTCTCATTGGTTTTCACCGACGAGGCCATCGCTGCGCTGGTCGAGGAAAGCCATCACAAGGACATTACCATCCGCGCCCTCTGCGAGAAAAAATTCCGCGATTTCCATCACGGCCTTTTACTCATTTCCCGCAATACCGGAGAACAGTCCTTCACCATCGACGAAACCAGTGTGAACGATCCCGATGGGTCGCTCTCCAAACGCATCGTCGCCAGTTATCGAAAGGAGAATTAAATCATGGCTCTCGCTCACCTACGCTGGAGTAGCGATCTCCTTCGCCGCAAAGTGGAAACCTTTGTCTACCTGCCGGAGAATCACCGCCCTCCCTACCCTACCCTATACCTGCTTCATGGTTTAAGCGACGACGCCAGTGTCTGGCCTCGCTTCACCAATCTGGAAAAAGTGGCCGAGCAAACCGGTCTCGCCATTGTTATGCCGGACGGCCAACGTAGTTTCTACACCGACGCCGAGGAAGGACCCGCCTGGGGACGCTTTATCGCCGAAGAAACGATTCAGCGAATGGAATCTTATTTTCCCCTGATTCCCCAAGGGGCTTCCCGGGCCATCGGTGGTCTCTCTATGGGAGGCTACGGAGCCTTGCGCGCCGCCCTGACCTACCCGGACCAGTTTGCCTCCGCCCACTCCCATTCCGGAGCCCTTCTCCGGGGCAGCGAACCCTTGCCGGATCCGGCTGAACCCGATCCGGACAGCCCGACCGCTGCTTATCTGATTTCCGGCGATACGCGGGAGTTGCACCGGATCTTCGGAGCCAACCCTGCCGGAAAACCGCACGACCTCATTTTTCTTGTCCGCCAATGTCACCAAAAAAAACAATTGCCGAAAATCTGGATCGATTGCGGACGAGAGGATTTTCTTTTTCAGGATAATGAGAACTTTCACCGCCTTTTGCAAAAAGAGGAAATCCCCCACCACTACGCCACCTATCCCGGGGAACACGACTGGGCTTATTGGCAGGAACGTCTTCCGGAAGTCTTGCGTTTTCATGCCGCGGTTCTGAAAGGTATGGACTCATCGTCGTTACCATGAACCGAAAACCCGATTTTCTAAGCTTTCCCGCCGGCCTTTTGCAGGAGGAGCCCCTCCGGCTCGACATCCTCCGCGAAACCAACGACTGGCTGGCCCTGCACAAGCCCGCCGACTTAGCCGCCATTCGCCGGGGCTATGGCAAGGAAAAACACTTTTCCATTGGGGATGCCCTCCAATGCGAGTACGAACGCGGCAAACCTCAATTACAGGCACACGGATTTGAAGGAATCCATAGTCTCTGTGCACCCGCCTACGAAGTCGAGGGCATTTACCTTTTGGCCAAGAACCCAGCCAGCCGCAAGAACCTGCGCGAAGCCATGGGCAGCGGTCGGTTCCTTTTTCACTACCAATTCTGGTCCCTCCCCCGCCCCGAGCTACCGGACCAATTGGAATGTGACCTGCCGGTGGCCCGCCACCGACAGGAAGACCGTGCCTTGGTATCCCATCGCACCGGCAAAAAAGCCTCCACCCTTTTCCGCCGCCTACACGCCCTCCCGGGGGGCGATTACTGGGAAAGCACCTCGGCCTTTGACCGTTGGCACCAGGTGCGCCTTCATGCAGCGGAAAGTGGCATCCCACCCCTTCTCGATTCCCTGTATGGAGGCTCCGAAGAACTTCCCTATGATTGGCGCAAAATCCTTCCCCGGCGGCGAACGACTTTTCCCTCTCTCTTCCAAAGCGCCCTGCTCCTTCCGGATGAACCACCTTTGGCCATCCCCCTACCGAAACTCTGGAAAAAATTACAAAACTCTCTAACTCCCACCAATCAATCGACATGAACCAATCCTTCTGGAAAAAAAATTACCGGCTCATCATTCTTCTCGCCGGAATCCTGTTAGCTATTGTTTTTGTCATTCAAAACAGCGGCAAGGTCCCGGTTAGTTTTCTTTGGCTGCAGCCCATGCTACCGCTCGCCGTTTTGCTCCTGCTGGCGCTGTTAGCTGGTGGCGTTATCGGCTATTTTCTAGGTCCCCGGCGCTGACTGGAAATTTCTCCGCAAACCA
This sequence comes from Opitutales bacterium, assembly GCA_022565335.1. Classification (GTDB taxonomy): domain Bacteria; phylum Verrucomicrobiota; class Verrucomicrobiia; order Opitutales; family T3Sed10-336; genus JAIUMY01. Next base: position 22,908 of record JAIUMY010000039.1, read on the forward strand.
ATGATCCCGTTAAGGCAAACCACCGTTGATCCTTATCCCGCGCCCCCGCATCAGAACCCTCACTGAACACTGCCTGAAGGATGACGCGGGAATCCACTTTACCGAAATCCAAAACGGGACCCCTTTACGAGCTGAAGACCACTCTTCTTCTCGCCGCTCCCATCATGGCCGGCCATGTCGGGCAAATGCTCATGGGGCTTGTCGATACGCTCATGATCGGACAAGTCGGAGTTGCCGAGTTGGCGGCTTCCGCGCTGGCCAATAACCTCTTTCATATCTTCATGGTCTTCGGCCTCGGATTGCTAACCAGCGTTTCCGTAGTCGTCGCCAACGCCTACGGGGGTCAGGACCGGAAAGCTGCTGGGGCCGGATTGCGCCAGGGGCTACACCTCGCCCTGCTGGCCGGAGTTCTGGTCGCTGCCGCAGGTTCGGTTCTTTTTCCTCTCCTGCATTTTATGGGCCAGGAACCAGAGGTCATCGAAAAAGGGAAACCCTATCTGGTCTTTTTGCTCCTTTCGCTGCCATTTATCTTTGTCCAGATGGCTGGCAAGAATTTCAGCGAGTCCGTCTCCTCCCCCTGGCCCGCCTTTTGGACCTCCCTCATCGCTATCGGCGCCAACGTTTTTCTCAACTGGGTCTTTATCTTTGGCAATCTGGGAGCCCCCGCCATGGGGCTCACCGGCGCCGGCTTAGCCACCTTAATCGCCCGCATTTTGTCTCTCCTTCTCCTTTTTCTCTGGCTCCGTATGGACCCCTTTTTTCGTCCCTGGTTGCCCGACCAATGGTTTTTGCCGATAGATTTCAAAGCCCTCTGGCAATTGTTTCGAATCGGTTTCCCCATGGCCCTGCAAATCCTTTTTGAAGTACTCATTTTTTCCGTCACCGCCATCGTCATCGGAATTCTCGGAGTCGTCCCCCTTGCCGCCCACCAAATCGCCATCACCTGCGCCGCCACCACTTTTATGTTCCCCCTGGGCCTTGGTATGGCCTTAACGATTCGGGTCAGCCAAACCGCGGGGGCCCGACAATGGCAACGCCTGCAAACCATCTGCCGCACCACCTTTCTCTTTACCATTGCCCAGGCTTTGATTTTCGCCCTCGGCTATATTTTGTTTCGCGATACCATCGCGGGGTTCTTCACCACCTCCCCGGAAGTCGCCACCCTCGCCGCCCAATTACTTTTCCTGGCCGCTTGCTTTCAAATCGTTGATGGACTCCAAACCACTGCCATGGGCGCCCTTCGGGGTCTCCGCGACATGAAAATCCCCACCCTTCTGACCTTTGGTGCCTATTGGGTTATATCCTTTCCCCTTGGCGTCTACCTGGGCTTCTTCACTCCCCTCGGAGCCCGTGGCTTTTGGATCGCCTTCTGCGTCGGCCTCGGACTAGTCGCCATCAGCCTCCTCCTCCGCCTTCGCCACTTCAACCAATCACTCAAAGCTAAACCCTAATCTTTAATATTTACGATCAATTCGTATCTTCCCCCAACGTTTCGTTGACGGACATCCACGTTGCGAGCCACTACCAAATTCTCAACCCCCAACAACTCATCGGCCCGCAATACCAACGTCTCACCAATGGGGAAATCCTGGGCCCATAGCGAACCTTCTAAAGTAGCCCGCCCACGAACCTCAACCACTGATCCCGGGGACCATTTCATACGGCCTCCTTTGGATACCTGAAGTTGCGACAGATGAATCCGCGGACTATCCCAAACTACCTTTGCCTCATCCTCCACCAAAACCGCCAAATGAGCTTGCCCGAAAGGTTCTCCACTCGGAAATCGCCCACCCCCCAAGGGATCGGATTGAAAAACCACCGCCCCTTCACGAATTTCCAGTTCGCTTTCCTGGACATACGCTTGCTCCCCCGCCAAAATTAAAGCCGCCGGACCGGTTTTGACGATTTTCACCGGGCCCTTCACGCGATCTGCTGACCAGCGGGTTTGAAAGGCATTAGCCGCAATATACCCAAAAGTTTGATCAGCCTTCTCCGTTTCTCCCAAAAGTGTCAGATCTCGATCAGTATGAATCGTCGTATCGGCATCAATCCAAACCGCTCCACGATAAGACTGCGGCCGGGTGCGCACCTCCCAACGCGCGCCATAGGGATATTCAAAAACCAAATGCCCATTATTTTGAATCGAGCCCGTGAGGGGATTTTGTTCCCGTCCGGTTATCGGCAGATTCTGACTGTGGTGCGAAAGAAGCGTAACTCCGTTGAGACGAATGCTCCCCAATGACCCCAAACGCAGATCCCCGGATTCCGGAGCGAAAGGATTGACCGCCTGACGTGATCGATCTGCCACAAAGCCATCATGCAATTCCAATACCCCTCCACCATCCTCGCCACGGCCAACCCATAATTGTAAAGTGAATCCGCCGTAATTTTTTATAAAAGGCAATTCGGCTTCCGGCCAAACCACAAACCGGGTCCCCTCTCCGAGGATCAATCCGGGCCGGGACAACTCCCCCGTGGCAGGCCAAGAACCATAAAAATGAACCGTTGTTCCCGGATCGCTAACGCTGACAATCTGCGAATGATGATGAAAATCTCCCGGCCAAGGCAAGAGGTCAGCGCCCAGACTAATCGCATTCCCACCCCGCAACCGCAAACCCGTCCTCTCACGTCCCGGAGAATACAGATTTCCCCCTTCCCGCAAGGTCCCTTTAAAAAAAATCTTTAGCGGCCCGGCTAAGGAACCGCTACTCTCCAGCAAGGCTCCACGCTCCCCGTCAACAACCGTAGGTATCACCAACTCAACCCCCGGCGACTTGGTTAAAAGCCCCGCGGTACGAACCTTTCCCTGCAATTCCAAAACGGTTCGTATGCCGGACGAGAAGACCGCTCTGGGAGAGTTGTCGACGGGCCAGTTTTCAATTTCACCGACTTCATTTGCCCAACGGCCAAGACCTTTGCCCCAATAAGCTCGGCGATGGTTCCCCGGGTTCGGGCGCCAATACAATCGTTCTGCCTTTTCAGGCAAATTCAGTGAGGCTTCCCGCGTGACAAAAGTTCCGGCGCTTTCTTCCTTGGGCGGCAGGACCATACCGAGACGCTTCGGTATATACTCTCCATAAAGCCTCGTCACCACTTCTTGCCCGGCGACCGGATATGTCTGTCCGGTATTTTCCAATATCGGATGGCCCCGCACCCCCTCGGGCAACCGAATCCTTTGAAAGGGAAAAATCACCGCTTCACCGGGAAACTCAGGATTCGTCCAAAGAACACCCTTACCCTCCTCCAATACCCAAGGTTGGACCATCATCGGAGAGGCCGCTCGAAAGGACCAGGATAAGATTCCAAAATCTTCAATAACATTCTCCGGATCGACCTCACGATCGGCATAGTATGGCCAAATTTCAGGGGCCAACCAGCCCTCAAAAGCCATTACCCGAAAAAGTAGCCGACGCCATTCATGGGGCGATTTGGTTTCCTGTTCCGTACCCCGCAACCATCGGATTACCTGGCCCATCATCCACGGGGTCTTCTCCCAATTTTCCGTCTCAATGGAGCAACTGATCCCGGGAAAGGAATGACTTTCGGAAATCCATCCCCGTCCCTTTTGGGACTGCTCTGCCAACCACTTCCACCATGCCCGCTGCAGTGGCTCCCCATTCCCTCCAGCCCAGTTAAGTTGACTCATCATGAGGTTTTGAAAACTGTCACCCCAGTATCCGGAAAATCCGTACAATTCCTGCAAGTCATCAAAACGGGCATTCCAAACCTCTTTAAAGCGAGGCGATAGAATATTGTGTTTGAGCATTATCTCACCGTAAGTGTCGTTGGGGTGTCCATCGGGTGAATTCAAAGCCCAATTCGCGGGCTCTAGTCCCACCTCCCGCGTAAATCGTCCGCCGCTCCGCGACATTCCCGAGAGCCAAACGTAATGCTCTATCCCAAGATGGTCGTAAATCTCACTGACTTCGCGCCAGGGCGCTTTTACCCGTGGAAGAAGTTTCCAGTCATAGATATTATTAACGCCTCCTCCGATATAGTTTTCCGGATCAGCACCATCCCATCCACGTTGAAAAGCCCTTCCGTTTTTCCAACCGGGGTTATGGGTCATTACCCGACCAACCCCCAGTTCGGAAAGATAACTGGCATAACCACTCATGCGGGCCACCACCCGGGCAAAATTGTCTGTCGCTTGCCAAAAATCAAAAAGATACCCTACCGAAGGAACTACCCGATCCTGAGACATCCCCAATTCCTCACTCACCCGAGTGCGAAGTTCCCGGTCAACCTCCAGATAACGGGTCCTCCAGAAATTCTCGGGCGCCTTCTCCGCCTGCCGTAATACCGCATACTGCATCCACTCTCCTGCAAATTCTCCCTGATAACCAAAATGCTCCTCATTGCTCTGTCCAACTCCAACATCCCCAGGATAAATTTCCGTCAACGCACGGAAATTCCCCTGCCGTGGAGGATGCGATCGAATCGCCAACCGATCAGCATATTGAAAATCAAAAAAGCTCGTACCCGCTCCCCGGGCCATCGTATGAATCCAAGAATTCTCCCGAATACCCAGAGCTTGCTCCCTCGACAAATACGCCGAGTTTCCGCTTTGAAATCCTTCCGGCAAGGGCGATGGACGGGCAAAGCTGTCCTGCGTGTTGAAAGTCATTCGCGACAATCCATTTCTATCGGCCTCCAGACGTTGCTCCAAATCGCCGAGCCCCCGGTAGCGCTGATTGGCCAAGGTCAAACCCGCCAATTGCCCGCCCGCTTCCAAGCCGCCAATCATTCGCATCGCATTGGTTTGCCGCCCGTCTTCCAAAACAAAACGAACCCGCCACTGCCAGCCCTCCCACGGCCAACCGGCAACCGTATCGCGAAAAGGCTGAATTTCCCACCACAGAGTCCCCACTCTCAACAAATGGTCCCCACGTTCCCGCACATACTTCGACCGCGCCCCCCGACGATTGATTTCCGCTAAGGGGCGGGTTCGGGCAAACCGATAGTCATCGCGGGCCACCGTTTCGTTTTCCGAATCCCAAAGGAAAAATTCCTGCCAATCCACAGGCATCTCGCCTCCATACCAAGCAAACTTTAAAACAACCCCCGCGTCCACCCGCTCAACTTCTTTCAATCGCCCCACCCCGGCGACCATCGGAATTTCCGCCCATTCATCGGCCAAAAGCGGAAAAATCAATGAATCAGACACCTGCAACGACTCGTCCTCAAACCGCAATCCCCCCAACCCCAGAAACCAACCATCCTCCTCTATGACCATGAAATCAGTCGATCCCACCGAAAACATCCTCTTCTCCCCCGACTCCACCAGAAGAGGCAGGAAAACAAAAAAGAAAAAATAAACGAGGGCTTTAAAACCAGTCATAATGCGCAAAACGGGGGTCATTTCTACTCAAAACAAGAAACCCTCCCCCGACGAGAAAAATCGCCTGCTTCACATGAAACTTTGTCAATATTTAAGTTTATAGAACCTAGTTTACACAGTCCTTTCAGTTATTTCCGATTAGGTTGATTAGTTTTGTTGAAGCGGAAGAAATTCGGGGTGAACAACCCTGCCAATGGCGTTTCAAAGGTCAGACTGGGACGTTTGACTTTGCGCGAAAGGCATTGCTTCGCTTCCTTTAGCAATCCTCCTACGAAAGACTCTGAACCAACAACCTGGGCTCTGGTAAGGGCCGCGAAGAACTTTTCCCGAGCACGGCGTTTGCCTTCACTTCCAGCCTGCTCACTGAGTAAACGAGTTATTTCTTCTTGCGCCTCTTGGTCATCCAGATGCCCCTTGCCTTCCCGTGGCATTCGCCCCTGTCCCAGCACCAGCATCCGGTAAAACCGCAAGACATCGCTGCCCGTATCCTTATCAATCGCATCCACGATATACCCCAAATCGGTCATTGGCTCTCCAGCCA
>JAIUMY010000040.1 GCA_022565335.1 Opitutales bacterium
CAACCCAATACCCGCCCCGAAGGGGCAGCAGAACAAAGGCCGGGGCAACGCACCGGTGTGAGAATGGACAAAAAATTACCGAGCCCTGAAAGGGCGGCATATTGACCAACGCGGCAATCGGTCCGATGTTCCTCGAATATGCTGCTCCACCACGCCGCCCGATCAGGGCTCTCTACTGGCCGGCAGCCCCGTTCCCCGGGGCTCTGCCCCGGGCTTTGGCATGACGCACCGTTGGTGCTCATACGACGGCCGATCCAATTCCGGGAATTACACTCCGCCAACCCCGTTCCCGCCCCAACGGGGCAGCAGAACAAAAGAACAACGGACCGCATCTCGGTTCCAGGGTAAAACCGTGATTCAAAAACCGGGTCTCGATTCCGGTAACCGCGTCCCGCCAACCCAATACCCGCCCCGAAGGGGCAGCAGAACAAAGGCCGGGGCAACGCCCCGGTGTGAGAATGGACAAAAAATTACCGAGCCCTGAAAGGGCGACATTCTTGCGATGCCCAATTGGAATTGATTCCACCCTATAAAATCTCACTCGGTGGGTTCCTGCCACTCCACCCGAGCCCGAAAGAAAGCCCGTTCGGGGGTGTTGTCCTCCAACCGATACACCCGCTCCTCCAAACCCGGGAAATGAAAAATGCTTTCGCGGGAAACTTCCACCACGCCAACAGCATCCCAATCGGTCAGATCATAAGAATGTTCCAGAAAAATCTCCATATCCTCAGACCCCTCCCGAACCGTTACCCGCACTCCGGGATAGTCCTCCCCACCATGCTCCACCCATTCAAATTGCCATTCCGGAAATTTTCCGAAGGCATATCGTTCCAGGTTCGTTCGCCCATCCCCCACGGGATCGGCCATCGGTCCGCTGATCGCATCGTTGTCGAGGTCCTCCAAAAGAAAAAAGGTCCGTCGCCAGTCGGCATAAGTTTCATAACCTCCCCCATCGGTGATGTGAAAGCGGAAGGGTTCGGTCACCTCCAAAATAGTATTCCCATCACCATCCAAGGCCTCAAATTTAAGAAAAAGGTCATACCCTCCCAAATGCGAAAAAGCCCAGTTGAAATGAAAATGATCACCGGGACCCATCGTGATATAATCATCACTGTCAATTCCATCGTAGGTACTCATATTCGGATTCAATACATCCGAGTATAAATTGAAAACCCCGTCTTCCGGGCCCACCATATCGACCAGGGAAACCCGCCAACTGGCAAGACCGTCTATCGCTGACAAAGACGGGGCTTCGCTGGCCAAACCCAAGTACGGTAAGGTGTTCGGCGTACCACCAGACGGAAGAATGTATATCGGCTCGCCTGCCTCGACACCGAGATGATCCAACTGACTTCCTTCGGGCCGAATCAATGCTGGAGTGGCGGCATCAAAGACGCCCAAAGCCCGAATTGATGTCCGTGGAAGGGGTTTATCCCCCGCCAATTCGCCATCAACAGTCATAAAGTCATTTTCCCAATAGGTTTCTAATTCACCGTCCACCAGACGAACCGCAATGTCGGCGTGATCGCTGGTGTAGGCACGGAAATTGGGCAATGCTTCCAAGGCCGGTGTCAAAAGGGCCAGAACCATCGTGAAAGCGATAATTTTCGTACAAAACATAATTCAGCGTAGTTTGGCGCGCCATTGATTCTCTGGATCGGCCAAGTTAATACCTTCCTCGACTAAAGCCTTCACTTCAGAAGCCCTGAAATTGGCGACACTCCCATCCGCGAATAGATAATTCGTGCTCCCATTTGTCCGGTCCTCATTGCTTTCCCCGGAACGATGCAAATTCGGCTGAATATCAGAAAAGACTCTCGGCCAAGCATTCCAGGTGGTCCCGTGAATATGATCATTGGTGGCCGAAAAAAAGCTCCCCGGAGGTTGTTCGCGCCCCGTAAAAGCCAAGACCACTTGTGAGGGGTTACGAAAACGGTCCAGACGCGGAGCGGCTCCAATCGGCTGACCGAAAGGATCGGTTTGTTGCATGAACACCAAATCATTGAACTTATAACTCGTCGCCGTTTCATGATTCAGCTTCTCGTGATATAGCGGATCGGAGGGCGAAACCCGAATGGAATGAGTATCATCCAAATAAGGCATCAAGGTGTAGATCCACGACTGGTCGCTGGGAACCCCATGAGCAATATTGGGCAGCCGCCCATTATGATCATTGGCAAACATATGCAGCGCCAAGCCAATTTGCCGCATATTGGAAGCGCAGACCGTTTGCCGGGCAGTAACCCGCACCCGATTGACCGCCGGAATCAAAAGCCCTGCCAGAATCGCCACCACGGCAATGACCGTGAGGAGCTCAATCAGGGTAAAACCACCTGACCGGGCAATTGACTGACTCTTCCATGTTCTCATCATTAACAGCAAAGGATTACTTAAACCTAATTGATATTCTTTTGCAAATAGAAACAGTAAAAGGCCAGTTTCTCTTTTCAGATACGATTTCTTCGCGTTAAAAAGGCAAACCTCACGGGAAATGAACGCAAAGGCTACGCCATGAAGATCGCATATTTTCTTCTTTCCCCCGGCAGGATTGATCGAAATGATGAAGACTATGGCTAGGCAAAATCGTCTTTCCTTCGGCTTTGGCAAAATTGATTCGGACCTGTCCTTCTGCCTACGTCTTTTCAAGGATGTATTGCAAAAGACCGGGCATACCGCGGTAGCGGAATCCCTCCCTTGGAATAAGGGGGGTTCCGGGCCGCAAAAGCCTCTTACCAACGAGCAAATCCAAGCCTATACCATTGTCTTTCAGATTCTGAACCAAGTGGAGGAAAATGCGGCCAACCAGACCCGCCGGTGGAATGAAAGCAAAGGGGGTCTGGCAACCGAGAAAGGGCTGTGGGCGCATACCTTTCGCGAACTGGTCAAACACGGGTGGTCCGCCTCGGAACTACCCGGGTTATTGCGGGAAATCCGCATCGAACCGATCCTGACCGCCCACCCGACCGAGGCCAAGCGCATCACCGTCATGGAGCAGCACCGGGAACTCTACCTCCTATTGGTGGAGCGGGAGAATCAAATGTTCAGTCTGGCCGAAAAGGAATGGCAGGAGGAGCGGATCAAAGCCGTCCTCGAACGCCTTTGGCGGACTGGCGAAATCCTTTTGGAAAAACCTACCGTAGCCAACGAGAGAAACAGTCAAATCCACTACTTCCGAAGGGTTTTTCCCGAAGCTCTGGCCCAGGTTGATCAACATTTCCGCAGTGCCTGGAAGGCTACCGGTTGGCCCCTCGAAGAACTCCCCTCCCCCTGGGAAAAGCCGGAGGTGGCTTTTGGTACCTGGGTCGGCGGGGATCGTGACGGGCACCCATTGGTGACCCCCAAAGTGACCCGGGAAACCCTCGCCATCCTGCGCCGCGAGGCTTTGGACCTGCAAAAAAAAGCCCTCCAAAACCTCCTCGGCAAAGTGTCTCTGTCGGCCATCTTGCAACCCCCCGAAGAATCTTTTCAAAACGCGCTCAAACAAAAACTCCGTTCCCTGGGGGAGATCGGGGAACGGATCGCCGAGCGCAACCCGAACGAGCCGTGGCGACAATACATCGCCTGCCTGCTCCACCAACTTCCCCAAGAGGGCAAACGCAAGGAATCGGCTTTGGCCGAAGCCCATACCTACCCTTCCCCCGAACCTCTTCTTAAGGATCTCCGCATCCTGCGGGATTCGCTTATGGAATTGGGGGCCCATCTCATTGTCGCCGCCGACCTCGACCCGGTCATTCGACTCGGGCAGACCTTTGGCTTTCACTTGGCCCGGCTGGATCTGCGGCAGAACAGTGATTTTCATGACCGGGCCATCACCCAAATCCTTCGTGCCGCCGGATTCGAGGATTCCCAGTTCGCCGATTGGGAGGAACAAAAGAAAATTGATTTTTTTAATCAGCAACTCACCACCAGTGTTCCCCTTCTGGATGGAGGGGCCGATCCGGGCGAGGAGGCGCGAGCGGTCATTGGAGCTTTGCGGGAATTTCGTCACTATCGCAACCGCTTCGGGCCCCAGGGGCTGGGGTTTTTGATTCTCAGCATGACCCGATCCTTCGCCGACCTCCTGGGAGTCTATTTTCTCGCCCGCGAGGCCGGCCTTTGTCAACGGATCGACAACCAATTGGTTTGTGTCCTCCCCGTGGTACCTTTGTTGGAAACTCTACAGGACTTACAAAACGGGCCCGACATCCTCGACGACTTTTTGCAGTATCCTCTCACCCGGCATTCAATTCATTGGCGCAATAAACAACAGAAAGCCAAACGGGAAATAGATGACTCGGCCCTAACCGCCGATTTTTTTCAATGGCCCGAGCAACCGGTAATGCTGGGATACAGCGACAGCAATAAGGACAGTGGTATTGTGGCCAGCCAATGGGGCCTGCATGAGGCGCAGCGGAAATTGATTACGGTAGCCCGCCGCCACCAATGCCGGTTGCTGTTCTTTCATGGCCGGGGTGGAACGGTCAGCCGGGGGGCGGGTCCCACCGACCGCTTTCTGGAAGCCCTTCCGGAGGGGACTTTGCAGGGACATTTGCGACTCACCGAACAAGGCGAAACCATTGGCCAAAAATACGCCAACCGGTTTACCGCCAGCCACCAACTGGATCTCCTTCTGGCCGGAACCCTTCGCCAAACCGCCCGGCCGCTGCGTAACGAACCCCGGGAAGCAGTGGATGCTCCCCTGATGGATCGCCTCGCCGCCTCTTCGGCAAAGGCCTACCAAAGTCTGAAAGCGCAGGAAGGCTTCATCGAATTCTATGCCCAGGCCACCCCTCTGGATGTCTTGGAAAAAAGTCGCATCGGCTCCCGCCCAAGTCGCCGCTCGGGCACCCGCACTCTCGACGACCTGCGCGCCATCCCCTGGGTGTTCAGTTGGTCCCAGGCGCGCTTCTTTTTGCCCGGCTGGTATGGCTTGGGAACGGCCATTCAAAGCCTTTCCGCCGAAGAGCAAAAGCAACTCGTTAAAAACCTTCCACAAAACCGGTTCTTCCGCTACGTCCTGGCCAACATCGAATTGGCGTGGCGGGGAGTCGATTGGCAAATCGTCGAGGCGTACGGCGAATTGGTTACTGATCCCGCGCTGCGCCAACGTTTCCTCGACACCATTCGCGACGAATACCAACGCACCGGTCAAGCCATCGAAACACTGCTTCCCGGTCCCTGGCAAAAGCGGCGTCCCCGCCTGGCCAAAACACTCCTGCCCCGGGCCGAGGCTTTGCGCCCCCTCCACGAGAGACAAATCCAACTCCTCGCCGAGTGGCGCAAAACCGACTCTTCGCCGGATTCGCCCATCCTCAACGACCTGCTCCTAACCGTCAACGCCATCGCCGGAGGCCTGCGCACCACCGGATAAAGCCGTTCCTTTGACCTTGATCTCCAGGTCAATGGAGTTAGCCGATGAGGAGGTCTTATCAGCGGCTAAAAAATAACCAATATTTTCCCTTTCCTATTGCAAACAGGATTCAATCTCATTAAAAACCACCATGACCTCTTTTATCCAAAAACTGAAACTCGTTCCACCACGCCTCGCCGGCCTTAGTCTACTGACGGTATTTGCCGCAACGGCCTTTATCGGGTGTGCCGAAAACTCGGAAAAACGGGAGGCGGCCAGATCCGCAGCCAAGGAAAAACTGGCGGAATTGTTGGATACCTACGAAACCCAACAAGGCGTGGTGTTGAATTTATTACATAACAGTGATGACCCCGCGGCCGTAGAGCGCGAAACCCGTACCCTCGTGGAACTCTCCCTCCCCGTTCTGGACGCCTACACCGAGGTGAATCCCCGCAGCCGCACCTATTTGATGGCCTCCAAGAGAGTCATGGATGTTCTCGACACCATTTCCGAGGAAGCCATCGAGCGGGATTATCATGACGAGGCCATCCTGCCCGCCCGTCCCGATGATGGCGGCACTTCCTACCACGTAAAAGACCTCTTGATTCACCCCGCCACCGTCCTCGTTCTTTTACGCGAAGAAGGCCTGGAAGCCCGGCGGGACGACATGATCCACGAGATCGAACGCAACATCAACCACGTGGCCGGGGTCCGCTTGATCCTGCCCGGCCCCGAATAGTCCCATCGCACATTGCATCGTCGAACACCTTCGGCTCCCTATACATCCACCGAAGGCAGGCTGATCAAAAACGCCAAGTCCTACCCACGAAGGATCGGGAGCTGAAACACCCCCGACTACGAAAACACCGATCCAAAGACTTACGTCTTCAGCTACAATCCCTTTTCCGCCAACTCCGCCATGATCCGTAGGCGGTGATATCCTCCGCCCCCCGGCAACTGCCTTCGGCCCCAAGAAATCCGCAAACCTCACGCCCGTTTTGCAAGCGCACAGCCCCCAAGGCCAAGGGAGCCGGGACTTTGGTCAGCAAGCATCCCAGACCTTTTTGGGATATCCGATAGAGCTCCACCTCGACTGAACACCCACGCCCTTCTGCTACCGCTACCAAAGCGGGTTTCGGCGGATCGGTGGGCAGCGCGAAAAGGTGGTATTCCGGGGCTGTCCGGGTCTCTTCGACAAAAGTGGCCCCCAGGGCCAGAAGTTGCCCATGCAAGGGTTGACCGCGAAGATGAGCCCCGCATACGGCGAAAAGAATATCCCCTCCCGATAAGGGTGGTGACACTGGCTCCTCGCCCTGCAACAGGGCCGCCCACCGAAACAATTGGTTTTCACTCCACGCCGGCGCGATTAAAGATACCCCAAAGCCAAGGCCGTTATCCTCACGCTCCCCGGCCTCCACCGCCAACGCTGCCAAATCCAACAAATTGACGAAATTGGTGTAGGTTCCGAGGCGACTGTTGAGCAGTATTGGATCCTTTTCAACTTCCGCAATTCGATACATTGTCGGAGCGGTGGGCAGAAGCAAAAAATCGATATTTGACCAGATTTCTTCGGTCTGACGCTTATACTCTTCGAGAGCATAGGCTCCCCGATACGCTTCCACCGCTGATTTTTCTTTCCCACTTTCCAGAATTTTCCGCACCACCGGATGAATTTTATCCGGATGGCTCTGTAAAAAAGCCTCCACCGCTGCCGTTCGCTCGGCCACCCAAGGACCCTGGTACAAAAGCAAAGCGGCCTCCCGCAGTGGCCGGTCATCGATTTCCCGCCTCTCCCCACCGAGCTTCACCAGCGCATCAATTTTGTCCCGGTATAGGCGCTCGGCTTCCTGATCGCCAAAAAAACACCAATCCGATTCCCGTGGCACCCCAAAGGAAAACCTCTCGGTTTCGCCAAGACCCGCCGGTCGCAAAAAGGCCTTGGCCCGGCGACTGTAAGGGTCAAGCGGATCAAATTTCGCCACCAAGGCGAACAATTCCGACGCCTCCCCCAGCGAATGGGCAAAAAGGGTCACACAATCCAACGACCGGCACGCCGGAACCACCCCGCGGGTACTCACCAGCCCCCTCGTCCCCTTCACCCCCACCAAACCGTGGAAAGCCGCCGGAACTCTGCCCGAGCCCGCGGTATCGGTCCCCAGCGAAAAAGGCACCAGCCCGGCCGCTACCGCCACCGCCGATCCGGAACTGGAACCTCCGGAAATCCATTCTGCCGAATGCGCGTGCCGGCAGGCCCCATAGGGGGAACGGGTGCCGACCAACCCGGTGGCAAACTGGTCGAGGTTGGTTTTTCCCACAACCATTGCCCCGGCTTCGCGCAAAAGAGCCACCGCCGCGGCATCTTCCTTGGGCTCATAGGCAAATTCCGGACAGCCCGCGGTCGTCGGCATTCCCCGGACATCGATGTTGTCTTTCACCGCAAAAGGGATGCCGTACAGCGGAAGCGTTGCCCCCGCGTTTTTCCGTTGCACCAAGGCTTCCGCTTCCTCTAGGAGATCCGCTAAATTCCGACGACTGATCCAGACGGGATTGCCGGTTTTCTCAAAATCCCTCCAGCGCTTCTCCAGAAGTTCCAAAACGTCCAATGGCGAGGTGCCGTTCGCATAGAGCTGACGAAACGTACCAAGGGTCAGAACTTCGGGCAACTTCATGACTCTTCCTTTCCGGGACGAAAATAAAACAATGGCTCGCCCCCCTTCACCGGTTGATGTCCGGCGGTCAAAACCTCAACAATCTCGCCCTCCACGGGAGCTTTGACGGTAATTTCCATTTTCATCGATTCCAAAACGGCCAGCACCTCATCCTTTTTCACGGGCCCGGGTTTCTCTACCAATAATTTCCAAACGTTGCCGGGCATCGGGGAATCAATCGCCGCGCAACCTTCGGGAATGGCCACTTCGCCGCCCCCCTCATCGCCACCCACCGCCGCATCATCCACCTCCAGCGACAACCCGGCTTCCTCCCAACGCTGCCTCTCTGCCGCAAAAGCCTCCCGCTGAGTCTTACGGAAGCTGGCAATGGATTCCTCATTCTCTTGCAGAAACTCCAAATACTCACCCAAGGCAAACGAACTCTCCTCAATGCGCAGTTGTAATTTGCCTTCAATAAAATCCTCGCGCATCTGCGCCAACTCTTCGGGACTCACCGGATAAAACCGAATCTGATCGAAAAACCGCAGCAACCAGGGTTTGCCTTCCTGGAAATCCGCCGTTTGCCGGTAGCGGTTCCACATTTGCACCGTCCGTCCGACAAATTGATACCCCCCCGGACCTTCCATGCCATACACGCAAAGATACGCGCCCCCGATTCCCACCGCATTTTCCGGGGTCCAGGTGCGGGCAGGATTGTATTTCGTCGTCACCAATCGTTGCCGGGGATCAAGCGGTGTGGCCACCGGGGCGCCCAGATACACATCGCCCAACCCCATCACCAGATAACTGGCCGAGAACAAAATCTCCTTCACCGCCTCGCGGCTTTCCAAACCATTGATCCGGCGAATGAATTCAATATTGTCCGGACACCAGGGGGCCTTGGGATTGACCGAACTCATATACCGCTGAATGGCCACTCGAGTGGACGCATCATCCCAGGAAAGGGGTAAGTGGACGATACGCGTGGGCACGCGCAAAGATTCGGGATCGGGAATCGTCCGCTCAATCGTTTCCAACTTCGCCAACAAAGTCTCCTGACTCACCAGGCGATGATCGTAGTGGATCTGCAAGGACCGGATACCCGGGGTCATTTCGTGAACCCCCTCAATTGCCTCATCCTGCAAACGCTCGAACAAGACCTGCACCCGCATCCGCAAAGCCAGATCCAAAACCATAGGACCGTATTCAATCAAAAGATACCGGTCTCCACTCTGCCGATACATCACCGCAGGTACCGAACCTTCGCCTTCCCGCTGAAGCAGAACCGGACTGTCCTCTTTTACCGAGAAGCTTTTTCCAGTAGGTAAAACGGGGAGAGAACGAGTTGGCTCTGGTATCCATTTTTCCCATCCCTCCTCATAAGCAATTGCTTGGCCCAAAGTCCAGAGACGAAAACGAACCTTGTCCCCGGGTCGCAACTGACCCAATTTCCAAAGCTCCGCCGAGGCCACCGTAAAAGGGCAAACAAACCCACCGAGACTCGGTCCATCGGGTCCGAGAATCACCGGCATATCCCCCGTGAAATCGATCGCCCCCACGGCATAGGCGTTGTCATGAATATTGGAAGGATGCAACCCGGCCTCCCCGCCGTCTTCCCGCACCCAGCCGGGTTTGGGACCAATCAGCCGGACTCCGGTGCGGGCGGAGTTAAAATGAATTTCCCAATCCGCCTGCAAAAACTCCCGCAGATAGTCCTCCCGGAAAAAATCAGGGGCCCCATGCGGCCCGGAGATGACCCCGATTTCCCAGACCTCCGGAAAATCCGGACCAGCCGGAGGAGAATCCGGCTCCGCTGAGAACTCTCCGCTCATTGGATTCCAGGGCAAAACATCTCCCACCTGCAGGACCCGTCCCCCGTGCCCCCCGAATTGCCCCAAAATAAAGGTCGACGCACTGCCGAGATACTTGGGAATATCGAGTCCCCCACGGAAGGTGACATAAACTCTCTGCCCCCGTCCACAAATCGTTCCCACCTCCAGAACACTCCCCCCGGAAACCTTAAAGGGACCCCCGAAGGGTACCGCTTGCCCATCCAAAAGCGCTTCCGTCCGGGCCCCGGTCAGACAAACCCAGGTAGGCGCAAAAAACCGAAGCTTGGGCCCCTGCAAAGTCGCCTCCAGCGCCGGAACACCCTCCTCGTTCCCGAGCATCTGATTCCCCCGACGCAAAGCCACGCTGTCCATCGGACCCGAAGGCGGCACGCCAACATGCCAATAGCCGATCCGTCCGGGAAAATCCTGCACCGTGGTCTGGGTGCCGGCCTCCAGAACCTCCACCTGGCACGGCGCAAAAGGCATTTCCCCAAGCGATCCCGTGGTCATGGTCTCATCGATAAAGAAGGATTGCCCGGCAATCTCCCGCAAATAGGCCAAATTCGTGGCCAAGCCTCCCACCTTCACTCCGGCCAGCCCTTTTTGCAATTTATCGAGCGCATCGGTCCGGGTTTCTCCCCAGACAATGAACTTCGCCAACATCGGATCGTAATGAGGCGATACTTCGGTCCCGGCTTCAATCCACCCGTCACAACGGATTCCGGAAGGCACTTCCCACGCGGTCACCAAGCCGCAGTCGGGACGGAAATCACGGGCCGGGTCCTCGGCATAAAGCCGCACCTCCATCGCCGCCCCACAGGCTTCACGATAGGCAAAAAGAGACTCTACCGACTCCCCCGCCGCCAAGCGCACCATCGCCTCAACCAAATCCACCCCCCAAACTTCCTCGGTCACCGGATGCTCCACTTGCAACCGGGTATTCATTTCGAGAAAATAAAAACGCGCGTCTCCCACATCGTAGAGGAACTCCACCGTCCCCGCCGACCGATAGTTGATCGAAGCTGCCAAGGCTCTCGCCGTGCGGTGCAATTCTTCGCGCACCTCCCCGGTAAGACCGGGCGCGGGGGTCTCCTCGACGACTTTTTGATTCCGCCGCTGCAGAGAACAATCCCGCTCCCCCAAAGACCAGACCTGCCCCTTCCCATCGCCAAAAACCTGCACCTCAATATGCCGGGCACGGGTGATCAATTTTTCCAGAAAAACCCCTCCTTCGCCGAAATTGTTTTTGCCGAGGTTGACCACCGCCTCAAAACTTTCCCGCAAAGCGGCTTCATCCGCACAACGACGCATCCCGATGCCCCCGCCACCGGCCGAGCTTTTGAGCATAACCGGATAGCCGATTTGTTCGGCGGCCGCCACCGCCTCGGTCACGGATTTCAGCAAACCGGTCCCCGGCAACAAGGGCGTCCCACTGGCCTCGGCCAACGAACGGGCCGTATGTTTGAGTCCGAATTGCCGCATCTGCTCGCCGGTCGGACCGCAAAACGCCAGACCAGCTTCTTCGCAGGCATCGGCAAAAGCCGCGTTTTCACTTAAAAACCCATACCCTGGATGAAGGCCATCGGCCCCGGCCTCCCGGGCGATCCGCAGAATCTCTTTCTGATGCAGATAACTCAAGGCCGCAGGCGCCGGGCCGACACAGTAGGCCTCATCGGCCTCCCGAACATGCCGGGCATGACGATCGGCCTCGGAATACACCGCTACCGAACGAATGCCCAGGGTGCGCAGGGTACGAATAATCCGACAGGCGATTTCTCCCCGATTGGCGATAAGAACTTTCTGCAACATCAATAATAGAATTGGTTACGCAACGCTCTCCGCCGGAGCATCCCAGATCAGGATACGCACCGGCGTCGGATTATAGGCATTGCAGGGGTTGTTCAACTGGGGGCAATTGGAGACCAAACAGATCACATCCATCTCCGCCTGTAGATCGATATACTTCCCCGACCCGGATATGCCATCCTCAAAGGTAAGCTGTCCCTCCGGGGTCACCGGCACGTTCATAAAGAAATTGATATTGCTGGTAAGATCCCGTTTACTGTATCCATCTCCCCACTCCGCCAGGGCCAGGAGAAAATTGTCGCGGCAATTGTGCATGTGTTTTTTATCCAAGGCATAGCGGGTAGTATTACTTTCCGCCGCACAGGCACCCCCCAGAGTGTCATGACGCCCGCAGGTGTCCTCGGTAATGCGCAGCATCACCCTCCCCTCGCTGGATACCAAGGGAGACCCTTTGGTCAGGTAGATATTGCGCTGCGCCCGAATCGTATCGAGCGCACTGTAGCGTTCACTGGCATCCTCGGAGGAGTAGAACAGGGTATCCACCGCTTGATTTCCCTCCAGATCCAGAATACGGCATATCTGCCCCTTTTTGATCTCTTTCATCCACGGGTCTCCGGCCAGTATGTCGGCCTGATAAACGGCATTTTCGGGTTTCAATTGAGCAGTCTCTAACGTTTTCATAGATGTTCTCTTAATGTTTCAGCGCAGGTAGGTTTCGGTATTGATAAAGGCTCGTTCATTTTCCGGACGGGAAAGACGGCAAGGATCGTCGGCGGAAGGTGGAGAACCTTCCCAGACCGCGATCTCCACCGGCGCAGGGTCGTAGTTTTCCGCCGAATCCAAGGGATGGTGACAGGTTTGCAAAACCACCAGCAAATCCATCTCGGCCCGCAGCCACACCTGATCCCCCGGCTTGCGGTGATCGGTGGCAAAGCCGATGCCCCCATCCTCATCTACCGTCACCTTGCTGAAAAAGTTGGCGTTGGGCATAAGGTCTTTTTTTCCGAGGCCCCACTTCCCGAGTTCAATCAGGAAATTATCCCTTCCATTGCGGTAAAAACCGTTTTGCTTTTCCTGATACGTTCCTTTTCCGAATTGTTTCTCCACCTCGGCGGGCCGACTAAAGCCGCCAATGGTATCGTGCCAGCCGACGGTGTCGCCAACAATCGACATCATCACCCTCCCCATATCGGAGTGCATTGTATAGGGCGCGGTGAGACGGGCAATGTGCTGCGCCTTCAACGTATCGCTCATGTTATACCGTTCGAGGTAATTTTCCCGATTATAGAACAGCATCCCCGCATTCGCCCGCCCCTCCGGATCAGTCAGACAAAGAAGGCGGTGGCGACGGAGCACATAACTCCACATACCACCGCCACGGACGGTTTCCTGCAGAATCAGGTCTTTTGTTTCCGGCTCGGGAATAAGAAGGGTCGTTGTTTCCGTTTTCATAAAGTAGGGTTATTTTGGTTTACGGTTAAAGGGAGGTCGCGGCGCGGCACTCCTTGCAGGAGGGGGTTTACCCCCCGACCGAAACGCCATGATTGACCATGTACCAGCGACCCTTCCGAACGTCTCACATCGGGGCGTAAAGCCGCTCCGACAAGGAAGATCACCGTTTTGTAGGGCCTCCACTTGTGGAGTGCCGCCCGTGAGGACCTACGTTCTGGCCAAAAGATTTCCTCTGGCCACAGGCATTGGCGTTCGTCTTTGCCACGTTTTGATGTCTCCCCCGCGACGAATCGGGGCATAAAGCCCCTCCGACAGGACAAAGGAACATCGGGGCGTAAGGCCCCTCCGACAGAGCGGCGCGACATTTCTTGTAGGAGGGGGTTTATCCCCCGACCGAAGCGCCGGTTCTCTTTATCGAAAAAGTTCATAAATCAATTCTTCTCATTTCGGTTAGCGGCGGTGGTGCAAGGGCGGGATGAGCTGGCTGATCAAGTTGAGACTTCCACTCTTCACCCCCTTGCAGGAGATCATCTCATCGGCGATCATCCGGAGCTTCCGGGCCGGTCCCTGAATCAGAATTACCTCCATGGTGTGATAATCTTCCAACTGGACGTGATGTGAACTAATCACTTCGTCGATGTGCCTCCGCTGAATATCCGCCAGCGTGCTCTGCAGGTTTCGCCGCGAGGCATCGTAAAACAAGGTAATCGTCCCGGTCATCAAATGCTCCCCCAACTCTTGCTGCCAGGCGGTCACCTCCCGCTGAATGATCTCCGCCACCGCGTGGGAACGATTGGGCAGCCCCCGGTCATTCACCATGTGGTCCAATTGCTCCAGCAAGTTCCCCGGAAGAGTCATGCTGATCCGTTCCAGCGCATCCGCACGGGGCGAAGAATTGTTTACGCGTTTAGCCATATATTACTTTTTATTCTTTTCGTAATATCTTCAAGGAAAATTTAGTATAATCGGGCGTAGTGTTGGACCTCCCACTGACTTACGGTTTGGTGGTATTGCCGCCACTCTTCGTTTTTGTAGGTTAAAAATTCATTGCGGAGTTCCGTGCCAAGCACTTTTTCGACAAAAGGATCGGCGGCAAAGGCCTCGGTCGCTTCATGGAGGTTACGCGGGAGTTCGCAAATCCCCCTCTCGGCCAGTTGCTCCGGGGTCAGCGAATAGAGATTTCCCTCCTGTGCGGGCACGGGGTCGATATTTTCGCGTATCCCTTCCAGTCCAGCCGCGAGGGCCAGGGTCGCCGCGAGATAGGGGTTGCAGGCGGAATCCGCATTGCGGGACTCCACCCGTCCTCCGGCCATTGGCACCCGGATGGCATTGGTCCGATTGTTCGTTCCCCAGGAGTTGAAAACGGGAGCCCAGGAATAATAGGCCATCCGTCCTTGCCGCACCAACCGCTTGTAGCTGTTGACCGTAGGGGCAAAGGCCGCACACAGCGCCGGTCCATGGCGTAATATCCCGGCGATGAACTGATACCCCAGTTTACTCAACCCTTTCCCCCGCGGATCGTCGCCGTCGCGGAAAACATTCTCGCCCGTGGATTTGTCGAACAACGACATATTGAAATGCGCTCCGGAACCGGTTTTATCGGCAAAGGGCTTGGGCATGAAGGTCGCCAGCAGACCTTCCTCCGCCGCATAATGCTTCGCCATGTAGCGAAAGAATATAAACCGGTCACAGGTGGTCAGGGCATCGCTGTATTTAAAATCGAATTCGAACTGGGAATTGGCATCCTCATGATCAAAGGAATACAAATCCCACCCGAGCCCTTGAATGGCCGAAGCCATTTTGTCGAGCCAACTGTACCGGTCCATGAATCGCTTCACGTCGTAGCAGCTTTTCACAATATCATCATCCCGGTTGGGGATTTGCAGATGACCTTGCTCATCCTCCTTCACCACAAAGACCTCGGCTTCGATTCCCAGATTAAAACCGAAGCCCATTTCCCCGGCCTCCGCCAAAACCTTTTTCAAGGCCACCCGGGTGTTCACCTCGTAGGGTTTTCCCTGAAACGTGTTGTCCGCCGGAAACCACGCCACTTCATGATTCCAGGGAAGAATCATCAGGCGTTCCAAATCGGGTACCGAGGCGATTTCATCGTCATTGGGTTTTTGCCCCAGGCCGTCCAGAGCGTATCCGGTATACAACTCCGACCCACTGGCGAAATCCTTGAAATGATCGATGGGAACCACCTTTCCCTTTGGCACGCCATGGAGGTCTACATAGGCGGTCAGACAATATTTCACTCCGCGCTCGCGCAGATAGGCTTGGGTTTCTTCCACTGTTTTCATATAGTTTTACGTACTTGTTAGGGTTTCCAGGGCACCATCGGGGTGGAAAGACCTTCCACTGGTGCGGTTTCCGTTTTCGCCCGCTCGATAATATCCCCCAGGGCTCGGGTCATTTGGGCAAAAAGCTGAGCTCCCCGTTGGGCATTGCCCCGGGAAGGATAACCAGTGGTTCCATTTCGACTGGTCTGAGCCACCGGATACGAGAAGACCAAGTCCCCGGTTCGGTCGGGATCATCGGCTTCATGAAGATTTTCCTCGTCCAGTAACTGCGGCGCAAGGTGTTGTATTAAATCAGCCTCGGCCTGGTTGGCATGGTAATCGGCTGCATCGGCAAAAAAGATTCGGGCAATGTCCTCGTTTAAAGAATGGGCCTGCACCAACCCAACCTGCCAGCGCCCTACCCCTTCGAGGCGCAAATGATCAAGGGCCACCCGAAGCGGGGCATCGTTGCCGGCATGGGCATTGACCAGCAGCAATTTTCGCCAGCCACTGTGCAGGGCCCATTGTCCGAGTTGGACAATCGCTTCGATAAAGGTTTCCGCCTTGAGGGCAAAGGTTCCCGGCCATTGCAAGGTATGGGCCGCCGAGGAACTATAGGTGAGAACGGGAGCCATGAGCACCCCGGCCTGGCGTGCCGCCGCTTCGGTCAAGGCTTCGGCGATAAGGCTGTCGGTATTGACCGGCAGCGCGGGCCCATGTTGCTCGGTCGCGCCGACGGGCAACAGGAGCAGGTCTGATTCTTTCTGCAAAGCCTTCAAGCGGGGCCAGGAATAATGGCCCAGATGGGGATCAAACATGGCTGCCGTTTTCTCACTCATTCGACATCGTCTCCAACTTCGGTCATCCGGGCAATTTTCAGCCTTTGCTTCAGCACCTTTTCCGGAGGATGAATGAGCTCTTCCAAACGCTTTCGGGTCGCCAGGAAAGGGGGTTCGAGAAATTGACCGGTGGTCCGGGGACGACGAACCGGAACTTCTATCAACTCCTCCACTTCGCCGGGATTGGCCTTGAGAACCAGAATCCGGTCGGCCAGATAGATCGCCTCGTCAAGATCATGGGTGATGAATACAATGGATACATCGACATTCCGCCAGATCTCCAGTAAATAACTTTGCATCGTCGCCCGGGTCTGCGCATCGAGAGCTCCGAAGGGTTCATCCATCAGCAAGACCTTGGGTCGGTTGGCCAGCGCCCGGGCAATGGCCACGCGCTGTTTCATTCCGCCGGACAATTGATTGGGATACGAGTTCTCAAATCGGTCCAAGCCCACCAGATTGATCCACTCCCGCGCCTCGGCCTCGGCTTTATTGGCGGAGTTGCCGCCGATCTTCAAGCCGAACATGACATTCTGTTTCACCGTTAACCAGGGAAACAGGGTATAGCTCTGGAAAACCATGCCGCGGTCGGCCCCCGGCCCTCGCACCACCTGACCATCCACCGAGACCTGTCCACTGGTGGGAATTTCCAGCCCCGCCAAAATGCGAATCAGCGTGGATTTTCCACAACCCGAAGGCCCGATGACCGACAGAAATTCCCGCCGGTGCAGAGTGAAATTGATACCTTGCAGTGCGGTGACCGGACCGTCGGTGGAGCCAAAGACCTTGTTCAGGCCCCGGACTTCCATTTTCACCGGACGCTGTTTCAGGCGGTCAAACCGCTCCTTCACTTCCGGAGCCTGTTCACGGTAACTGGGTAAGGTTATGGACATACTCTTTTACTCCTTACGGTGGCCCTCGGTCAGCCAGTTTAAACTCAAGCGATATCCCTTGGGTTCCCAGGGAAAAAGAAAACGACGCAGAAAGGCCAGCAACTGATCGGTGGCAAAGCCGATCAGGCCAATGGTGATAATAACCGGAAAGACCAGGTCAAAATTCCTCCACCGTCCCTGCGTTTCGATAAATTCGGTCAAACCCGCTTTGACCCCGATCAATTCGGCAATGACCAACCAGGTCCAGGCCCAGCCCAGAAGAATGCGCAGGTCATTGTACACATTGGGCAACACTCCCGGGACAATGACCTTCAGCACCAGATGACGGTTTTTCGCCCCCATGGTTTGCGCAGCCTCCAATAGCGACCGGTCCAGCAGACGGGTGGTCTTGGCGATCACCAGTACCATTTGGAAAAAAGTCCCAACAAAGATCAGGGCAATCTTCGGCGCATCATGAGCCCCGAAAATGGCCACCAAAAGGGTGCTGAAAACAGGGGCCGGCATATAGCGGAAAAAATCAACAAAGGGCTCGAAGAGGCGCGAAAATAAATGATAAGTCCCGCAGAGAATCCCCAACGGCAAACCGATCAAACAGGACAAAAGAAACCCGCTGAAGACAATCCGCAGGGAATACCCCAGACGCTCCCGCAAGGTCTTCCCTTCCCCCGTTGATTCCTCACTGAAGAGGTCCCACCAACTGAGCACCACATCATGCGGATTGGGCAAGAAAACCGGATTTGCCGGACGCCCCTGCGGCAAAAGTTGTTGCAAGGGAATGGCGGGCAAACCTCCTGTCGAGAACGTTTCCATATCCTCCAACCACGCCCAATTCAGTCGAAGAATCTCCAGATTCTCCTCGGTCAGACGTTGTTCCCGCCCCTGCAAGTCTCCTTCCGCCAGGCCCCGCCATATTTCAAAGAGCTTTTCGTCATTTTGCCGCTGATCTCTTTCCAGCCACCCATTGGCCACCGCAAAATGCCCGATCTGCCGCAGCACCCGTTGGTTCGACCGGCGCACCATACGGGCTGGTTCGGCAACCTCTTCTTCCCCGCGCCAATAACGTTGAATCTCCAGATTCTGTTCCCGAATGGTTTGCACAAAACGCCCGAAATGCTCCCGTTCCAAATGGTTGCCGGGAGTGTACACCGTCGAGGAACCTTCCCGCTCCGCGGAAATGTGCAAGCGCACGTCGGGATGCCAGATGGCGGGGACATAACTCACCACACACCAAAGCGCAATCGGCAAGGCGAAGCTCAACAGAGCCAAAAAGCTTTGGCGACGCCCCGACAGGTCTTGCCGGACAGCAAACCAGGGAACCTTGTTTTTCGGTATTTTGGCTGAAGAGGACATCGATGAGTTACGAAAATGAGACGCAGGGAACCAAGGGCGCACCAAATGGTGGCCATTTCACATAAACCGCTTGTTAAATGCCGGGCCCCTCAACAGGGCCCGGCTGGTGCACTTACTCTTCCAAGGATTCCGCAAACTCGCGGACCAACGAAGGATCAAGATAGTTTTCAACGTCCAACAGTTCGTCATAAACCCCGTTGGCCACGTTGAAGGCATTCACGACCTCGGTACTGCCAAAGACCGAATCCAATCCCTCGCCCGGTTCCCAGGCTTCCAGGGCTTGTTCCAGGGTCAGAATCTTGGTCCCGAAGAAAAGGGCCTCATACTCCTCCGGAGAGACTTGGACCCGATTCGCCAGAATGGCCAGGGCTTCGTCAAAATTGTCATCGTCCATTAAGTAGTCGACAATGCGATACCACACCTTGACGACCGCCATCCAGTCATCCCGGCGGTCTTCCAAGGTCGCCGGATCAACCACCAGGAGGTCGTAGATCAAACCGGGCACATCCGCCGAAGTGAAAACCGGGGTGGAATCAGCCACCGAACGCAATGCTTGACCCGAGTTGGGCTGCCAGGCCCCGATCGCATCGACCGCCCCCGAAGCCAACACCTGCGGGGTTTCTTCGGTCGGGGTGTTAATGATCGTCACGTCAGCGGCCGAAAGCCCGACCGACTCCAAGCCTTTCAGCAAAAGAAGGTGACAGACAAAGCCCTCTTCGACGCCGATGGTTTTGCCTTCCAGATCAGCAATCGTTTCGATGCCCGGACGGGCAACAATCATATCGTTTCCGTTGCTGATATCGTTGATCAGAATGGCGACCGAAGGTTTCCCGGTGGCCCCGGTGACCAACATATCCCCATTGGTCACGGTCACCGCATCCACTTGACCCGCCGCATAGGCATCCATGGAAGCCACATAATCGAACCAGAGGAATTCCACATCGACCCCCTCCTCGGCGAACCAGCCTTTTTGAATGCCGATTTCCCAAGCCACCCATCCGGGCCAGTCACTATAGGCGATACGTAAAGGTTCTGCGGACAGCATGGAGCTGCCCCCCAAGCCGATCCCCAAAAGAGCCAGGGGACGAAGAAGTTTTTGTAGTAGACGGTTTTTCATAAGCGATTTGGTTGTTATGGTTATGGTATTACAATTTTCATAAATTGTAATACCTAATGAAATGCATAACCCATGCCAAAACCTCACCGCACTAAAGAAAATACGAGAGGTGTCCAAAAAATACCCAGGGCATTGCGGGGGAATTGAAGCTCGTTAGCGGAAATTGCCTGTTTCCCGCGCGAAAATCAAGTCCACTCCGGAAAAGGATCCCTTAGTTCGGGATAACGATGATGCGGACTGGGATTGAGTTCTTCATCGGTCACCAAGGCCGCATCAAGAGTCTCCCGAATCGCTGCCTCGGACATCTCAACGGTATGGCCGATAAAAACGATTTCCTGACGGCGGTCCCCATAGGGATCCCGCCAATTGCCGAGAATCAAATTTCTTTCCTCCTCGTCATCCGGCCAATACGTCGGCGGAACAGTCGCATACCATTGCCCCGCCATACGAACCGACGTTTGAGCCCCCGCCAAAGAAAACAACCCGACTTTGGTCGGACGGGTGGCCAACCAGAAAAAGCCCTTTCCCCGAACGATCCCTTGCCACGGGTTTTTCGCCAATAACTGCCAAAGCCTTTCGGGGTGAAACGGTTTGCGCGCACGATACACAAAATGCCCAATCCCATACTCCTCGGTTTCCGGGACCGGTTCCTCCTGGATCAACTTCAACCAATCAGGATTTGCTTGCGCCTTCTCCTCCGAAAAGAGTCCTCGGCCAAGGATTTTCCCGGGTGCAATCTCCCCGTTTTTAATCGGATATATCTCCGCCTCCACATTCAATCCACGTAGGTATTTTATCAACTCGGCTTGCCGCTCCTTACTGATCAGATCGGTTTTGTTGAGCAAAACAATATCGGCAAATCCAACCTGATCGAGATGGAGGTCGATGATCGTTCGCTCATCCTCCTCCCCCACCGCTTGGCCCCGACTTTGCAATGTATCCGCTTTTTCCAAATCGGCGGGAAAGTTCAACGCATCCACCACTGTGACCAAGGTATCCAACTTGGCCAAGTCCTGTAGGCGGGAACCATTCTCATCTTCAAAAAAGAAGGTCTCTGCCACCTGCATCGGTTCGGACACCCCGGTCGATTCAATCAGCAAATGATCAAACCGACCTTCCCGCGCCAGTTTGCCCACCTCCAGAAGAAGATCTTCCCGCAAGGTGCAGCAGATACACCCATTGCTCATCTCCACCAACTTCTCCTCCGTTCGACGAAGATTTGCACCGCCCTTGGCAACCAGATCCGAGTCGATATTGATTTCACTCATGTCATTGACAATAATCGCCACCCGGAGCTCCCCCCGTTGATGCAAAAGATGATTCAATAAGGTGGTTTTTCCTGCGCCCAGATAACCTGATAGCAGAGTAACGGGAAGTTTCTTGGTGTCGTTTTGTTTCATGTCGGGAAATTTACTTGCTGCCCCCGTATCGAAAAGGGATTGCCTGTTCGCAACAGTAATCATAGCCCCCTTTTTAATGCAATGTTTTTGCATTAAAAATGCCAATAATCCCCTATGTGTTGATCGCAACCAGCCAGTGCTTTTGATTTGGGCAGGCCTTGCTTTGCCGGACCTGAACGAGCCTACGGCCAATTTATCGAGTCAGACGAAAAACGAATCCGACAAACAGAGAGGCAAAATTCCCTTTGCTCTCTTTACAATAAAATCATATTTTACGTATTCATCGCAAGCAATGGCAATCGAAACGATTTTTCCCCTGATTTTTGGCGCCGCCATGTTGGCCGTACCACTTTATTTATTGCCCGAATGGCGACGGTCCCGAAGACGAACCGAAATCACTACCGGGCGGGTCATTGGTCATGAAGAGCAAACCGTAACCACTCACCAGAGTGGACAAGTGACGGGTCGCGCCAAGACCGATCATGCGGAAATCGAATTTGAATTTGCGGGCAAACCTTACCGCTTCGTGGCCTCGGAGGGCGCTTCCTGGAAAATCCACGAACCGGACAGCGAACAATGGATTTGCTTCGACCCCGAAGATCCCTCAAATGCGGATACTCTACCCGTTACTTTGACCAAAGCCTATTATTTTGCCGGCTTCATCGCCTTGCCCCTTGCCGGCCTGATTGTTGTTTTAAGAACATTGTTCTTTTAGCTCCCCCAAGGGTCAATCGAACAAAGACGGGGTCGAGGCGTAAAGCCCCGCCGACAGAGGGACCCACTTTACTTATAGGAGGGTGGTTACCCCCGCGACCGAAGCCAAACTCGTGAGAGTTTGGACCGTCCACAAAGACGCAAAAACGACGGCGGTCGCTTGAGGAAAGGGGATAGGGCGGCATCTCAACGAATCTTCGCTCTGCTCATTTCTTTTTGTCGTTGCTCTGGTTCCCCAAAAAAGATTCTTTAGAAACCATGACCAACGAAGAAATCCTTTCCCTGACGCCCCTTAAACCCATTTCGCACCGCGAACAACGTTATCTGGGCGGCGCCTTTTCTCTCCGTCTGGAGAATTTCTCGATCGATGAGCAGGAAATTATCCAACGCATTTACGAGATTACCAAAGAAATTTTCGCCATGACCGATGCGGATTCCGACCTCAGCGCACCGGATCGCCAGAAGTTGACCAATTTTCTCTCGCAATCGGAGTTACCACAACTCCAGGAACAATTGATCCAATTGGTGGGTGAGGCCCAGTTGACCAATGATATCAAAAAGGAAGCCGTTTTGTATTCCCTGGCCTCCGGGGCCTTGTCGAGTATCGCCAGTTATGGGCTGCTGGTTTCCCAAGGGGGTTTGGAACGCGAATACATCCAGTCACTTTACTATCTCACCCGAGACCAACTGAAAATTTCCCGCAACCTCATTGAAGACCTCGATGCGGTCAAGCGGGCAGCCGATGAAGCTCCGAAAATGCACTCCCTGGACCTGCTGAAAGAGAAATGGGAAAGCGTCACCTATCGCAGTTTCGCCTCCGAAATCGATGTGGCCTTTCACCAATACTACCAAGGTCATGTGGCTGAACGATGCCTGGAATTTGCCGAAATTGATAACATTTTCTACCACTTGGCGAACAATGCCGTGCAATATGGAACCAAAGCCGTCCTGGATATCGGCATTGCCCCGGTTAACGAAGGCAAGGATTTGCGCTGGGTGTTCCGCAATCCGATCAACGGAGACCAGGCCGCCACCCTGAAGGAACTCAGCACCAACGGAAAAAGCATCTTCGAGCATGGGGTTTCTTCCGCCCACAAAAATGGCGAGGGATTTGGGCTCGGCAGTGTCGCGGATACCATCCTGCACGCCTACGGACAGGAAGATCTCTACGAAGCCGAGAAACAAGGCTATTTTGGCTGGACGGTCAAAGATGACCTCTTCTCCCTCTGGTTCCATTGGCCTGCTATCGACGGAGCTTCCTGATTGGCCCGATGACTTTCTCCATCCCCTCTCTTCCGGATTTCGTTCTATTCATCGCCCTGTTTTTCGCCCCGGCGGAAACCTCGGAAATACACCTTGAGATCGCAGAGGAGAAATACCTTCTCACGGCCAATGAATCCCATTGGACGCTACAGCCAGGAGAGGAACGGATTGCCCGGCAAGACCACCTGCTGACTCGGGATGATCAGGATCATGACCTGAGGGGATTTAAAAAACTCCTGCAAGAACATGATTGGGAAGAGGAACCAAAGCTTTCCCTGGAAGATGGGGCTCTGGTTATCGAAGTCCACCCATCCCCCAAAGTGGTTATATCTTTTACTATTGAAATGAAAGGTGTCGAAAACCGGGGTCCCTTCGTTTATACCATAACGTTTGATCCAGAGGCACCCTATCCGGACAAACTCTCGATTCACCTCACCCAAGAAACATTGACCGTAAACGGCGAGACCCTCTCCGGGGATTCGCTGCGAACCTTGCTCGAGAAGGGGAAAGAGCCGCTGGTTCTGATGGTTGTCATTGAATCCGACGTCCCCTTCGGCCAAGCCCGGGAGTTACTGCAAGCCGCTCAGGAGAACAACCACCGCATTGTTTTTCGAAGTTCCCAGGCAGCCCCCTGAGCCGACCTCTTAAAACATCATTTTTGATTGTCCGGTGAACGGTTCCACTTAATCTGACCTCATGGAATTGATCAGCGAATACCTACGCCCCCATACCGGCACCATTGCCTTCTCGATCATGGCAACCATTTTGATCATCTACGGGAACGACATTAACCGCAGTATAAAAAAACATATTCAGCAATACGCCTTCCCCATTCGCGTAGCGATCTTTGTCGCGGTCTGTGCCTTCGGTTACGGGTACGCCACTATGCTGTTAGCCCGCCTTCTGGCCACTGGCTTTTCACACCTTACCGATCTGCAACTCCTTGCCGCCCTCCTTACCCTTTTTATCGCTCTCGGCTTCATGGCCGAACGAAAGCGGTATATTTAAAAAGCAATACGCCCTCTGCGCCACCGACCAGCTCCCCAAAATCTCACGATTTCGGCTACAGTTTGCGCTGAAAGGAAGAGGTTACAGCAGCGCTGTACCTTGAACCAAAGAACTTCGCGCAGGGACACAAGGTCCCCGCTTACCTTACAGTCTACCCTTTTCGTGCCTTCGTGAGCCCCCCCGGCTATTTACTTCTTAATTGCTACGCTGTCTTCGACCTTAATTTATTCCATCCCTTTCCCTTCTGGCTTGCCGAGTAAGCTTGACTCGCCCGCTATTCGCTTTGGGAATAACAGGAGCAACCACCCCCCAAAAAAATGAATCTACCACTCCCCCTCTCTTTGCCCTCAAAGGCCCTTTGCTTTTTCACCCTATGGGTTTTTCTGACCTTGGCCACCAGTCACGCGGACGACGACGTTTGGGTTGAGGTAACCCTGGAGCGGCCTTTCATGCTCTGGACCGAAAGCGAGGCCGAGGCGATTCGGGAACGGCTGCAAGATCCGGACCCCAACACCGAACGACAATTGGCCCACACTCTGGCGCTCGCCAATGAGGGCGATTTTCGGAACATTCTCCTCAACCTCTTCAGAGCCTTTGTCCTGGAAGAAGATGCGATCCGCCAAAGCGAGCGCCAAAGATTGATAGAGACCATCGGACGGCGCCCCGAACCCTTAACCTGGGACGTTGACCCCAGCACCCTCCAGTGGAATGTGGGAATGCCCTCCGCCGGAGACCGGCACATGCGCGATGAAAGAACCGAGGACGCCCTGCGCTACGATATGTTCTACCGCTCCCTTTCCCCCCGACAACATCAGGGTATCCGGAGTTATTTTAAAAGCTATATCCAATTCCATCTCGACGGACACCCTCCACGGCACCCGGAGTTCAGCTACTCCCGCACCGGTTGGCTGCCCAACATGCATTGGCCACGCCCCATAGGCACCCATTTGCAGGCGGTGGCCCTCGGGGACGAGGAACTGATTCGCCAGATGTTTCATGCCGAGGGCGGATGGAAATGGTACTTCGATGAATACCTCGCCGATCAGGGATTTTATATGGAGGAATTCGGGAAATTCTACTCCAATACCGGCTCCATGATTTTTTGGTGCGAGGCTTTGGAGAGGATGGGATTGAGTGAAATGGGCTACGATTATGTCGGCAAAACCGGCATCACCATGCACTCCCATCTACGGGCCAACACTTTGGATATCACCTACCCGGCCACCGATTGGGGGCCAGACAGCCAGGCCACCTACGCCCAAATCACCATGGGCGATGCCAAACGAGGCCCCTTCCGCAACCGCGTGCCACCCATTCAACACACCCTGATCACCGGTTATCTACCCGATGGCAACGGCGGCAACCGGCGCGCTGTCCAACCCCGCATGAACGGCCCCATGGCTAAAATGTTGGTGCCCTTTTGGCTGGAAGCCGCCCATCATCGCTGGCCTGACGAGGGGTATGATTTCTTCCTCGCCGCGCTGCGCGCCCCCGGCGAAGATACCTTCTTTCCTACTCTCTTCTTCAACCTTTCCCCCCTCGAAGCCGCCACCGTCCAACCACCGACGCCGACCCCTTCCTACCTCGCCAAGCAAAGGGGGTTTGCCTTTCTTCGCTCCGATCACACCCCTACCTACTGGGAAGGCCAAAAACCTGCCGTGGCCCTGCAGTTTTCCCGCTATTACGTACACTACGTTCACGATGCGATGAGCCTACTGGGGTATCACGCCTTCAATGCCCCGCTCATCCTGAATTCCTGGGGAACCGGCGGAGGCTATGCTGGGGGCAATGCCTGGCGCGACAGCGTACGCGGACACTCCGGGGTGGTGGTGGACAACCAACAAGCCCGTCCGGTGGCCCGTGGCGAAGACGGCACCGAAGGGCATCGTTACCGCGAAAACCTGGAAAACGCCCTCGATATCCGATTCGCGGCCGTTCGCGCCGACGGGACCTACGAAGGCGTCGCCCAGGAACGTGCCCTCTTTCTCGCCGCTGAATATCTGCTCGATTTCACCTGGTTGCAAAACGAGGATCCGGAGACCCCCCGACGCTACGAATGGCAAGCTCTCAGCCCCCTCACCGGAGAGCCCGGCGAGGAATGGAGCCCTTCCACCGATCTCGACGGACTGGCCCTCTACGAAGGCTCCCGCTTTGAGGACCGGGTCCGCTCCGCCCCTCCGGCACCCAGTCAGGTGCAAAGCTACAAGGCGGGTAAAAGCGACTGGCAATTGCGCCTCGCCTACCACGCCAAAGGCGAGACCATGACCGACGATCCGGCCGCCTACGGCCTCGCCCGAAGGGGGGTGGGCATGAATCTGCGAATGCTCGGCGACAAAGACGGCACCACAGTTTATCTAGGCGTCCCCCCGGGCGCCCCCAAGGAAGCCCCACCCTCGCTGGTTTTGGCCCGCCGGGACACCTCGGAAACTCTCTTCACCGCCCTCTACGAACCCTTTCAGAAAGAAACCCGCCGGGTCACCGACTGGGAACAACTTGCCCGCAACGAGCATGCCATTGCCGTGCATATCCAAGGCTTCGACAAAGAGGATCGCCCCTTTAGCGATATTGTCCTCTATGCCTTTGGCGACGCCACTGAAGAGACCATCCACCTCGAAGGCGAAAACGGCTTCCACGCCACCTTCCAAGACCACGCCATCCGCCGTTTTCAACCCGACCAGGATCCGGTCACCACTGGCTCCCTGGACAACCTCACCCTCCCCGAATCCTTCCCGCAACACCCCTGAGAATCAACGCCCTCTACCCTATTGATCGCGCCGATCGGCTCGATCGACTGGAAAATCTCACGATTTCCTTCTTCGCCAAGGCTATGGCGGGACCTGTCGGCTACCGCCCATCACGACGTAATCGGGCTGCTTCCGTATAGTCCTCCATAGCTCGAAGAGCGACGGATGGAAGCGCCCGAGCGAATCGGCCGGAAATTCGCGAGCATCCAAAAATCTCCCCCGACGGTGCCAATATCCCCCAAACCGCCAGGGCTTCCCCGCCGTGGATCGGGCGATGAATCAGCCCGACTACGCAAACAACCGATCGGGACCTCCGCGTGGTTGTTCAAGGTTCGCACTTTTCCGCCCCAACGGGGCAAAAGAACAAAGGCCGGGGCAACGCCCCGGTGTTGGCAATAGAAGAAAAACCCGAGCCCTGTAAGGGCGGCATTCGGCCCATTGCCAATTTCGCCCGAATCGCCTCAAATAATCCGTCCCACGATGTCGCCCTTTCAGGGCTCATTGATGGGGGGCACCCTATTCCCGGGGCGCTGCCCCGGGCTTTGGTATGGCGCACCGTTGGTGCTGGGAGGCAAACCCGACCGCCCCCGCATCATGGCACCCCCCCGCGGTTGAGGAGGGGTGCTTG
>JAIUMY010000041.1 GCA_022565335.1 Opitutales bacterium
ACATCGAGACCACAATATTGAGCAAAAGAAAAACCAGTAACACTGCATAGAAGTGATCCATAAGGGAGGTATTGTATTCGAACAAACGAGGTTCTATCGACTTTTCTTTTCCCCCGCAACCGTAACCGTAACCATTCGCATCGCACCAAGAGCCCCCCCCGGAGCGAAGCGGAGATCCCGCATAACATGAGAGGATGTTCTTTCTTTGTTTTTATATCTTCAAATCTTGGCAATGTCTTGTCTTAGCCGAAGGGGTTGGTAATGGTAAACCTATGACTCCTGAGTCTTTTGTCAGAAAACTCCGCAACCTTGCCGAGGCCCCCCAACCGGAAAGGGAGATCCGGCAGGCGGCCGCTCAGCTCTTGCGTACCCTCATCGAATTGCCCCCCGAGGAAATAGAGAAAAATTACCAGGATTTCGACCGGCGCCTCTTCATGGTTTACACCCCCCCCGAAACCACCCCTCCCGAAAAACGACAGAACGCCGCCGAGGGATGCCCCGGGGGAGAAGGTCCCCAAAACGGAATCTGTCCAAATTCTGGTTTGCCCTGCATGGTGAAAGTATCCCACCCAGCCAGTTTTTTGGCGGGCAAGGAAGTGGGCGAGAAAATCCGCGACCTCCGGGCCGGTCGTTGCTCCACTGGGGTTTTCGAAAAAGATCTAACCCGTCTTTTTACCGGGGAGAATCGGCTAAGCCCCCAACCCTGAATCGCCTCCACGCGATTTTCAGTCGGCAAGCAAGGGCTATTTCAACCCTCATCCGAGACCAGCAAATCGCGCAGTTGGCGCAAACGGTAGGGCTTAGGCAGATAAGCAACCTTGAGCGCCTCCAATTCCGCCGTTCGCTCTTTCCATTGTTCGCCGTGGCCACTGACCAGGCAGATCCTCGCTTCGGGAAACCTCTTCCGCAGAACGGGCGCCAGTTCAAAACCACCCTTACCCCCTTTAACAATAACATCGAGCAAAAACAAAAACCCGAATCCATTGCCTTCCAAACATGGTAGCCGAGCTTCCAAAGCCTCTCCCTTGGTGAACGTCTCCAAGGCAACATCCATTTTTTGGAAAAAGGTCTCTACTGCTTCAATTTGGGCGGGCTCATCCTCGACAAAAAAAACCTTTCGGGTAAAGGACAGATCCCCGAATGTGCCCAAACCCAACCGATCCGGTTTTCCCGAAACATCTGAAATTTCCTGGTGAGAGGTTTCGCCTTCCCGCAGCAAACCCGCCGGAAGCATTAATAAAAAGGCCGTTCCAGCGGAGCTTTCACTGTAGACCAGCTCCAATGTTCCACCGATTTTTCTGGCTAGTTTTTGACAAACAAACAATCCCAGACCATTCCCATTCTCCTTGGTGGTAAAATTTGGCTCGAAGATTCGCTTTTGCAAATCCAAAGGAATTCCCGGTCCCCGGTCCTTGATCAGAAGCAAGAGATTTCCGTAGGAGTTATCCTTCTCCATGATAACCTCAATCACCCCTTCCTTTTGCTGGGCTTGCGAGGCGTTGAGAAAAAGATTGAAGAGGATTTGCTCGATCAATGTCCGGTCGGTTTCCACAAACCAGCTCTGGTCGGTTCGCAGCGAAAAAACCGTGCTAGCCCCCCGAAGAGCAAAGGCCGCGATTCGATGAAGCACTTCGGAAATATCGAACACTTCCACCTTAATTGGCTGATTTTGGGTAAACGCCATCAATTGACGGGAAACCTTTATCGCCAAACCAATCTCCACGAGGAGAGTCTTGGAAAGCGTTTTCAAGTCGCTAGCCTCATCGATCCCATAATGGATCATTTCCGCCGAAAGCCGCATGGAGGTAAGGAAATTATTGAAATCATGGGCAATGCCGCCGACCACCGCCTCCACCGCCTCGGTCTTCCCTTCCCTCAACAAAGCCTCCTCAGCCTTCTTGCGTTCAGATACATCCATCAGGTAACCGTTCCAAAAGACATCCCCTTGAGGAGTCTCACGGCGCGTGGAAGAGCCGTTGAGCCAATGCATTTGGCCCGTTTTGGCATGCTGTAGCCGAAACTCGAATTCCCAGTGAGGGTCTCGGTTGGTGACAACATGCCTGATCGACTTTTCCAGGGCTTCTAGATCCTCCGAATGAACCAAGGCAAAAAACTTCTGGGGGTTTTCCTGTATTTCCTGTGGGGTCATTCCCGTGAAACGACTTACTCCATCGGAAAGGTAGGAAAAGCTATGAGATCCGTTTTCGCCTTGGGTGTATTCAAAAATCATTCCCGGAACGTTTTCGGAAATACGGGCTACCTTTTCATTCATTTCATGCAAGGCCTCCTTTGCTCTAAGGGTACTGATATCAGTAACGACACTGATCAGGGCACGACGGCTGCCGTCTTCTTCAAAAAGGGGGATTTTCCGGACTTCATAGACATACTCTCCCCCCTCTTCTGGAGAGAAACTCTCTTCAAAAACCATAGCTTCCCCTTTATCCCAACATTGCTGATCGGATATTGAACAGGTTTCTGCGAATGGTCGATAGGCAGGAAAAATGCGGGCCATCTCCCAATCCGTCTTTCCCTGCCAGGAAACATCCTGAAAGCCG
This sequence comes from Opitutales bacterium, assembly GCA_022565335.1. GTDB lineage: Bacteria > Verrucomicrobiota > Verrucomicrobiia > Opitutales > T3Sed10-336 > JAIUMY01. The sequence goes on from JAIUMY010000041.1 coordinate 2,556, forward strand.
ACCTGGGCCAAACCAACCTGGTTGATAAGTTGCAAACGACCTTCCCCGTCCTTCAAAAAGACCCCGGAAGGAATAGCCTCCAAAACCGCCTGCAACCGTCTTTCCTTCGCTAATACCCGTTCCTTCTCGCGCATCGTAGTGGTAACCATCCGGGCCCATTGAAGGAATTCCGTTGTTTTCCTTATCACCTTACGATCGTAAGTGTCCCAAGGAAAAATATAGCACCCGGTACTTTTTCGTGACCAAAGCGAAGTTTGGTCGTTCTTTTCGGGGAAAAAAATCGATTTTATCCGTGAAGGCGCAACCCGTGAAACTTCGATGCCCGAGCGAAAGAAAATGAGCCAAAACTCTTTGGCGGACTCCTTCCATCTAAAGGCCAAAAGAGCCGCCCCGGGAACTCCCCCGGATTGCTGAAGTTGCATGGAAGCTCCAAGATCAATTTCGGATTGGCCAAAGGTGCGTAAAAACTCGAGAAGTCGGGGCCTCGTGCTTTCGCCCGGGACTTCACCAAACCCGTGAAACTTTGCCTCATCTACCACCAGAACGCCGGAGAAACGAAGAAAATCACCCAGACCGGCAACCACTTTGGTCAGGATTTTCGAAAAGGACACCTCGTCTTTCACCAAACGTGACCATTCCTGCATTACTCCCTCGAAGCGAAAAAGCCTTCGTTCCCGAATATGGCTTTCTCTTTCGCAGATTATTCGCGATAGAGTACGCGCGATTCCCCCGAGGCAACAGAGCTTGCCCAATGACAAGGGTGCCGGTCGCGAACCCCTACCAATAACAAAGCCCCAATGCTGGTTCTGATCGTGAATAGGAAGAACCAGGAGACTGGAATAGCCTTCCATTTGCAAAAACTCATGTTCCTCGGGATAACATCCCATAGTGGGCAACCCACACCATTCTGCCAAAACATCTGCACCGCTTCCCTGGGCGACCGGCTTTACCCTATGGGAGGGAGTGGCATAATTGGCAATATACCGAAATGGCAAAAGTCGATACAACTGAAGCAGTTTTGCCGGTAAAAGATGGATACAGAATCGCTCACCTGGAGAAAGCAGAGGGGTCTTTTCCGTCTGCGCGGCAACCGTTTCCATCAACTCACCCTCCTCCCGCAGCACCATCCACTCCTCCAGTCCGGAGAGTTTACGCAAAAGAGAAAAAAGCTCGCCATAGAGTTGATTGGGACGCGTGCGCGAAGGCAAATCGGCTAATCCTGCCCACGCCTCTTCAACCCCATAAAAATCATCGGTCAAGCTCTTCTGGGACAAACAACACCAGGAGCCGGATCCACGAAGAAATAGGTATTCCCGCAAACCTTCAGGACTTTCCGCCATCGTCCGAAGACCACCCTCCTCGGCAGCCTGCACCCATTGACCCGCTTGAGCGGGCAACCATTCGCCCAAATCGGTCGGCAGTTCGGGAGTCCTCCCAGGATCAGGCGAAGCCCATCTTACCTTCGTGGAACCCAATTCGCCAAAACAGGCTTTCAGCGAATTGGGTAGAGTAAGTTCCGAAGCCGACCTGACAAAGGTCTCGTCCTGACGGTGAAGAAAGTAGGGATTCATAGGGGAGCAAAGAATGAATTCAAGGGGATAAAATTTGGCGGAGCACCAGGAGAAGCTCGCGACGGGAGAAAGGTTTCGGGAGCAAAGTGGTAGAGCCAAGTCTATGCCAAAAAGCCTCCGTTTGCTGATTGATAAAGCCGCTACCCACGATGATCGGTATCATCGGCAGGGATCGGCGCAAATTGCAGGCGAGTTCCTCAACGCCGCCGCCCGGGACCCGGAGGTCGGTAAGCAATAGATCCGGGGTCATGGAAACCACCTCTGCCAGAGGAACTTCAACCGCCGAGGGAAAGAGCAATACCCGACAGCCTTCGGACATGAGGGTTTGCTGATAGAGATTGCGCACATCAGGTTCGTCCTCCACCACCAGTATGGTCCGTCCGGAAAGGGATACCTGCAGGGACTTCCGAGGGGTACTGGAAACCGTCTCCTTACCCGCAGGCAATAGTATTGTTATTTCAAATACCGTGGTTTCGCCGTTATTCTCTATAAGCCGGATGGTTCCATGATATTTCTCCAAAATCCGCCGCGCCGAAAACAGGCCCGGCCCCTGCACCTGCCCCTTCGGCCAGTTGGTGAAAAAGGGCTCCCAGATTTGTTCTTCCAAATGATGCGGAATCCCTTCACCACGATCCGTTATCTGGAAAACCAAATAATTGGAATTCGCTTTTTTCCGGGTAAATCCCGTAAAGGTAATGGTTCCACCTTGGGGCATCGCTTTTACCGAATTCATTAAAACCGGCAAGAAAACCTTTTGGGCGTCCGCCAGCGTCAAAGGCATATCGGGTAGTTTATCCTGCAATTCTCTTCGGACAAAACACCCTTTGCCACTCGCCAGCTCCACCGCCTTTCCCAGATCTTCAATGAGTCTTTCGATTGATACCCTGGGAGAGTCTTTGGTCTCCGGATTTTCGCTAAACCACCGTGAAGTTTCCAAAACCAAATCCCGCCCGCGGTCCACCGTCTGAAGAACTTTTTGCAGAAAGGACGCCACCTCACTGTCCGGGGGCGTTTGCAGTTCGGCCAATTCGGTATTCGCCGAAATCGCCCCGAGGAGGTTATTGAATTCGTGTTTCAGCTTACCCAGAATCTCGGCCTTTAATCGCCATTCCCCGTTTTCCGCCAAAGTTTCCTCGAATTTTGCCTCGCGCGTGTAATCCTGACCAAAGAGCAGGTAACGGTGGCGTTTCCCCGCCCCATACATTTCCCAACGAAGAACCCGGTGGCCACACAAGGAACGGTGACTTTCCCCAAGTTTCGCCCGGGAGGTTTGGGATTCATTTTGGGCCAAAAGAAGAAATAAATCATCCGGAAGAACTTCCGTCAGAGAAAATTTGTGGCGCTGGCAAAAAGACTGCAACGTGGTATTTTGATAGGTAGGGTGACCCCTCGCGTTGATTTCTACTATAAAAAAGGGATTGTGTGCGGTAATTCCCGCCAAACGCTGCCATTCGGCCCTTGCCCGGACCCAAGCCTGAGCTTTTTGTACCAAATACAAACGTTTCTCCGACGAGTCCTCCAAAGGTTTGCGAACACTAATAAAAACAGGGAAATGATTTCCCTCACCGGCGGTGAGAAACGTCTCAGCCTGCCATACTTCTCCCGGTGACAAGCTGGCATAGTTAAAATCAAGGAAATCCCGGTCCAGAACGCCAGCCAACTGCGCATACGCTTTGTTCATTGTGGGATTGCCTAACCAGGAGAGGAGGATCTCATTGAGCGCTAGAACACTGCCGTCCTGCCAATAAAACGCACCGCCGGGAAGATTTTCAGGAAACTTCATGGGATGAAACTATTTTCAGGTGAGAAGTCCCAGTTCGACGGCTTTTCGGGTTAGATTCGCAACCCCTTTAACATCGAGCTTGCGGCACGCATTGTCCTTGTGTTTCTCTACTGTCCGGTGGCTGGTTCCCAGTTCGCCGGCAACTTCCTTGGCCGACAACCCGCGGGCAATCAGCGAGATGACCTCTTTTTCCCGTCGAGTCAGCGCCTGGCCAGAGTTTTCACCATAAGAATTGAATTTGGACATATCACCAACCACCCGGCTGTCAAAGAAGACCCCGCCAGCGTGTATGGTGCGGATCGCCGACAGGAGTATGGATAAACGGCTCGTTTTGTCGAGAACCCCCTGAATCCCCATACTGCTAAGTTCCTCCCATTGGGCTTTGCCGATAGTACCACTCAAAACCAAAACCTTGGGTTGCTCCATCAAATTCCGCAATCGGAACAAAAAATCGAGACCCGACATGCCCGGAAAGGACAGATCGAGAACAATCACCTCTGGAACTTTCTTCTGAAAAGCAATGAAAGCACTGGAACAGTCCGCATAATCTCCCCGCAACGAAATATCCGCTTGCCCTCCGAGGTAAGAAACCAAAGCCTCCCGGAAAATATTCTGGTCTTCAACAATAGCGACAGTGATCATAAGCAAAGTATAATAAGAATAGAAAAGATTAACAAGACATTCTTATAAATTACGTATTTGTACGTATTTTAAATAAAGTTATATTTACAAATTGCCTAAAACCAGAAATACGTATGTTTCGTAAACAAAATACGTGTTTTCACGAATATCCGTCCGGTTCGACTTTTACTAAGGTGAAGACATGGCCACCGTCATCTCCCCACCTTTTCCCCCTAATGCTTATCAGAATCTCCTGGATTCGCACGGCAACAATGCCGAACAGGTTTTTGTGGACCTTTGTGTACCGATAGCCCAACGGTTTTTACGGCAAACCGGATTTTTCCCGAATTATACGGCTAATCTGGATACCCTTCTACGCAACCTTTGGCAGATATTACACACCACCTCTCTGCCTAAACCGCTGGCCCCTGCGGAAGTTGGCGAGGCAAGGGATCCCGACGAAGAAAGGATTTCGTTTCTACTCAATGAACTCAGCGAAAAGTCTGGCAAAGAACTTTCTGATGCCCTACAAATTCTTTTTTACCAAGTCCTCGTAACGTTAACTCAACCGGAGTTTAAAACCTGTCGATTGTCCTATTCGGAAAAAGATGGCGAAGGTTGCGCGGTTCGCCAACAGAAATCCTTTTGCGAGGACCGCATCAGCGGAGTGCACTGTGAGGATTGTCCCTACTTCACCGCTCTAAGCGGAGACAAACATATTAAGTTTCTGAGTAAGCAGTGGGAAAACCCGAAAGAATTACTGGAAGACCACCGTGAACTTTTTTTACCCGAAGATTTTCGCTTCCTGCGGGTCTTTTGGTTTCTGCACCTGCGCCATCGCCAACCCACCAGTTAAGGAAATCATTATGTCAACTACTACTCAAGAAACGGAATCCATTCCCTTTTCCCGTCGCGTTCGCCAAGAAACCAAAAAAATCCATACCATGGCGGAGCGCTGCACCTTCATGCGAGGTTTCCTGCGCGGCGCGGCGACCAAGAAAAGCTACCGGACCTATTTGGCCGGCTTTCGCAAAATATACCGCACCCTGGAACAATGCCTGGAGCGCCAGCGAAACCACCCCGTGGTAAAGGAATTTTATTTCCCTGAATTGCATCGGGCGACCGCCATCGAGAAAGACCTCGCCTACTTTGGGGGAGCCCAATTGGAGACCTCAGACCCCTTCACGGAGAATTGGTGCGAAAAGCTTCGTCTGCGCCGTTGGGGCTTGGGAGAACCGCTGGAGCATGAGGCTTCGTTGAAGGCCGTTTTTTCGTACTGCCAACATTTGGAGAAGATTGAATCCACCAACCCAGCCTTCCTGGTTCCTCATGCCTACACCCGATACATGGGCGATCTTTCCGGCGGACAGATTCTGGCCCGTATCGCCGCCAAATCCATGGGACTCGACCCAGCCCGCGGAGGATTGTCTTTCTATCATTTTCCCGAAATCCAAGATCACGAGGCTTTCAAATGGGAATTCCGCCGCCGCATGGACGCCCTGGAGGAACATGGGCCGGAGTTTACGCAAAACTTTATCGACGAAACAATTCAAGCCTTCCGCTTGAATATCGCCTTCTTCGAAACTCTAAAGGGCAACGCCCTCCTTTCCGCCTGGCGTCAAATCTGGCCCCAACGCATAGAAATCGACCTCCCACAAACGCAACCTGAAAATTATCTTTCCCAATGAGCATGGAAACCATCCCTCTTTTTTCCTCCACTCCCTCTTCGGTACGCGCGGCCGCAGCCAACACCAAAGACCGTTTTTTGAAATGCCTGCCGGACGATTTGACATCATTGGAAGGTTTCACCGAGACGGAAACGAATTGCCTGCAATTCTGGCGTGAAGAAATTACCGCAAACCGTATGTTCACCCCAAGGCCTTATGCGGCCAGCCAGGAATCTCCCTTCGCCAACGCCCTGATTGCTCGCTTTCTCGAAGCCGTCAAAACCTCTTTCGAGGAAGAGTTGATCATTCCCCTGTGGAATTCCCTGGAGGCTCTACGAGAGGCTACCGAAAACACCCTTTTTGCCCAAAAAATCTCCCAAATCACAGATGACATGGGAGCCCAAATCGCCGCGGAAATGCTCACCCTTTTCCCTTCCGATTCCGACTTGCCTTTTACCGAGGGGGAATTGCAAGAGAACATTAGCCGGTTTTTGGACGAGTGGGTCAAAGGATCAGTCGAAAATCCTTCGATCGAACAGAAAATCAACTTTATTCTCCTCTTCACCAATCATTTCCTGGGCCGCTACGAACTCTCGCTTGACTTCTGGCAAATTTTCCTGGCCCGTCTCGAACTTTACGGTGGAAGGCAGATGAATCCCGGACAGGCCTCACCTTGGGATGCGCCCATTACGGTCATGGAAAGCGCTCCGCTGGTTCTCATCACCATCAAGGCTTACTATCAGGCGGTAAACAATGACAAGGAAAGCAGCGAATCCGTCTGGCGGGCTTGGATCCCCACCCTCGCGATTTTGCGGGCCACGGAATCCCCGTTGCGTGACCAATTCCTTCAGGTGTGTCCGCAGGTCTTTTTCGAACAGGGAGAGACCGAAAACGATCCATTATTACAAAAAAGCGCGAAATGGATGGCCGAACTCCGAAAAACCATGGAACGCAGTGCCCTTGACCCGTTAGCTGATCAGTGCTCATGGATTCAGGAAGTTCGAAATTTTCAATCAGCACGCGAAGCCTTTTTAAAAGCAAACGGAGACCACTTCGACAAAGTCGGAAACGATCTGGCCCAAGGGCTCAAAGGTTCTGACGCCGGAACAACCATTTGCAACCTCTATGAATTTATGGTCGGACAGGCCTTGCAATTAGCGGTTCTCGATGGGGGAACCGCACGCAGCGGACAGTTGCTGATCCAAAAGGTCATCCTGGAAGTCGGCGTCGACCCCAAAAAGGAAATATGGAAAAAAGCGAGCCAACTTGTGGCCTCCGCCAAAAACCTTCTTTCCGGGGAAAAAGCCCCAACCATTGCCAACCAAGCGATTTTGCTTTTACAAATGTTGCAGAAACGGGTGGAAGAGATTCGCGTCTTCCATCTCGACGTTTTGGAAACCATCCCCAGTCTGGAGGATGAACTGCAAAAAATGCCCGACGTCAAGTGTTCCCGCGACGCTCGCCTAACCCTGACCCGCCTTCTCATCGAGGGTCGCTTGAAAGGTGTCAAGGAAGCCGCCAATGGGACTTTGCTATGGTATAGTCAAAACGTGGCTCCCTATTTACGCGAGGTAACCCCGGACCAATTGCAGCCCTTTCTCGAAACCGTCGCCGAGATGGTTGTGAACGAAGAGACCGTGCCCCTTACGGTAGCTCGGATGCTCCATCAATTCGCGGAGGAATTTCCCCGCCTGACAGCCGGATTTAAGATTTTGCGAAATGCCCGCGAGATTTCCCTTTATACCGCTGAATTCGTCTTCAACCAAATCCCCGAATATGCCGACAAAGTCGGCGAGCAGGGAAAGGAATCCTGTGCCCGGGATAACCAACTCACTTTGGAGAAAACCGGCTTTTTGATCATTCGCGGAACCGCCGAAGCCGGCGAGGTTCTTCAGGAATGGTGGAGCGGAGTAGTGGGAACCTATCTGGCCAACCGCCCCGACCGCCTCTTTGAAAGCAATTTGCAAGGCTTATTCAATGGCCTCAGCAAGTTTTTGAACAATCGCGAAATCCCCCTCGCTTTTGGTCCCATTGCCGAGGTATACCGGGAAACTCTAGGGGTCGAATGTCTGGCGGCCAAGGCCTCGCTTCCCTTGCCCATCAGCGGAACACTTTGGAAAGGAACCCTGGCTCGCCGCGCCCCCGCCTACGAAAACTTTCTGCAACTTCCGGAAATCGAAGAAAGCGTTCTGCAAGGGGCCGTAGAACGACTCCTGGTAGGATGCACCACCGAGGAACCAATTCATTTACTCGATTCATTCCGCGAGTATCTTCAAAACCTGGCTCAGAACGGGGATCCAGAAGCCGCGGTGCGCTCCCAGATGAGCAAACTAACCTCTTTTGCGGAAAATATCGGTTCGGCCCGGGCAGCCCATTTTCTGCGGGCTATTCTTCACCAAAATATAGGGTTGCAAGGGCCTCTTGGAATGCCTGTGCTCGAAGCGGCCCGAGCCTATAATTTCTACCTCGGACAGGCCGGATTGGCCCAAAAACTTTTAGCCCATAGCAAGGCTATTGCCGCAAGGTTCGCCGAAAAGCTTGCTTCCATGGCCCCGGCATTCTTTCCGGAAGCTGATGCCGAAGTCATTCGCAATAAGTGTATTCGGGACCAATCGATTCTTCTCGAGCGCCTGGGCCAACTACTCGCAACGGAGCCACAGAGTGTTTATTGGCCCTCTTCGGTGCGTTATCTTTTGGAGATCCTACTGCCGCATATTTCCTATCCAGCGGAAATTTGGAAGATGGCCTTTCGTAATGTCGCCGAAGAACTCACCCCCTACCTCGACTTCCAGGAAAAACGCTCCCTCCTCCGCTGGCTCGGGCACTGGGAGGATATCAGTGAGGGTTTGGAAGGTCTCTCTCCCATAGCCGAAAAATATTTTGTCCTCGAAGACTATACCTTTTCCGCCAATGCCGAGGAGGAAAAACTCATGCGGGACATCCTTTCCACTTGTTTATGTGCAGCTTTGATTAGACCCTCAGCGACCCTCAACAACCGTTTGATTCTGCAACGGTTTTGCTTCTCGCTTACTTTGCCTTTTGACGATTTGATTCCAGAGATAACCAAGGTGGTGGAAAAATTGGAAAGCGCCTTGGGCGAAGGCCTCTACCCCCTCCTTACCGAACAATTTGCCCTACTGAAAAAGGAATTGAATACTATCGCTGGCCTGGTTGACGTCCCGGCGGAATTATCCCCCCAGTTTGTTGTTTACCAAACCTTACACTGGCCACGCTTTAATCAAGCCCTGCACAAAGCCATCGCTTATGCGGCCCATACCGAACCAGAGAGCAGTGCCTTGGCCGCACGGGAATCGACTCTCCTGGCGGAAGAAGGATGGATGGTTGCAAACTCTGACCATATCGAAAAAAATCTGACCGCTTGGAATCAGTGGTCAGAGATCCTGGAGAATTGTTCGCCCAGCGAATATCTACTTCTTGCCGAAACCTTATTCGTCCATTTGCTTTTTCCCATCAACGGGGAAGCTCGTTCGTTGGATAGCTCTTTTAAGCAAGAATGGCTCGAAAGGGTGAGTCTCATTCCGTCGAACTACTTTCCCTCAAAAACAATTTCCTTAGTTGAAAAATATCTTCCCAAGTTGGTCGAGATTGCCCCTGATGCCAATCGTCTTCGTTCCGACTTGCGCAGAGTGATCAGCTACATACCTCTGGTCGAAAACAGTAAGGAGATCGACCAAATAGAAATATCCGGGGAGTCCGATTCGGCTCAATCCTGTCGCTTGTCCTTCCTCAAAACTCTTTTAACGGAGGGACCACAAACGCCTACCGCCACGGTGCCCGTAATCGGGGCAGGCATGTCTCGCACCTCTTTTGCCAACTACGATTTTGCCGGGTACGGGGATGAACAGACAAACCTCTTCCTTGAGTTGGCAAAATCCACTAAGCTCGAACACCCGCACTCTTTGACCGGGGCATTTTTGGCGACTCAGAATCGTCTCACCCCAGCAATAAACCGGAACTGGCTCTCCTTCCTTCGTCAAAACGAAGCCCGCAACGAACCCTTGGTAGAACGTTTCTTTGTCCACATCAAACCTTTGGCCGAGTTGATCGCCCCGCGTCTGGGCGCTGATTTCCCTGACCAGGAGGCCAAACTCACCGAAAAGGTTATGTTTCATCTCGACGCCCTCACCTGCACTCTGCGCGAAGCGGGCGATTTGGAGGCCAGTCTGGAGGAAATCAAAGCACAGTTGGTTTACGACCTGACCGATATTCCGGCAGAAGGAATGGTTTCTGCCTATTATCACCTGCAAGGCGTCATGCCGGAGCAATTGCCCACGTCAGAAATTCCCTTCTGGACCTTCTGTATCGGCGAGATCATTCGCGCTGTCCGGGAGGTGGCATTAGGCACTCTTCTCGATCGGCAAGCCGATAAACTCGCTCAGGAAAACGCCACTTTCCTCCTAAAAGGGTACCAAAACCCATCTTCCGAGGTGAAGGATAAATGCCTTCGCGACCAATCCGTTCTCGTTCGGGCCCTCGCCTATGGACTGAAGACTCATGCCCCCCATCGGCAAATCCTTCAAATCGGACGATTCCTATTACAAACTACCCTGCCCTACCTGCATGATGACGGCAGCACTCTGGCGCGAATATTTACCGGTTACGAAAAGCACCTGATGACCAAAGCCGGCGCCCAGGAGAAATTTGCCCTCTGGGATTTGTCTTTCACTTGGCAGAACCTATTACCCCGACTGGTGTCTCTCTCCCGGTTCTTTGCCACTGCCCGCAAGGAACTGGCGCCCGTCACCGACCCTTTCGGTCATCGACAGAACGAAGAAGATCTATTAGCGGGCCTATGTGTTGCAGGGGCGTTGGATTTCCCGCATCCGCTATGCCATGCGGACGGGGTATTAGCCGCTACTATCCTGGGGGCCCAAGGGAATAACCCCAAATCCTACGGGTACAATCGCCTGCTCGACCGGAATCTCGATCATTGGGAAAATCAAGGGATTGCTGTTCCGGGCAGTATTCAACAGGCCGTTACGGCCTACCAACAAACTTTGACCGGTTACCATAGCCTATCTTCCAAACCCGGATCCGCTCTAACCCGATGCCTCGCCCTACGGGGACGCTCGGCCTTTGGCCGCTCCTTGTGGGAAATGAGCTTACTGGCTCGTTCCCAAGGTTCGCAGAATCAAACTGATACCGCCGACCTTTTACTCGCTAAACACTGGGGCATCGACATCCCCGAACCCACCGCCGTCCGGAAACTCGAACAAAAACTCACCTGGATCAAGAGCGAATGGGACCAATTGGAAATTAAAACCGCCCAGCCGGTTAAAAAAGGTTTTTTCCAAAAAATCCTTAAACGTGAAGAGCCTCCCACACCGGTCAACCGGGAAGCCCTTCGGCAGGAAGCCGCCTTTCTCGCCAAGCTATCAAGTGTACAGGAGATTTTAGGGCAACAGGTCAAGGACCGTCTGCGCTATTTCCTCTTTTGCCCGTCTACCCAGATGCGGAGCCAACCACAAACTGCTGCCGGGACTTTTGCCTTCTACCGGGAACTGGCGTCTTCTTTAGGCGAATCACTGGGCGATTCCCACCCGCTGACCATAGCCTTCCTGGAATTTGCGGAGGAATTGCCAAAAGCCCAACGCGCTTTCGACTCGCTGGCGCACGACCCCGGACCTTCCGGTTCGCTTCACTTTGCCGCCCTTGCCTTTTTGGGGTGGAAAGATTCCGGCCAAACCACTGCCTACCGACCCGAAACCTCGGGCGACGCTTTGCTGGCCATCACGCAATTGCAAAAAGAGTGCCTCGATTTATTCCCCGAGGAATCACCGGACCGAGAGTTTTTCGCCATTATTTGGAAAAATCTAAGCCAAAACGAATCTTCGCGTTAAGATGTCTTTTTTACCCAAAGTCCGAAAAAACAACAGCCTCCCCTCTCCGGCACGGGGGCGGGGAAAAACAGTGTTTCCAAGGAATCGCGTTTGGAGTTGGAAGAGAATCTCTCTACCTCAACAGGTTCTGGTTACCGGGGATCCCGGTTATGACGAAGAAATTTATTTTAAAAGAACCACTCCCGTGGGGTTAACCGAACAAGAGATGCTTTCAACCGTAAATTATCTCGATGAAGAGGCCCTCTGCGAATTTCCAGGAGTTGGGCCAACAACGGCCAAAAATATAATCAAATGGCGACACCAAAACCATTACTTCAGTAGTCTTGACGAAGTAATTCAAATCCCCCGCATCGGCGAAAAAAAATTCCTTGATATAACCGGTCGGGAAAATTTGTTGGACCAGTTTCCTCTGCACGATCTCATGCGCACCAGTCGGCGTTTCGATATTCGGTTTACGGACCTGAGTCCCTGGAAGAATCCGGCTCCGGGCATTGCAAGAATCATTCTGGATGATCACGAAACCGATACCCCACATCTCATTGAATGCGCGCGTAGGGATTTACATTTGATCTCCCGAAAAGTTCTTCAGTGGAAACTACACTTCTATTTGACCAACGAGCACCCGGAAGGGCGTGCCCTGTATTTACTTAAAAAATTACCTCATCTCCTGCGAAAAGTCCTCCGCCAAAGAAATAAAACCAAATCACTAATCTCATGAAGGAACTAAGTTTAGAACCTATCCATAAAAAAGTCGCCGTTGCCACCAACTCCAGGGTCCTGGACACCTTGCTGGCTGAACAATGCCCCGTAATGATGGCCTGCGGCGGACAGGGGATATGCGCTACCTGCCACGTTTACGTCAACTCCGGAGAGGATGCCCTCACCCCAAAGTCGGAGCGGGAAGAACGCACCCTGGCCCTGATCACCGGCGCAACCGACAAAAGTCGCCTAAGTTGCCAATGTCGGGTGGTCGGTGAAGGCGTGGAGATTCAACTACCCGAGGGCCTCTATGTCGAATCCCTTCAGGACGTCGAGAAACTTGTCGGACGCCGCTCCAATGTGCCAATCCTTCATCCCAAGGACGGTCGCGTCCTCATTCAAAAAGGCAAAATCATAACCCGTACTTACATCATGCAACTGAAAGATGTCGATTTTGACATCTCCGATATCGACCTGGTCGAATAAAGAAACCACTAAATCACCAAATACTAATGAGCACCACGACACCAAACAAACCCATCAATCCAAATGACGGCGGCTTCAAGGGCTACCACAATTACTATACTCCTGATGAGTTCTTTCGAGAGGATCCGCAGGAAGGTTCCATTTATCTTCGCGACGGACAAAGGGCCTCCAAGGTTTCCGAGGATTTCATCGTAGGACTGCACTCCGGTCTCGAGGAAGATGTCGGGGACGCTTCCAATTTAATCATGTACAAATGCGGCATCGAATGGGGCCTGCAGGACATGAAACGATTCAACAACCGGATGCGCCATGAATTCGGTGGCGGTAAACTGGATATCTGGCAGATGAATAAGCGCTTTGTCTTTGAAACCTGGTGGTGGCCTTTAACTGTCGAGGGCTGGGGTGGTTGGACCCTTGACCTGTCTTTTGCCAAACGCGATATCACCTTCGTCGAAATTCGCAATTCGGCCGTCGCCCGCTCCATGGAACGCGTCGGCAAACCGGTTTGCCACCTCTATGCCGGAATGTTTGCCGGAGTCTTCAGCTTCTTTGAAAAGGAAGACCGCCAGAGCATCGAGGTACAATGTTACTCCATGGGCAATGATTGCTGTAAATTTATGATCGGCAAAGAAAAACAGGTCAATGCGGCGGAATTCTGGCGTCAAGAAGGAGCCAACGCTGAAGAGATCCGTGAAAAATTTGAATAACCCTGTATTCTAATGACTTCTTGGCGCAAATTACACGACGAAAGGTTCCGGCGTCTACTGGAAAGACTCCAGCAAACGCTTCGCCGAAGCACCTCAACGGTTTCCGCATCCCCCCTTTCCGCAGCTCCCCCCAACCCGGCAAACACCACGGACTCCACTCCCCTTGCGGAGTCTGGTCCAGCGGAGGCTGAACCTAAGGTCATTGATTCCCTCGCGGCACAGCCTGAGGAATCAATATCTCCAGGCGCGAAGGAAGCTACCGACGCGGAAGAAGCACCAACCGAAGGCCCCAAGGAACCTTTGACGGAGCACCAAGAGCCCCATCAAGCAAAGGGTGAAACGGCCAGACCAACCCAGGAAATCCCGGAGGTCCCAGAACTTTCACCAGAACCACAACTTCCGGAGGCCGAAGTTCCTGCTGATTTCCCGGCCCAGCAAACCAAAGAGGAAAAAAGCACGGAACATACCTCTTCTTCCCATGAAGAGAGGCCCGCCGACACGACCCCTGCCGCCTCTCCCCCTTCACCCCCACCGGCTCAGGAGCCTCAAGGAAAATCGTCCGAACATTCAGCGAAAGCCGAGTCGCCGGGTCCTCCACCACCTACACCTGAGGCTGCCGTAAGCTCACTCGATCCGGCCCGGATCCGCGCACTGGACTTTTTCCGGCACCTTCCGTGGAATGGGCAAACCATCCAAACCAATCAACCGGCACCGACGGAAAACACCCTCGCCAAACCCTCTCCCTCTTCTGCGGCAGGGTCGCCCCCAAGGGCAACGGCCGCATCAATAAAAGATCCCTTAACCACCAAAGCGGCTGCATTCTTCACCGCCTTACCCTGGAAAGTGGGTCAACAGATGGCTGAACATGAGATTCTCGAATCCTTTTCGGTACGTACTTCAGGAGAAGATGTCGGCAAGGCTCCCCATGAAGCCCCCACCGGTGGCAACATGCTGATGGCCGGCATGATGAGCGCGGCCAAAACATCGCAAAAGATGAAAAGCTCCACCCCCGCCGTTCCGGCCCTTACCCCTGGAAAATCTTCCGCTCGCCAATTCTTCACCAACCTTAACTGGAAAGCCTCTTAAATATTATGAATACTGCAACCGAATCCTACCGTACTCACCCGCAACTCGCTCCCCTTTTCAAGGAAGCCGAAAGCCGACATTTTAAAGACGACGAATTCGATCTCTACCTTTCGGTCCTTCCCGAAGAGGAGAAACGAGTGAAGGCAGCCCGTGAGGTCAAAAACGTTGATGGCAGCATTGTCAAAAAAATCATAACCAAAACGTACGAGATCTACCCCTACGAACAAAAGCACCAGGTCGCACTCGCCAAATGCATTCGCGATGTTCGTTACGTCACTGCTTATGCCACCATGTCCATGCTCATGGATGACGTTGAATGGTTCCGCGACAAGTTGCTCGTCTGGATGAAAACCATTATTCAGTCCTTCCGCTATCCGGATATCCCGGAGGGAACGACCAAACGCGTTCACGACGATCCGGAGGTTCTCAAGCACTTGCAAAGCCTGCAACCACACCAACGCTCCATTTACGAAACCTATTACGGAATTCTGATCGAAATGCGGCAAAACCTTTCGCCCGACGCATTTACTCTTATGAAACCTCACCTTGAAATGGCCCTCGCAATCCTGGCCCACGATTAACCCAACTCCCGGAAACTCCTCTAACGCTATGACCACCGCAACTACCACCAATACTGGACAAATCCTGCAAACGCTGGAGCTGGATCGCTTTTTCGACGAGCAAGCCCTCAGCTACGACTTCATTGAGGGCACGGTTATCAATCCGGGCCAAACCAGGGTGATTTATTTATCCTCTGATATCATCCTCGGCATTTACCATGCACTCAAGGAGGAAACCGGCCCCGCCTGGTCTTTGATCCTCAAAAACTGTGGACGTATTTGGGGACAGAAAGTAGCCCGGAATCTGGAAAGAGAAATGACCATGCTTAAGCAAGTTAAACCTGCCGATCTCTCGGCACTGGACTTCACCAAACTCCTGGAGACTTATTTCCCCGCCCACGGTTGGGGCCTGCTGCAAGTGGACCTTACTGACGCCGTTTCTCACGGACTGGTTCGGTTTACCATGAAGAACAGCCTCTTCGCCTCCGTGCTGGAGGAAGAAACCTGCCCCGTAGACAGTATGATTGCCGGCATTCTCCAAGGATTTTTCATCCACCTCACCGGAGAGTCCCTGGATTGCCTTGAAATCGGGTGCGAGCGACAAGGTTACCGAGAATGCACCTTCGTTCTTACTCATGAAGAACGTCTTTTCGACCTCGCCGAGGACGCTGAAAATGGTCGAAAGAGCCCGGAAGAGTTGTACCAATCCCTGAAAATTTGACCTCTAAACCTCCAGATCAACTCCTTCAAGATACCTATCGCATCACCAAAGAAATAGGCGAAGGCATCAATGGCGTCGTCTATGCCGGCGAGGATATCCGAAACGGACAAATGGTTGCGCTGAAAAAGTTTCGACGGGGCCGCGGAAAAATTGCCTTCGGTCTTCATGAATTGGCCCACACCGTTAATCTCTCGCATCCCCGTATCGTGCGCTGCCTGGATTTTTTTTACGAACCGGGAGGCAACTCGCTATTGGTTTACGAATATATTCCGGACGGGAATTTACGAAGCTACCTCTCCCCCTCCGGCGCTTCCTGGTCGCGGGGTAAAATCACCAAACTCCTACAACAGATTTTGGAAGGGCTGGACTGTCTGCACCGCAACAATCTCATTCACGGGGATATAAAACCAGAGAACATTCTCATAGCGAAGGATTCGGAGAAACATTGGCGTTATTTGATTTCCGACCTCGGCAGCGCCCGGGCGGTGTCGGGCAACCGTAAAATTAAGGATCAAAATCCCAATGGATCTCCCGCCTACATGGCCCCGGAAAGATTCTTCGACACCTATTCCTTTAACGCCGACCTATACTCTCTGGGCGTGATTCTTTTCGAAATCCTTACTGGAGATCTACCCTTTTTAGGAGAAGTCAGCCAGATCGCCCGGTCGCACCTTAAAACCCCGCCCGACTTTGAAAAAATTCCCGACCCCATGTGGAAGGGATTTCTTGCCTCCTTAATGGAAAAAGACCCCCAAAAAAGAATTTCTTCCGCTGGTGATGCCTTGAAAATGTTGAGCTTGGTATCTGGTGGCAAAGTGACGGTCAACGCAAGTCCCGCAACCCGCAAGAAGGTGAAGGAACAAACCCGGGGCGAAAATCTCTTTGCCAAAAAACCATATCCCTTTGCCGAATATCAATTTGTTAGCTCTTTTTCTCTCCCCTACTATCCCTTACGGATGTACCCTTTGCTGATCGGCAAGCGACCGGGAATTTTATGTGTTCAAAATGCCTTTTTAACTTGGTATGATGGTTTGTCCGGATCCCCCCAAAGTCTTTATCTACCTGCTCATGGAGATAGCGTGGTGACCAATGAGCAAAACGAGTTATTGTATCAGGGCCCTCAAGGGATCTACCAGTGGAAACCCGGCAATATTGATGGAGAGTTGCTTCATCCAACCAGCGAGGAAATTCAGAAAATCGCCGCCGGTTCCACGGAATCTTCGCTCATTTACACCTGCAAAAGAGGCTTGAACATACAAAAGAACAAAGGTTCCTCGGTCAGTCTCCCCCTGGAGAACAGTATTCTCTCCCAAGGTATCTATACTTCAGAGGGCATCATCTATCTCTTCAACGGATCAACTCCAACCCGAATGCGTAGAATCTCATCAAAAGGTAAAACCTTGTCTGCCGAGAACTTACCGGGATGCTTTTTGGATTCGTCCCCCTACCCCTTTCCACAAGTCGTTTTTCTTGCCAATCAGAAATCCTCAAACAGCCCTTCGCAGTACAACCTTCTACGTATCCATGAAGGACATATTTCCCACTTCCCCCTCCCTGAGGAGATGTTCCATTATGAGTTTCTTCCCAATGGGTTCTTATTTCAAAAAAGCAACCAGGAAACCTCCTTTATTGACCATCATGTTTTGGTACACCCTTTGGGCAAACCACCGCTAAAACCCAATAAAATTGCCTACTCGCCTGATTACCGCCACCTTTTTATGGGCGAACAAAAGGTTAACAGTTCCGTCAAAATATCCTATTTTTACCATGACTAATCAAGCATTGCCACCGATAATCCTTTGCAACACCTCCACCATCCTGGAGTTTTTGGAAGCCCAGGCCGGCACCCTGGGTCTTCCCTCCCAAGCCGTTTTCATCGAATTGGGACGAAAGCCCTTCCTGGCCCTGCGTTGCGGCTACGAAACGCCCCCAAACTTTCCTGGTATAGCCGGGGCCCTGGCTAGCGGTACGTCGCTCAAGGATTTCTCCATTCTTTCTTCTTCCTCCGCCCATCCTGTAGTATTCGCCCCAGGGATGGGAGTTTCCGCTACGGCCTTGGCCGATGGATTGGAAAGCCTTGCCGGGAAAGATGAATCCTCGGCAGTCCCGGTTCTTCCGCTACATGAAGTTTCATCCCTCCTTGGGCTTTTGGAAAAGCCATGGCCCTTACACCTCTTTTGGGACATTAACAGTCCGCCACGCTCCGAAGAACAATGGCTCTCTACACTACTGGAATATTTAAGCCGGGAGGACGGTGGACACCAATGGCAAGGGCTCACCCTTTATGAAGGTACCAACCGCATCGACCCAGCCTCTTTTCGCATGTTGTCTCCCGAAACAATCGCTCTACTCAAAGACCTGCGCCTTGCCCCAAAGCTGGCCGAAAAGTCTTTACATGAAGCTAGACCATGAAGGAAATCCCGTTAACCGAAATCCTAAGCAATACGCCTATCGCCAACCACCCCTCATGGTTGGAGAAGTGGGAAAGTCCTGATGTCAACTATTTGGTTCGTTATGATAAACCCGCCGGCACCTCGACCATCAAAACGATAGGCCCACATCAGGAACTCAAAACACTGGCCAAGGCCCTGGGAGAAACTCGATACGGAATCCTTAAAGGCTATACCCCGACCATGCACTTTTCTTTACGGTCTTTGGAATATCAACGCAAAGAACTGGAAGGCCGGATCACGCTCCTCAAAGAACAACAAAAGAAGTTTTCCCAATCCGCTTCGTCAACTGCCTCCAGAGGCTCTGGCGAAAAGAACGGGCCTTCCCTATCTGAACGCGAAAAGACCTTGAATCGGCGTGAAAAGGAGCTTGATCAACTCGCCAATCAACTCGCGCAGGAAAGAGAAATGCTCGACGAACAAGCCCAATTCGTCGAAAGTTCCGAGGCCAAATTAAATGAACACTTTCAGCAACTTTCCGAAAAGGAAGCGGAAATCGAGCAAAAAGAAGAGGATTTGCGCAAACGAGCCTTTCGCGCCGGAGTCGGACTTTAGCTTTTTCCCTATGACTACCACCACCATTGACCCTCCCCCTAAAGACCTTCTATTCGCAGGTCTCTTGGAAAGCTCCCTTCAGCAATTTCCTTCTCATCAACGAACCGCCATCGGTCCCCCAGAGGAATTTCGCGAAGTCATTATCGCAAAAAAAAAGGGAAGCACGGTCTTTCGCTCCGACTTTTATCGCATTGGGGCCCAGGGAGACTTTCGTGGAGTCCACATCTTCTCTCCCGTAATTGAAATTGTGAATCTTTTCTTTTTTCCGAACCATTCTCTTCGTTTGCCCGTTTTTGCCATGGAGTTTGTTCGTATCGGTCCACGCGGAGTAGTCGGGGTGATAGATTGCAAAGGACACGACGATGACCAAAGCTCCCAAAAAATTGCTCGAAGCATCCTTGGCGCCGCTCACCGCACCTTTCCCCATTTAACCAATGGCGAAGACCCTCCGGCATGGTATGCCGAAGCCCGCTCCGGAGATGATTTCTTCGTCCGCCCGGAATCTCTGGCCGAGTTTCAGGAACTGATCCGTTGCCATCATTTTGTCTGGCAACAATATGCCGGGCACGCCTCAGACGCTTCCCCGGAAAAGAAAGCTTCTCCGGAACGTTCAAACTTTTTACGTTACTATAAAGATCATCACCGCGACAATTCACCCGGCATACCCTTTCTAAACCGCGTGTTCGGGGAAGATTGGACCGCAACCTTTCTTCGCGACCACCTCTTTTCCTGACTTCCTTATATATGGCCAATATCCTTTTACAGCCCTTGAACGAGAGTGTCGAAGCGGAAAAAGACAGCCGGCTTCTTGATGCCCTTCTGGCAAAGGATTGCCCCGTCATGATGGCCTGTGGTGGCCAGGCTATCTGCGCCACCTGCCATTGTTACGTTGAGGAGGGCGCAGAAAATTTGAACCCCATTTCGGACCGTGAAAAACGAACTCTGGCCTTAATCACCGGCGCGACCAGCAAGAGCCGTTTGTCCTGTCAAACCCGTATTACGGGTACCGGCGATGTCACGGTCCTACTTCCCGAAGGTCTATACATTGAATCGGCCGACGACCTTGAAGAATTGATCGGGCAACGAACCAAAGCCCCTATTCGCCATCCCGCCGATGGAAGCATCCTGATCGCCCGCGGCAAAATCATTACCCGATCCCGCATCATGGAACTGCAGGGAACTGACCTCAGCCTTCTTTCTCTGGAAGAGGACGACTCTTAAAACCATGGAAGCGTCGTTTTCCTTTTTCCAACCCAAAGCTTTCGGAGCCACCCATCAAGGCTTGGTCCGGGGAGAAAACCAAGACGCCTATTTCATTTCGCCCGAATCCGGTCTCTATGCCATTGCTGATGGCATCGGGGGAATGCCCGGCGGTGCCAATGCCAGCAAAAAAGCTCTCCATGCTCTTAATCGGGCCATTATTGAAAACCCCCTCATGACCCCTGGCGAGCTTTTGCAACAAAGCCATCAAGCCGTTTATCGATTGGGCAAAGTATTGAGCCCCAAATACGGTATCGGCACCACCCTCACTGCGATTTACCATCCGTCGGCCAGGCGCTACGTTCTTCTCCACGTCGGTGATAGCATTTGCTTGCTTATTCGTCACAACCAAATGGAAACCTTATCGGAAGACCACGTAACCGAACGGGTCCATATCGTCGGGCAGGAAACCTCCTATGCCCCGGCCCTGAGCTCTTTTGTCGGCCAAAAGGGGAGCCTCGAATACCAAGCACGGGAAGTGGACTTACAGGCCGGGGATAAACTCCTTTTACTTACTGACGGGATCACCAAGTGCATATCCGAGGAGGAAATCCTAACCATCACCAATGTTCAAAAAGATCCCGAAAACCTGGTTCAAGCTCTCATCACCATGGCCAACTTGCGCGGCGGCTATGACAACGCAACCGCCCTGGCTCTTTTTATGCCAGATAAATCAAGCTGATGCCTTAGGGTAGGGATGCCAATTTTCCTCTTTTCCATTTCTGTTCCTTATACTATCCCGGTAGGGCCCTATCCCTTCGGCAAACACTATCCAACATAGTCCCCAATTTATGCTAAATTCACCATTTTGCCCTTAACATAAAACTAGAAACCCCTGTCAACTTTTTACCAAAACAGGTTCCACCAACACTTCCCGCCCAAGCCCTATGGGCGATGGCGGGCAACCCACTATTCCACTACCCCACATTCCGCCAGGATTCCTTCTTGCTTCAAAAAGAATCTTCCCCGAGGCTAGTCCTGTGGCAAGTTCATCTTACCAATCCGGAGTCTTGCACTCCAAACTCGCTAAGGATTTAGCCGAAATCACTATTCGCAAATCTCCCGATGCGGTTTTCTGGGTGGGCCGTGATGCCCGGATTTTTCGGGTCAATGAAGCCGCTTGCCAAATGCATGGTTATACCGAGGAAGAGTTTAAACAACTTCGGGTTTTCGACCTGACCAATGCCTACCAATCCGATGACTGGAATGATATGTGGGCGATGTTACGCCGTAAACAATCTCTCACCAAGGAAAGTCACCATATTCGCAAAGACGGAACGATCTTCCCCATCGACGCGACCATCTTTTTTCTCGAAGGGGAAAACCTCGATTTCTGTGCCTGTTTTATTCGCGACATCAGCGAGCGAAAGGAAGCGGAAAAAGCGTTGCAAAAGGCCTACCGGCAAATCGAAAACCTCAAAGACCGGCTCGCCGATGAGAATTTGTATCTGCGGCAGGAAATCTCTGCCCAAGGGCCGGGAAACCGGGGGATTCTGACCAACGATCCGGGCTTTGAGGAAATCCTTACGCTGGCCCGTCGGGTCGCCCCCACCGCCTCCACCGTTCTCTTAAACGGCGAAACCGGTACCGGCAAGGAATTGCTCGCCCGCCTTATCCACGAGGACAGTCCTCGCCGGGACCGCTCCCTGATCAAGGTCAATTGCGCCACCCTCCCGGCGGAACTCATTGAGAGCGAACTGTTCGGACACGAAAAAGGGTCCTTTTCCGGAGCCTACGCCCAACGCAAGGGACGATTTGAACTCGCCGACGGGGGCACGCTTTTTCTCGACGAAATTGGCGAACTGCCCCTGGACCTGCAAAGCAAGCTGCTGCGCGTTTTGCAGGAAGGCGAATTCGAGAGGATTGGCGGACAGGAAACCCTTTCCACCGATGTCCGGGTCATTGCCGCCACCAATCGGAACCTGGAGGAAGCAATCACCCAACAAAAATTCCGTGAAGACCTTTATTACCGCCTGAACATCTTCCCGCTTAAACTCCCTCCCCTGCGCGATCGCCTCAACGACATCCCTCTCCTCGCCCGACACTTCATCGAAAAGCACCGCCCCCAGACCGGCAGCTCAGTGAAAACCATCTCGCCATCCTCCATCAAAGCCCTGCAAAAGTATTCCTGGCCGGGAAATATCCGGGAATTGGAAAACATCATTGAACGGGCCCTGATTCTCTCCACCGGCAAACAACTCGAATTGCCCCCGCTGCCACATAAAACTTCGCCAACGGCCAACCCCGCTCCGGCCGCAAGGACCACTCCATCCTCCTCCCTTAAGGAGGTCGAAATAGAGGCCATTCAACTGGCCCTGACCCAATGCGGCGGAAAAATTGAAGGGCCCCACGGCGCCGCCCGCAAATTGGAAATTGCCCCCAGTACCCTTCGCGATCGCATCCGCAAATACGGCCTTTCCTGAATCGGGACCACAAAATCGCTCCAAACGACTCCCCGCTTATAAATCTCGACGCGGCGGGTCTAAATTTCCTTCCCCACGGAAACCTCCCCCTCCCACGGATGCCCGCGAGAAAACCCACGGAATACCGTGGATCGCGGAGCTTTTAATCCTAAGAGATTTTTTTTAAATTTTTCTTCTCGTTTCAAACCAGACACTTACAACACCCATAAAAACCCTGGCACGATTCCTCCTTAAAGGACGGGCATGAAATCTTCACCCACCGCTGAAACGGTTGGCGACTATGCCGCTGAACACCAAACCCTTTATCGCCATTTAATCTCCGAACTACCGAACGAAACCCGCCGCTCCTGGATTCGTTTTATTGAGGAGACCGCAGCCTATGCCTTGCGCCGTAAACCCCCTTTGAAAGCTGGCTCCGCCCTGCCCGGCTTCGAGGCTTTTTTAGCCTCTCTCCCTCCTGAACATGCCCAACAAGCCCGTGAAGCCAAAACCATCATCATTGCCTTCAGTTTCGGCTACCGGTTTCCGTTCTGCAATTTAGCCTTTCGTCACCTTTACCAGGAACACGAGACCTTGAAGCGTGAAAAAGCCAAAGTTCTGGTTCTCTTTCCTCCCGAGGACTCTTCTCCGGAAACCACCACCAAGGGGTTTTGCACTTTACCCGATCCCCGAGGAAAAACGGCCCGCATGGCCGGACTGCGCTTTCCCTTGCCCAAGGAATTTCTCCCTTTGGCCAAACGTATCCCTTGGTTTCCCGCTGACCACCAAACCAATCCCACACCGGAAATCACCCTACCGGGAACGATCATTTTATCACCCGACGGCAGGGTCCGGTTTTTCGATATGCCGGTGGACGTAACCAATCGTCTGGCTCCTTCTAAAATCATCGAAACACTCTCTCGCCTGAAATCACGCTAAACCCAAATTTGCCTTATGCCCGAAGCCGTTTTAACCGCCCCCCGAGAGACCCCCTCGCGCCTTGATGAGCAACCCAACGATGAGTGGTTTGCGACCATCGCCGAATCACATTACAATGACCTGTATCGGTTTTGCCGTTCGCTGACCTTCGGGGAGGCGGAGGCCCTGGACCTGACCCAGAACACCTTTCTCAAACTGGCCCGCAACCTGGACCGCCTAACGGACCGCCGGCACATCAAACGGTGGCTCTTCAACACCGCCCACCGGGAATTTATCGATGGCTACCGGCATCGGAAAAAATTTCCCAAACTCTCCCTTCACCCGAGCGCCGAACAGGACGAAAGTGACCGCCCTTCTCTGGAATGGGAACTTCCCGACCAAACCACCGTTCATCCGGAACGCACCCTCGATTCCCAAACCGCCCTGGAAGCCCTCCAGAAAATCCCCGAGAATTACCGGGCCCCACTGGCCCTCTTTTATTTGGAAAACTTATCCTACAAGGAAATCTCCGCCACCCTCGACACCCCCATCGGCACCATCATGTCCCGCCTGCGCCGCGGCAAGGACCAATTGCGAAAAATTCTCGAACAAAAAGCCTCTTCCTGAGGCGGGCTTTCGAAACAGAAGTAGCATAGGCTTCCAGCTTGTGCGGGCAGTGGCTGTACTTGGGGTAGCATAGGCTTCCAGCCTGTGCAGGCGCAGCCGATACACAGCCAAGATGGCTGTGCTACCCCCGAAATCGTCCGCTGGAACCAGGAGTAGCATAGGCTTCCAGCCTGTGCGGGCAGTGGCTGTACTTGGGGTAGCATAGGCTTCCAGCCTGTGCAGGCGCAGCCG
>JAIUMY010000042.1 GCA_022565335.1 Opitutales bacterium
CATAATATGGTACACCCCTTCTCCCTCTTCAATGACAATACGTTTCATGCCTCCCATCCTAAAGAACCCACCCCCACAGTCAAGCATGAATAACCCGAACATTCATATGTCAAGTAATTAAATTACCCGCAAATTTAAACTTGGAATTGCCTTTGGTGGTTGGGTTGAGAGAGGATGAGAGGATGGCTACGAAAAATGAAATCATTGGTATTTTGGAGGAGATCGGGGTCATTCTGGAAATAAAGGGAGAGAACCCCTTTAAAACGAGAGCGTATATAAATGCCGCGAGGACATTGGAGGGGCTGGAGGAGGATTTGCAAACGCTGGTTGAGGAAGAGCGCTTGGATAAAGTAAAAGGTATCGGAAAGGCCATTGCGGAGAAAATCAGCCGCTTGGTTACCGAGGGAGAACTTCCCTATTATACGGACCTTAAGGCGTCTATTCCGCATGGACTTTTGAACCTGCTGGATATTCCGGGGATGGGGCCAAAGAAAATAAAAGCGGTTTATAAGAACCTAAATATTCATAGCATCGAGGAGCTTAAATTGGCTTGCGAGAAGGGTAAATTGCAAACGTTGGATGGATTTGGGAAGAAAACCGAAGAGAAAATCCTAAAAGGCATCGAGAACCGGGAAGCTTACATGGCAAGGCATCTTTGGTGGGATGCCCATGAAATTGCCGAACCATTGGTGACCGCTTTGAGAGAATTACCGGAAGTGGAAAAAGCAGAGATTGCGGGGAGTCTTCGCCGAAAAAAGGAAACGGTTGGAGATCTCGATTTTCTCGCCAGCTCCCTCTCCCCTGCTCCCATAATGGAATGGTTCACCAGTCGCCCCGAAGTACAAGAAGTCACTGCCAAAGGAGAGACCAAGGCCAGTGTTCGCCTCACGGGGGGTTTGCAGGCCGACCTGCGGGTCGTGCCGCCGGAACAGTATGCTTTTGCACTACACCACTTTACCGGCTCAAAAGAACACAATGTCGCCCTCCGGAGTCGTTCTTTGCAGAGAGGTTACAGTTTAAGCGAATGGGGCTTGAAGGCGGAAAAGACGGAGGAAATCCCGAAAGATATTCTGACTGAGAAGGCTCTTTTTGATTTTCTTAAATTACCTTTTATTCCACCAGAGCTTAGGGAGGGACGGGAAGAGCTTGAAAGATTGGAGGGAAAGAAAACTCCTGAGCTGATAAGCAATACTGATTTAAAGGGGGTTTTCCACAACCATACCAAGGCCAGCGACGGGAAGTCATCGCTGAAAGAAATGGCCCATGCCGCAGCCCAAATAGGTTGGGAATATTTGGGCATTTCCGACCACTCCAAGGCAAGTTTTCAAGCCAACGGGTTGAATGAAAAAGAGTTGATCAACCAAATCCAGGAAATCAAGGATTACAACGCCTCCGCCGACCGTGAGATTCATCTTTTTGCGGGCATCGAATGTGACATCCTCTCCGATGGATCGCTTGATCTTTCTGATGAGGTATTGGCGGAGTGTGATTATGTGATTGCGGCCGTTCACGCACGTTCAGGACAAAAAGGCCCGGACGAAACCTCCAGGCTCATTGCGGCGATGGAAAACCCTTTGGTAACCATGATCGCCCACCCGACGGGCCGGCTCCTTTTACAACGAGAACCCTATGAGCTTGATCACCGGAAAATCATCGATGCTGCAGCGGCCAATGGGGTGGTCATAGAAATCAACTCTCACCCGCGCCGTTTGGACATGGATTGGCGCTGGTGGCGGTATGCCCGTGAAAAGGGGGTCCGCGCCAGCATAAACCCGGACGCCCATCACACCGACCACTTTGCCTACACCCTGGCGGGGGTCAATATAGCGAGGAAAGGATGGCTTCAACCTGAAGAGGTCATCAACACCATGAACTTGAAGGCTGTACGTGAGTTTCTTAGGAAAAGAAAGTCTGATGGTTAGATTTCTGAAAAACGTATTTTTGAAAAGCCTCCTTCTGCTTCCGGGTATTTTGCTTTTGGCGTTTTTGGTTTTGGCGTTTTTTCGAGTTCCCATCGCGGAAAAAATCCTTGCCCGACAGTTTTCCGAAGCGGGAATTACGGTGGACATTTCGATTACCGACTGGCGCTGGGGTTATCTTTTCATCGAAGAACTATCTCTTGAATCAGAAGAGTGGTCAGTCAGATTTGAAAATGTCGGCCTCACCCATGACGCAGGCTTATTTACCGCGAGAAAACTAAATTCCCTCACTGGCGAGAAAGCCATTGTCCACTTGTCCGGTCAACTGGCCGAAACGGAAAGGAATGACCCCTCCAAAACTGACCTCTCGGAGTTCCTTAATAGCGAGGTGTTTTTCCAAACGTGGCCTGTTGACCATATAAGCATTGTCCAAATCCAAATTCATCACTCTTGGGAGGGAATTCTCCCGACCCCAGTGGAGGCCTTTTTATTCTCCACTATGAAGGAGGAAGGACGTTACCTTCAGGCCCATTTAGAACATGGCCAAAAGCGCGTCAGACTTACTGCAACGAGAGGAGAGGGCAAATGGTGGGCCGAAATCTCTACGGGCATTCCTTATCTAAAACTTGACTCTCAAGAATTGAGTCTGGGCAATTGGAATATTCCTTCACCCGACTTGTTTCCTGTGGTTTTTGAAACATTTCCTTTTCTCACCCTGGAAACCGATCCAATCGATTTTCGCGCTGAAATTGTATGGGTTCCGGGTGAAAACCCCGAGGCTAGAGTCAACGCAACAACCGAACATCTGCGTTTACGGGAAAACTCATGGAACTCCCGCATCGACATAGATGGTTTTCTTGCCGAACTTCACAACCCTCTCGGATTGTTATCACTTGCGGGTTCGGATGAAACCTGGAAAGGAATGATTCACCTTGATGCTCTTGGACTCACTACTTCTTTCGCCGACATCAATTTACAAGGTCTCTCCGCAATGGTTGATGACGAACTCTCGCTCGCTCAGAACTGGGGTCGTTTAGGGGTGCGAAGCGGTGAATGGGCAATCCACCTCTCCCAATTCCAGGAGTTTCTGACAAGCCATAAACCCGAAGCGGAGGAAGGCCTTCAAGAATCTCCGGAACCCGTTGAGTTTTTGTCTTCGCTGTTGAAAGATTACCCACTGGAGTTTGCGTTCAGAAATCAAAGTGTGACTTTCCAGCAGCACGAAAAGCTGCCGGATTTACTTCTTCACGGTGAACGACACCGGGATACCGAAGGACATTTTCCCCTGGCCCTACGTTTTTTCCATGCAGAGACCTTGGAACAGCTTGACCTGCTACTCACTCAAGGTCAGAGCGCAAATCCGGAACTGAGAGCCAAGGCTAAAATGGAAGTCGACGGCTTCGGGTCACAATACCTTTCTGAACTGATCCCCGTTGAGCATCTCCATCTCCTACCTGTAGAAGGGTCCGTCGAAGCCACCTTCAAGGCGAGATGGAACGAAAAAGGTGACCAGGACGGAAAGTGGGAAAAAACAATCACCGGAGAAGGCCTCTCAGGGAACATCACGGACTATGCGCTATCCTGGAAAATTAACGAAATGAGTCTCGCCAGTGAAGGAGACCTTCGCAAACTTACCCCGGGAAACTGGCAATCAGTGCTTCCCCAAACGGGAAAAGCCGACGTCTTCAATTTCACTCTTGAAAACGAATGGCTCAACTTCGTTATACCTAAAACCACCATTTCCTTGGCAAGATCGGCTTTAGACCCCAGCGCCTATGCGGCGGATTTCCAACTCCAAGAGCCCTTTTTGGACATTGACATCAATAACTGGCGAGAGTTTATGAACCCGGTCTTAAAGGGAACTCTGAATAACGATACCGCTGAAGAGACTGCCGGTATTAGCAGGCCTCTGTTCCCCCTTCCCGAAATTCCTTTCATCAATGAAATCCACCTCCATTGCAAGGATGGTAAAGCGAGGTTTACCCATTGGTACAATTCTCAAATAAGCCTCCCCTGGAAGGCTGAAGGGCAAAGCGGAAACGATGGAACCATCCTGAAGGTTTTTTCAGAAAATGACTTTTTCTCCTTCCTTCTCGAATACCGCTTCACTTCACTCGAAGAAGAAATTCTTCACATCGAAGGCGAAATACAAAAACATGAAGTAAGTACCTTCTGGAGAAACCTTATCCACGACCTCCTTGGAATTGAAACAACCGCCTCTCTGAAAGAATTCGTCTTCGCTGGTCGTATCCACAATCCTGCAACAGAAAACCCCAGCGAACTAGGCCTAATTGTAAACCTTATTGATTTTGCTATTCCAAAATGGGATCTGGATGGAAAAAACCTGACTTTCAGTGCGCTTTGGAGCAATATTTGGGAGGGGAAAATGAAACCCATTGGCGAAGAGGAACCAGGCACGGCAAAATTTCCCCTGGTCCTAACTTTTGAAGAGCTCCGCATCGCCGACCTCCCTTTTCACGAAGGGAGGGTTGCAGGCATTATGGAAAATTGGGACACCGTTTCGGTTGAGACCGCAAGCACCTCATGGCGGTCCGCCAACCTCGAACTATCACCCTTTTCCCTTAATCCATTGGAGCCCGAAGGAATTATTCGTCTGAATTTTCAAAACGTACCGATAAAGGAATTGTTGGCTCTTTTTCCGGAACTGCACACTACCGGCGAAGGTAACCTTGAAGGAGCAGTTTCTTTTTTCGCATCGCCGGAACAATTTAGAATTCTGCCTGGGAGTCTCGCTTTGCCGGAAGGCGAAAAAGCGAACCTGCAAATTCGATATCCAGGTCTTTTCACGGGAAACCTTTCCCCGAGCCACCCTCGATATGAATTGCTCCGGCGAGCTGAATCTGGTTTGGAGAATTTGGTCGTGGAGGAGTTTCTCGTACAACTTTTCCGTCCCGAAGAACCCAATACCCCCATCAAATTGAGAATTCGCACACAAGCACTGAACGAAGACATTCTCCCTTTTGACTTAAATTTTCACATTCACGGTGCCCTGGAGGAGATCCTACCCTTGTTGTTGCGATCTGATCTGCGTTTTAGTTTTTAACCTTCCCCGCTTTTGTTTGAAATCAGTTTTACGATTGTCAGATCCTTTTGAATCGGTAATCAACAATAAAACCTCACCTTTCCCATGCTCGAAGATTTCTTTGCCTTTAACGAACTGTTCCCGTGGTTCTTCCCTAGCCTTTCTTTTATTCTAGGGGCGATAACCGGCAGTTTTCTGAACGTCTGTATTCTACGAATCCCTTTGGAGAAATCGATTATCTCCCCGGGTTCCCACTGTGTTTGTGGCCGATCCATTCCCTGGTATCATAACATACCTATCCTTACCTGGATTTTCCTACGTGGAAGATGCCATTGTCCGGAGCGCCGTCCCTTCAGTATTCGTTACCCTGCGATCGAGTTACTAACGGCCATTCTCTTTCTCACCTGCTGGCTCCTGTTTCCTCCGGGCAAGGCCTTGTGTGGTTTCGTTTTCGTAGCAATTCTCATTTGTGCTACTTTTATAGATTTTGATCATATGATCATCCCCGACAGATTTACCATCGGAGGTTTTCTGCTGGGGATTTTCCTGGCGTTTCTTTTTCCCAGCTTGCATGACCGGGAATCTTTTCTTCCCCTTTTGGCGTCTCTTCAATCCGGTATCCTCGCAATCGTTGGGGGTCTCATTGGGAGTGCGTTGATTTTGTGGATCGGAATATTGGGAAGTATGGCGCTCAAGAAGGAAGCCATGGGCTTCGGAGATGTTAAATTTATTGCCGCCATCGGGGCTTTCACTGGCTGGCAGGGGGCTGTGTTTTCCATTTTTGGCGGAGCGCTAATCGGACTTCTGGGCGTAGTGGTATGGCGGGCAATTAACCTTTTCCGAAAAGCTCCGGAATCAAAGGCAACGCCAGAGAAGTCTCAAGTAAACGAGAAAAACATGTCTTCGGAGGATGATGTCGCCGAAGAATTGCCGGAAGGAGGCATGGTTTCTTTTGGGCCAATGTTGGCGGCGGGAGCTTTGGTCTATTTCCTTTTTCTCGACTACTGGGTGGACCAGTACTTCGCCGATAATGCTGCGTTTTTGTTCCCCGGGTGAGGAATTTTGCTCCCTCCGAAGGCAAAATTCCAAGAAAACAAAGCGATCCCCTCAGATGGGATCGGTTCGAGCACCTTCATCGGGTGATAATCGAATAACTTGGGGGGCATGTCCAAAGCGCTTTTGGTAGGAATGGGAAATGGCCCTGCCCTCGGGTTCGGCAAAAGAAGGGCTGGTCACCGCGAGAACCGCGCCACCAAAACCTCCACCAGTCAGCCGAGCCCCGTAGACTCCGGGACAGGCTATCAGAGATTCGACCAAATAATCCAATTCTTCGATACTGTTCTCAAAAAGATCTCTGGAACTGGCGTGGGAGGCGCTCAACAATGGTCCGGTTACATCCCAACCTTCTCCATTTTCCAAAGCCTGCATAAAAGATTCAACGCGGCCTTGCTCCTCCACAACATGTCTGGCCCGGCGAGCTAAAGTCTTGGGTAAACGGTCTTGAAATTCCTCTAACTGGGAAGGCGTGACCAAAGCCAAATGAGAAGATCCCGGCATGGCTCCACGCAGAAGTGAAAGCGCCTCCTGGCATTCGCCAAAGCGGTCCGCGTAAAAAGAATCAACCAACGAATGCTTCTTCCCCGAGTTGAAAATCCAAAAACACGTATCGGGAGGCAATGGAATGGCATGAAAATCCTCCTTCCGGCAATCAATGGCCACCAAGTGGTTCGCTTGGCCAAAACCTACTACCCCTTGATCCAGAATTCCGCAGGGAACTCCGACAAACTCATTTTCGGCCCATCGGGCCACTTGGACCAAGGTCTTGGTGTCCAAGCCGAGCTGGGCCCACTCGTTAAAAGCAACCGCAGTGGCCATCTCCAAGGCGGCGCTGCTGCTAAGACCTGCTCCGGAAGGTAATTCCGAAGATACGGCCAAATTTATTCCGGATTCCAAACATAGGCCGAGTTCCTGGAGTTTTTTAATGACGCCAAGAAGATAATTGGCCCAGCGTTCCTGCCCTTTTAGCGGCAAGAGAGTTTTCCTGAGGGGGAGTTCAACGGGCCTTGCATCTAGACCAGAAATGAGCCTTAGAAGGCCAGAGGTGTTTGTGCCGAGCTCCAACCGAACCCTTCTATTGATGGCTGCGCCAATAACCAGGCCGCCGTTATAGTCCACATGATTGCCAATAACCTCAACCCTTCCCGGGGCCGATGAAATCAACTCCGGAGCATTCCCATAGACTTCTTTATAAACAGACATGGTTTCAAGAGGAACGAAAACCGGCATAATTGAAAAGGATAAAAAAAACCCGCGCTTCAAAAGGAAGCGCGGGTTCCGCGAAAGCGGTCGTTTTGGGGCCTTTAGGCTACACCCTTGAGGGCAGCACCAGGCTTGAACTTAACCGTTTTGGAGGCTTTGATCTTAATCTTTTCCTTGGTGCGGGGATTAATACCATCGCGGGCAGCGCGTTTAGCCACGGAGAAAGTGCCAAATCCAATCAATTGGACGTTTTTATCTTTCTTCACGCCCTTTTTGATCGAATCGAGAACAGCATTAACAGCGGCTTCAGCAGCTGCTTTAGAGGTTTCTTTTCCGAGGTTTTTTTGCACTTCAGCAACGAGTTCAGCTTTGTTCATAGGATATTCCTTTGGGTTTTGGGTGTTAGTTAATGGTCACTATTAGACCGAGGCCCTTAGAACAGTGGCAAAACTGGTTATGGTCAACGGAAAAACCGCGTAAATATGCGCTTTTTGCTAAAATATCCTGATTTTTTTGGCCTGTGGCGCGGTTTCAGCCTCCAAAAGTCCCCTGACGTCCTTCAACTGCTTTCTTTAACAGGGCCTCCAAGGCCTCTTCGGGTGCCAATTTTTCCTCCAAAGCCTTTTGCCGGGCACGCTTCCAAAGTTGTCTGGCCATTACCGATGCTTGTCCCTTATCCGCACCTAAATTCTGAAAAACGACCGTTAGATTATTTATTATTTCACTTTCTTTCATGATACCCGGGAGATGATTTTAAAATTTCCACTGCATTGATTGCGCCTGTAGTGGTCGACCAACCTCCATTAGAATGCTCCCACTCCAGAGGTAGCATCGCAAAACCAAGTCCGGAACCTTCCGGCATCCTGATCAAGGAAATCATTTCTCCCCCTTTTTTCTCATTAAGCGCAAGCGAAAAAGGGGGTTCCGGAAGATTTTCTCCATCGATCCTCACAGGAAACAGTCCCCTGCGCCGGGCCCCGAAATTTTTAAATCGGGCCATAACTTCCTGACCCAGAAAACAGCCTTTGGTATAGCATACACAATTCTCAAAACCCGCTTCCTGGGGCAAAAGGCGTGGCCCCGTATCCTGGGGGACTCTGGGCAAATTGTGCAAAACCCTGTTTTCAGCTACGGTCCCCGGCTCTGCCTCAGTCATTTCCTTATCTCCGAACCCATCTAAAAAGGCCTTCTTTTTTTCATCAGCCAAAAGATAATCAAACGCCGGAGCGGGCCACCGACGACTGGGAAACCGGTAAATTCCCTCGTCATCCCCTGGTGTTTCTGCCTCGCCGGAAAGAGTTACAATAGAGTAGTCTCCGCTCATGTCTTCCAATTCGACTTCGTCGGCGATCAAATAACTATCGAGCCTTTCGATAAGAACCTCCGGCTCAACCGAAGGCGCGTAGACTACGAATTCTTCCTTCGATGCCTGAATAAAGGCATCAGTCACCATTTTTCCCCGATTATCGAGAAACAGTCCGTAAACGGACGCCCCTTGCCCTTCGGCCAAAGGCCGCAAATCGGCAGTGAATTGCCCTTGAAGGAAAGAAAAACGATCCTCTCCACTTACCCGAACCAGCGCGAAAGAGGATCTCGTCTCAAAATATACCCTTTTCATAAGTGTCACAAGAGTAGCAAACGAGAGGGCTCAGGGCAAATCATCGAAAAAATTCATTTTTTTCGAAAAAACCTCTTGACCCTGGGTGAAAAATACCCCATTACTTAATTCATCTTGATTTTCTCCTACGCAAGTAGGAGTTTTGGGGTAACTAAGAAAGAAAGCAGTGGCGGGTCGCTTAGGGGTAGGCGACCCGCCTTTTCTTTGTCTTGAAAAGGCGATTCTTCCTGATGGCTTTTTAGGATTGTCAATTCCCCTTACCGGCTTTCTGCTAAATCTTTTTCCCATGACGAAAAGAGTTACCGACATCAACATCACAGAAACCAGGGTACTTCCCTCACCAGCGGAACTGATCGGAGAAATCTCCCGCAGTGACGACGAAGAGGCCTTTATCGAAAAAACCCGGGGAGAGATCCATCGTATTATTTTCGGTGACGACCCCCGGATGCTTTTGGTCGTCGGACCCTGCTCGATTCATGATGTGGAAGCGGGAAGAGACTATGCGCGCAGACTTGCCAAATTGGCAAATCAAGTCTCGGATCGGCTTTTACTGGTCATGCGGGTTTATTTTGAAAAACCACGGACGACGGTTGGCTGGAAAGGGATGATCATGGATCCCGATTTGGATAATTCCTGCGATATTTTCAAGGGTTTGCGTATGGCCCGGTCTTTTTTGAGTGAAGTCTTATCGGCCGGCCTACCGACCGCAACGGAGTTACTCGATCCGATAACCCCACAGTATATTGCCGATCTCGTCAGTTGGTCTGCAATTGGCGCACGAACGACCGAATCTCAGACCCACCGCCAAATGGCTTCCGGCTTGTCGATGCCCCTGGGATTCAAAAACGGGACGGATGGAAACCTTCGCACGGCAATTAACGCGATTAAAGCGGCCAGTCAGCCGCAAACCTTTCTCGGGATTAGCAGTGAAGGGAAAGCTTCTTCCCTGACCACCAACGGAAACCCCAATTGCCACCTGGTCTTGCGCGGAGGCAGCAAGGGCCCGAATTATTCTGCCCAACACGTCGCCGAAGCACGGGAAACCTTGACGAAAGCGGGGTTGGTTCCTGCCGTTATGGTTGACTGCAGCCACGACAACAGCAACAAACAAGCGGAAAACCAGCCTTTGGTTTTAGATGATATTTTAGAACAAATCGCTACCGGTGACCCGACGATTATCGGGTGTATGTTGGAAAGTAATATTCACGGAAACAAACAAGCTTTCCCACAGCCCAGAGCCGAATTGGATTACGGTGTTTCAATCACCGACGCATGCCTCGATTGGGCAACTACTGAAGCAGTAATTTCCAAAGCCTACGACGGCATGAAGGTCCGGTTCTCGTAACCTCCCCCGGCCGCGTTGCCTATCCGGAGCAAGTGTTCGCCATTGCGCAGCCTTTCATTCGCTCAGCCGACGAGCCAATTCGGCCAGAGCTGCTTCGAGCTCCCTCACAATATCTCCCCCTTGGGCGTAGTTCCCTTCCCCATAGGTGAAACGAAATCGTTTACGCCAATCCCCCTCCCGATCCCCTTCTTGATCGGGCCTGGTCCGGGTTACCATTACGTCAACCACTACCCCGCGATTTTTCACCGGATCAAGCCGGGAAAAACTCAGTAAAAACTCGCCATCCTCTGCGCTTTTCCTACTGACCGGATAATAATTCACTAATTTTCGCGTGCGCTGCGCTAATTCCATTGCCACCACTCTTCCGACCGCATCGCTTAGAGGCTCCGCCCAAAAATCCCGCTCAACATAAACCACCCCTCTCTCTTCCGAAGAAAAAAACATCCGGTTCCCCTGATGATAATCGGGTAGCCGCACCGGCCTGACAAACCATGCCCCTTCCTCATCAGAAAAAGAATCCTCTTGTAGCTCTGCCTCAGAAGGTGAATGCAGAAGATGCCACCGAACGACGTCCCTGGTCGGTTCTAGGTTCACACATCCTACCATGAAAACGATGCCGGCAAAGAGCATTGCCCCTACACCCACTTTCTTGACCCTTTTGCTTTTGTTCATTGCGATTCCTCCGGCCAACTGTCCTTACTTTCCCGGCCCGTCAGAAGGGCTCTCGGATTTCTTTCCAAGTAATTGATAAAACTCCTTATACTGCGGGCGGCCCGGCTGATTTCCCTCAGGGAGTCACCGGCTTCAAAACGAAAGTCCGAATCATCTCCCAAAAGAAGAGACAATTCCCGCGTTAAACGGGTCACCTCCTGGGCCGCCATAGACCAATTGTTCGCCAGCTCCACCAAGTCTTCCCCCAAAGGCAAACCCTCCTCTCCAAGATTCCGCAAAGATTTCTCAGCCTCTCCTGCCAGAGCGGCAATTGCTCCTGAAGCTTCCGCAAAGGAGTCTATTGCCCCACCAATGTCCTGCTTCTCCAAAAGTTCATTTGCCTGCTCAATCAATCGCGTGGTCTCGCCGGAAAGACGGGGAAAATCACTCTCTTCAATCGCATTTGTGGCAGAGATCAATAGCCGATCCAGATTTTTGCTAAGGGAAACAAGATCAACTTCCTCAAAATCCCCAATCAACTCCACTATGTCCGCCGTCAATTCATCAAAAGGCGAGCGAACAGTGGGGATTTCGCGCAAAGATTCGTGGGCATCCTCCAAGTGGAAAACCAGATTATCTCGATCCACAAAATCCAATTCGATAAAAAGCTGCCCCGTAATAAAGCTCTCCATGTTGAGCCTTCCGCAAAGCCCACGCCGGAGGGTTTCTTGAAAAGATCCTTCCCCTAAAAACTCCCCGCCCACTCCCAAGTCGCGTTCCAACCGACGACGATCAACTTTTATTATAACCGGAACCGCCCGGGATTCCGGCCGTTGCCCGTCCACTCTTAGGGCAATCCTCTCCACCGAACCAACCGGAACCCCGCGAAATTTAACGGAGGATCCAGGATGCAAACCGTTTACCGATTGGTCGAAAAACAGCACGAACGTATGCGTATCAGCTCGCCACACTCCACCTCCAAAAACCACCACCAGCCCGACCAAGGCTGCGAAGCCCGTGGTGACAAACAGACCGATCCACTGCGGTTTCACCGAATTCATAATCCCAACATCTACGAATCTGCCTCCCGGCGCAAAAACTTTCGAACTGAAGAAGGCGCATTTTCATCGTCCCGGAGTTTTCGAGGGTCCCCCTCTGCGGTTGCCGTTTTTTTTCCGGAATCAAGAAACAGTGCCGAGTCCGCAATCGCGAAAATGCTGTCCAGTTCATGGGTAACAACCACTATGGTCGCTTGCAAAGTCTCGCGGAGTGATAAAATCAACTCGTCCAAGCGCCTGGAGCTCAATGGATCCAACCCGGCGGAAGGTTCATCAAAAAACAGTACCTCCGGATCCAACGCCATGGCACGAGCTAAGCCAGCCCGCTTTTTCATCCCCCCGCTCAACTCGGAAGGATAACGACGCCCTAGTCCGGAAAGCCCCACCAGGGATAATTTAAAGTCCACTAATTCGGCAATTTCACGCTTGTTCAAATCTGTATACTCTTCCAGCGGCAAAGCTACATTCTCTGCCAAAGTCAAGGAACTCCACAAAGCGCCACCCTGATAGAGAACCCCGAACCGCTTACGCAAATTTCTCAGCCTGCCTTCTTCCGAGGGAATCGGTTCTCCAAAAAAGAAAATCTCCCCGGCGGCGGGTGCCATCATCCCAATCAAATGCTGGAGAAGGGTGCTTTTCCCACAGCCACTGCCTCCCATAATCACCTTCACCTCACCCGTTCGCACTTTAAAGTTGAGATCCTTTTGCACCACTAGCGACCCATACGCCATCGTAAGCTTACGGGCCTCGATAATGGGCTCTTGGCAAAGTTTTTTCTCCTCGTCCCTCATATGCCCAAAATGTGAAAAACCACCGCAAAAAGGGCATCAAACACCACGATCCAGGTAATCGCGGTCACCACTGCGGAAGTAGTCGCTCGACCAACTGAAGCTGCATCCTTGCCACAACGTAACCCGCGATAGCAGCCCGACAAAGCAATGATCACTCCGAAAATCATGGATTTGAAAAGCCCTACCAAAACGTCAATCCCGCTGACCGCCCCAACGATTTGCCAATGGTATTGAGCCACAGTCACATCAGTCACCCCCATCGCCACCAGAAGCCCTCCGAAAATTGAGACCACATTGGCAAACGCGGTTAACAAGGGCATCATCAATACGAGCGCTATAACTTTGGGCAAAACCAAAAATTGGATTGGGGAGATCCCCAAACTCTGCAGAGCATCAATCTCCTCGTTCACCCGCATACTCCCGATCTGCGCGGCATAGGCTGCTCCCGTTCGTCCTGCCATGATCACTCCGGTCATCACCGCCGCCAGTTCACGGGTCATAGACAGCCCAACCAAATCCGCCACGAAAATATCAGCCGCCAATTTCTGTAGCTGAATCGCTCCTATAAAGGCGATGATCAAACCCGTTAGAAAGGCCAGCAGAGTAACGATCGGCAGGGCTTGAGGCCCCGCTTGCTGTAAGGCTAGCCAGAAATCCTTGGTTCGCCAGGAAGCCCGCCCCAGAACCAATCTTCCAAAATCGAGCAAAAGCTTTCCGATAAACTCGTGATAACAACGAATACCTTGAAAAACCCCTACCGTTCCCAAACCTACCTGGGTCAAAAAAGAATCTGGTTTCTCACTTTTCTCGGAAGGAACCTCAGGTACCGCCTTGGCAAGATTCATTAATTTCCGCATCCCATCCGGAACGCTCTCATCGACAAAGGTGCAACCATGTTCATTTACTCCGGTCTTCCGCAAAGCCTCTAGAAACCCCAGAAAACTGGTGTCCCAATCCTTCATTCGCTTCATCTCCAAACGAATTTTCCGCCCCTCCCGAAGAGAGTGAACGAGCCTTTTACGGTATACATCCCTTCTCTGGTTGGAAGCCACCCGCAAGACCCACTCCCCCGAAAAGCTCCACACCACTTCCCCCTCTTCCTCCCTGACCTCCACCCCGAACTGTCGCCCCTGATCGCTCATTCCCGTTTATCCTACCACGCCCACTCCTCCCGGCAAACCGAAAGAATGTCAATATTCGAAAGACCCGTACATTTATTTGGCGTCAATAATTCAAATTACCTGGGTTTTAAGCAAATCGGTTGACCCTTGGTTATGGAGCTTTGACATCGAAGGAGTTTTGCTGTTTCTCTAAACAGTTTGACGAATTTTCGATCTAATTGTTTTTCTTATGCTAAGAGCTGGTATTGTCGGTCTTCCCAATGTGGGTAAATCCACCCTTTTCAACGCGTTGACGCGCACCCGCAAGGCCGAGTCAGCAAATTATCCCTTTTGCACCATTGAGCCCAATGTTGGGGTCGTTCAGGTTCCTGACGAACGACTTGAGGTGTTACGGAAAATTGCCAAAACCAACGTGGTTATTCCGGCCGCGATCGAGTTTGTTGACATCGCCGGACTTGTCGCAGGGGCCAGCAAAGGCGAAGGCTTGGGCAACCAATTCCTCGCCAACATTCGGGAAGTGGATGCGATTATTCACGTAGTCCGCTGTTTCGAGGATGAGAATATTGTCCACAATATGGGGGGTATGGACCCCCTGCGGGACATTGAAGTGATCAATACTGAATTGATCCTGGCCGACATCGCGGCTTTGGAGAAACGCAGTGAGAAGGCCGCCAAAAAGGCACGAGGCGGTGAAGCCGAAGCCATCGAGGAAATGGCCATCATTGAAAAACTCCTTCCTCATCTCAACGACAACCAACCCGCCCTTACCTTCCCCTTGACCGAGGAGGAACAGCCAGTTCTGCGCCGCCTTTTTCTACTTTCCGCCAAGCCTGTTCTATATGCCGCCAACGTCGCCGAGGATGACCTGGCGGATGCCAGTGCCAAGCCCCATGTGCAAAATGTTACCAAGTACGCCAGAGAGAATCTTGGTGCCTTGGCTACCCCTATCAGTGCTCGACTGGAGGCAGAACTTTGTGATTTGGAACCGGAAGAGGCCAAAGACTTTCTCCGGGATTTCGGAGTGGAAGACTCGGGGGTTTCGCAACTAATACGCAAAGCCTACGAATTGTTGGGTTTGGAGACGTTCTTTACCGCAGGTGAAAAAGAGGTTCGGGCCTGGACTTTTACGAAGGGAACCAAGGCCCCTCAGGCCGCGGGCGTAATCCACACTGATTTTGAAAAAGGTTTTATCAAAGCCGAAGTTGTGTCCTACGAGGATCTGGCTCACCTCGGCTCAGTTGCCGCGGCCCGGGAGGCTGGAAAATATCGCTTGGAGGGTAAGGAATATATTTTCCGTGACGGCGATGTCACTCTCTTCCGCTTTAATGTTTAAGCAGCTTCCGACGCCGGAAAAGACCCATCAAACCTTGGGCTTGGGACGCAAATGTCCCATCCCGCCATCAATATTCCAAATCTGACCGGTAACCCATTCGGCATCTGCACCGGCTAGCCAAGCCATTAAGGATGCCACTTCTTCAGGTTGTCCAATTCGGTTGAGGGGATACATCGCCGCGGAGGCCTTTTTTGCCATTTCACTACCGATGATCCCCTTTGCGGCAGGCGTTTCCACCAACCCCGGGGCAACTGCATTGACCCGCACCTTGCGCGGAGCATAGGTGGAGGCCGCCCCTCGGACCAGGCCCTCCAGCCCTGCCTTGGCAGCGGCGATGGTCTCATGGTTGGGCAATCCCGTTCGAGCGGCAACCGTGCTGACAAAGGTCAAGCTGCCTCCTCCATTTTTACCAATTGGATCGGCCAAAAGCCGCAGGGCGTGAAAGGCCGAGTAAAGGTTTTTTTGCAAAATGCCGTCAAACTCCTCGGGTTTCGTCAGATGCGCGGGTTTTAGGAAAATCGACCCAATACAGTGAAAATAAGCCGTCGGTGCACCGTACTCATCCAAAAGCGTCGCCGCAAGATTTTCAAAGGCTTCGGCCTTCGAAGCATCCGCAGACCAAACTTTTTCCGCACCTTCAACCGAATCTCCGCTTCGGCTGAAGCCTAATACGGCCCAACCTTGATTATACAGGATGTTTGTTAGGGCAGAGCCTATACCGCCGTTTATTCCTCCGATGAAAGCAATTTTTTTTTCTGTTATCATCAGATACCATTACTGGTTTCCGTAAATTTTCCAAACAGTTCCTCCAGTTTTCTTTGGCGAAACGCGAAGATCTCCCTCAATTTCGGCAAAACCAAAAGAGGAGTAAACAGATCCCCCAGTTTACCGCCAGGGACTTTAAAATGGACCAAATCCTCCATCTCCACGCCGCCCTCAATCCCTCGAATAAAGTGCTTATGGTGCCAGAAAGCGTAGGGACCAAAACGTTGCTCATCGACGAAATATTCAGGCTCCCGAACTTGCGTAATTTCCGTGACCCAACGGAAGGCTATGCCCAAAATTGGACGCACCTTGTAGGAGACGATCATCCCAGGGTACATTTTATCCGGAAGATGTCCTGAAGTAATATCAAACCCCATGTTCGGTGGCATGATTTCCTTGAGGTTTCGCGGATTCGAGACGAACTCCCAAGCTTGGACCACCGGGATGGGGAGATTTTGTACACAGTGAAATTCACGCATAAGGAAAAAAAGAACCCGTTTTAGGGATTTCCACAAGGTCTACGAGCAAAATCAAGTCCGTTTCGTTTGAATTTATTCTCGGAAGGGAAAGCACATAATATCAATCCTCTCGAAAAGGAAAAACTATGCATTTAACGCCTCCAATACCCGACCGTGGATAAAACGGTTTGCCGCAACGATGGAATCCCCCGTGGAAGGTTCGTTACCATCCCAAGTCGTGATAACCCCTCCCGCGCCCTGAACCACTGGTATCAAGGCCATAATATCCCAAGGCTTGAGTACCGGGTCGACCATGATATCGGCATTCCCGGTAGCAAGTAGATGATATCCATAGCAATCCCCCCACGTTCGAAATAATTTCACCTTATCAATCAAAGCTTCAAAAGCTGTAGCGTTCTGGTAGCGGCCAACATTTTCAAGATCCGTTGTCAGAAGAGTCGCCTCAGACAGAGAGGTGGTTTCACTGACCATCACCGGTCGGTTATTCAAGCTTGTCTCCTTACCATCTCCATAGAGAAATTGGTTGAGAATCGGCTGGTGAATGGCCCCGGCCAAAGGCTTTCCCTCATGCAAAAGACAGATCAAAGTTCCAAACAGAGGACAGCCATGAG
Source organism: Opitutales bacterium (assembly GCA_022565335.1). Lineage (GTDB taxonomy): Bacteria > Verrucomicrobiota > Verrucomicrobiia > Opitutales > T3Sed10-336 > JAIUMY01. The sequence goes on from JAIUMY010000042.1 coordinate 16,994, forward strand.
TGAAACTGATGGTACCGTCGATAGGATCCAAAACCCAAACAAACTCTGCGTCAGCATTCTCGTCGGGAAATTCCTCCCCTTTTATTCCATGCTTGGGATAATTCCGGCGAATGTGCTCCCGTAGAACTTTTTCCGCTTGGCGGTCAGCCAGAGTCACCGGGGTCTCATCCTCTTTCATTTCAACCGCCAAGTTCTCAGTTCCAAAGAATGGCCGGATCACTTTGCCACTGCACTCCGCAAGTTCCTTGAAAAATGGTTTAATTTTCTCCGCTAACATGGTTTCTAATTATTTGAAGCCCTTTCGTAATGCCAGATCATTCTTCGGCGTGAGACTCCCACTGGTCCAACACCTCACGCATCTCTCTGCGCAAACTGTCGCCAGCCGCATAGTCTTCCTCCATCTCCTGCAGAAATTGGCGAGACCTACTTTCTTCGTCCGATAGGACTGCGTCAATAAACCTCCCTAACCCAAGAAAGGCATTAAAATAAAAGGGATGAATTTGCTCCAATTCCAGAGAAAGTCTTTGCAAGCGCGTCTCCAAAAGAAAGCGCACCATAGGATCGTCCCGCTGCTCCCACCAATCAGAAGGGAAAAACTCTTTCCGCTCCCCTTCCTCACTAGCATAAAGTAAACGCCTCTGCTCTTGCCAATCGAGACTTGTGGTGTCCGCTCGTTGCATCCCCCGAGCCCTGTTCCAAACCATTTCGGTTGCACCGGTAAGCCACCATAGCTCCAAATTTTCTTCTTTACCCATACGATCACCAAAGACCATTTGGAGAGCGTTCATCGTATCTTCGCCGCGCAAATGCCGCAGAAGATATGTTTCCAAAAACCGTGATTGTCGACCCTCTGAGTGCAAGAACCGCAGTAAAAGAACCGAAGAGTACCGAAATCTCCGAGAAAACTCCTCTGGCTTCGAAGGGCTGGTCAATTCACTTATCGAAAAAGGGCCTTGCGTCTGTAAATAGTCCATGATTCCAGCCCGCCAACTGATCTCCCCCCGAATCGCACTTTCCAAAGCCAAAGCTTCTCGTAACCATTGCGGCGAATCGTCCGCATTCTCGAACGGAATTCGATTCCATCGCGCCCATCGCCACAAAAAGGCATCAACCAGGAGGCGGCGAGCCGTTTCTTCGGATAAATGCTGATCCCAGCGCACCTCGACAAAGACCCTACCACCACTTCGCTCTTCCTTGTGATAAGGATTATCATTCTCTCCGTAATGATCTGCGTCCCGCAATAGTATAATGATCCGATGTGGAAACTCCCGGGGGAGCCGAAGGTATTGCCCAACGGACTCTTCGACTTCACCCGCTATTTGCCTCCAAGCACGAAGACTACTTGAATCCGTACCGTATATCTCAAAGAAATTGGTTCCCTGAAAACGAAGATCCTCCCGCGGAGCATTCTTTTCTTCCTCCGCTATTAGAATTCCCGGGGAAAGAAAAAGAGCAAACAGGCAAATAATTCTTTTCCAAATAGCCATGTTGCTGGTCCCCTTACAGCGAAAAAATTCGGTTAACTTAGGAACCCACAACAAGTCGAATTTCCCCCTCATTCACCTCGAAGACTTCCGCTTCGCGAAGAACGTTGGGAATCGCCGGAGGGACCGGATAGGATTCCCGGACACGGTTTAGAAAAAATCCACGTAATCCAAATATACTTGGGATTCGACATTGACCAAGATAGACCTCTCCAACTGAGAATTCATTTTGACCGCGGCTCTCTTCCAGGCCTCCGATGATCTGCAGCTTGAAAACATGTCGCAGACCTAAACCATCGTAATCCATGTCGATGCCAATATGTATAAGCTCCTCATTAACCCGAAAATTTAAGTTTTTCGGAAAAACCCCTCCGAAAAAGGGCCTTTCCATCTCATCCTCGTCCGGCGCCACAAAATTTGCCGCCGCCCAGTGGTTGAGATCATCCTCGCGGATGGTCACATCCAAATCACCTCCCCGGAGAACCTCCTGTATCTGATTGAGCAAGCCTTCCCACTGGTTCCGGTATTGCCCCTGCGCTTGCCCCTCCACGAAGTAGGCTGCAGAAGACCGGAATTCCCCTTCTTCGGGAGGTTCACTGAGAATTTCCACCGGTTGCAAAGACAAGTAGGCAAAACTCGCGAGCAGACCGAGGACCAAGGATAAAGAGGCTCCGACAATAATTTCAGTCAGTGAAACAGATCTTTCAGAACTCATGATAAAAAGAATTAAGGGGTTGAAGCTGTTTTTCCATCCGCAGCTTTCCCCACCGAATCAGCTGACTTGCTTCCGGTCGAGCTTTTTTTCTCGGAAGGCTCCACCTTCTTTTTTTCGCCAGAGTTCTTGGATCCGTCGGTTTGATTCTTCTTGTAATCGGTAATGTAGAATCCGCTGCCCTTGAATATGAGCCCTGCGCCCGCTCCGATCCGCCTTCGAAACGCCGGCTCTCCACAAGCCGGACAGTCCTTCAAAGGATCATCCTTCATCGACTGAAAGACCTCCTGTTCATGTCCACAAGAATCACATGTATAATCGTATGTTGGCATTGTTGAAAATAGAATACTGCTTTATGCAGCGTTTTGACCCAGAGGACAACCTAAGAAGATCCTTATTCTTGAAATTTTCCGGCTTGCTTGCATCATAAAGGTAATTTTCTCATCCTTGCTACATGCCTGCAGGTTCAATAAAAGATGCCTTTGACGAAAGCTTCGCCACGTACCGTTCCGAAATCGAAGCTTCCTTTCAAGACTACCTACCCCACCCCAGGGAACGTCCCCAACGTCTCCATGAAGCCATGCGTTATAGCATGGAGGCCGGAGGCAAACGCCTGCGGCCTACTCTCACCCTCGCCGTTGCCGAGCTTTATTTTGCCCGGGCAAAAGCTGTCCCCGCCGCCTTGGCCGTAGAATGCATCCACACCTTCTCACTCATCCATGACGATCTGCCCTGCATGGACAATGACGATCTTCGGCGCGGAAAACCTACCGCCCACCACCAATTTGACGAGCCCACCGCCCTGCTGGCTGGCGACGCCCTGCTGGCCTTCGGCTTCTCACTCATCGCCAGGGAATACCAATCGAACCCTACTCTCGCCGTCAGATTGATCCAAGAACTCTCCACCGCCTGCGGCGGCGATGGCCTCGTCGGCGGACAAATGGAAGACATTCTCGCCGAGAAACAGCCCCCCACTGCCGAGCAACTCGACTATATTCACCGACACAAAACCGCCGCACTCATTGAAAAAGCCATGACTCTTGGTGCTTTAATTGGCGATGCCGGGGAAAAGGATTTGAAAATTATTCGCGAAGTCGGGCAGGAAATCGGACTCGCTTTCCAAATTATTGATGACATTTTAGACGAGACCGCAGATGCCGAAACTCTCGGAAAAACTCCCGGAAAAGACGCCGCCTCCGGTAAAGCCACTTTTGTCGCCCTCTTTGGTCTGGAAGAGGCCCGGAATAAGGCCAACAAACTCAGTGCCCAAGCCATCAATAAATTAAAGTCCCTTCCAGGAAATACCAACTTTCTCGTCAATCTTGTCCAGAGGATGCAAAACCGAATCTCGTAAACCCCGCCACTTCCCATCGGTTGTCCTCTTCTCCGCAAGAATTTTCCCCGCAGCAAAAATGTTTGCGTGCCCACGGCTAGACCTTTAACTCATATGATATGACTGATTTTCAACGCCCGGATGGTCGCGCACCCAATGAAATGCGGACGGTAGCTTTTACTCCCGATTTTGCTCCCCATGCTCCGGGCTCTTTACTCTGCGCTTTTGGCGACACCCGGGTCATCTGCGCCGCCACTTTGGAAAAGAAAATCCCCCCCTGGATGCGCCAACAAGGCATTTCCGGTGGTTGGATGAGTGCCGAATATTCAATGCTCCCCTACAGTACCCACGACCGGAAGCAAAGGGATATCAACCGCGGCAAACTGGACGGACGCACCGTCGAGATTCAAAGACTCATCGGCCGTTCCCTGCGGGCGGTTCTTGACCTGCAAAAACTCCCCGGGCACACTCTGTGGGTCGATTGCGATGTTCTTCAAGCCGACGGCGGCACCCGCACCGCGGCCATCACCGGCGCCTACCTGGCGGCCCGAGTCGCCATCGAAAAAGCTCTTCTCGAAGGTAAAATTTCCGAAAACCCCTTCCGCGACAGCCTCGCCGCAATTAGCGCCGGTATTTATCAAGGGAAACCTGTTCTCGACTTGAATTACCTAGAGGATAAGGAAGCTTCCGTCGATGCCAACATCGTCATGACGGGCAACGGTTCCTTTGTCGAAGTACAAAGTTCCGGTGAAGAAGCCACCTTTAGCCCCCAGGAGCTGCAATCTCTATTGGCTCTTGCCGGGGAAGGAATTGCCTTTCTGAAAACTGCTCAGGAAACCTTCCTGAGCGACCACCTTCCCCAACCGGATCCTGATTCCCTCCTTTCCAGAACCTCCCCCTTAGACTGATTTTTTTACACCATGAACATCCACGAATACCAAGCAAAAGACCTGTTTCAGGAATACGGCATCCCCGCCCCCCGCGGAGTTGCGGTCCAGAAAAAAGAACAATTCGAGGAAGCTGTTAACAGCCTCCCTGACGGACTTATCGTTGTGAAGTCCCAAATTCACGCCGGAGGACGCGGTAAAGGCACCTTTACTGATGGCTTTCAGGGCGGAGTTAAAATCGCCAAAACCAAGGCCGAGGCTCTGGAATTCGGCGAAAAAATGCTGGGCAACACTTTGGTCACTAAACAAACCGGGGAAGCCGGTCGCCAAGTACAGACCGTCTACTTCACCGAAGCCTCCGAAATTCAGAAGGAGTATTATCTCGCCATTCTAATGGATCGCGAGACCTCCCTTCCGGTCATCGTCGCCTCCACCGAAGGTGGTGTAGACATCGAGACCGTCGCCGAAGAAACACCGGAAAAAATCATTAAAGTCTTTATCGACCCCAGTCTGGGCATTCGCCCCTACCAAATGCGGGAAGTAGCCTTCGGTCTCGGCTTTAGCGGAGACCAACTTAAACAAATGGGCAAACTCCTCCAGGGCCTCTACCAAATGTTTTGGGAAAAGGACGCCTCTATGGTGGAAATCAACCCTCTCATCACCACCCCGGCAGGCAAAATCGAAGCCCTCGACGCTAAAGTGGGATTCGACGCCAATGCCCTTTTCCGTCACCCCGAAATCGTTGCCCTGAGGGATCTTAACGAAGAAGATGAAAAAGAAATCGAAGCTTCAAAATCCGATCTGAGCTATATTGCCCTCGACGGAAATATCGCCTGCATGGTCAATGGTGCTGGTTTGGCTATGGCCACTATGGACATCATCAAACACTACGGCGGCGAACCAGCTAATTTCCTCGACGTGGGCGGGGGCGCCACCGCCGAACAAGTAACCGCCGCTTTCAATATTATTCTCAGCGATAACAACGTGAAAGGCATCCTCGTTAACATCTTCGGCGGCATCATGAAATGCGATATCATCGCCGAGGGAATTCTCGAAGCCGCCAAGGCCGTCAAACTCGACCGCCCCCTGGTCGTCCGGCTCGAAGGCACCAACGTAAAAGAAGGGAAAGCTCTTCTCGACGCCAGTGACCTTGAAATCGTCTCCGCTGATACCTTGGCTGACGCCGCTCGGAAAATTGTCGATCTGGTCGGCTAAACCAAATCCCCCTTCCCAACCATAAAACCGAAATTTTATTACAATGAGTATTCTCGTAAACAAAGACACCCGCGTTATGGTGCAAGGACTGACCGGTAAGGCCGGTTCCTTCCACGCCAGTCAATGCCTGGACTACGGCACCCAAGTCGTGGCCGGCGTCACTCCCGGCCGAGGCGGCAGCACCTGGGAAAACAAGGTCCCGGTTTTCGACTCCGTCAAAGAAGCCACCCAACAGACCGGAGCCAACGTCTCCGTTATCTTCGTCCCCCCTCCCTTCGCTGCCGATTCCATCATGGAAGCTATCGCCGCGGAAATCCCCCTCATCATTTGTATCACCGAGGGCATTCCAGTTCGTGACATGGCGGAAGTCAAAAAGATGCTGGCCCACAGCAAGTCCCGCCTTATCGGGCCCAATTGTCCGGGTATTATTACCCCCGGCGAATGTAAAATCGGGATCATGCCCGGCTACATTCATCAGCCTGGCCGCGTTGGGGTGGTTTCCCGGTCCGGCACCCTCACCTACGAAGCAGTTTGGCAATTGACCTCCAAAGGCCATGGCCAAAGCACTTGTATTGGTATTGGCGGCGACCCGATCAATGGCACCAGCCATACCGACGTCGTAAAACTTTTCAATGAAGATCCGGATACCGACGCCATCATCATGATCGGCGAAATCGGTGGGTCCGCAGAGGAAGAAGCCGCCGCTTACATCAAAGAGAACGTTAAAAAACCTGTGGCCGCCTTTATCGCGGGAACGACCGCTCCTCCAGGGCGCCGCATGGGCCACGCCGGCGCCATTGTTTCAGGTTCCAGTGGCGGTGCGGATGCCAAGATCGCTGCCCTCCAGGATGCCGGTATCGAAGTTGCCGAAACCCCCTCCCACATGGCCGATGCCCTCTTGCGCATCTACAAGGGCTGACCCAATCCCACCCAAGGAAAAGACTCTACCCCTCCCAGCCGGGCTCATTTTTTGAGCCCGGCTTTTTTTTGTTAGATGGAGAAACTTTGAGGCAAAGGGTTTTTGTTAAGGCAATACGATTTCCAAGCGATTCTCTGCCCCCTTTTGCACCTTGAATTCACGTCCCGCCAAGACTCCGCCAGCTAATGTTTTTGCCACTGAGTAATCCCCATGAAATCCTTGGAATTCAATCACTCCATCCTCGTTAGAGGTCAAGTCCTCCCGAGTCATCCACTCTTCGGTGAAAAGTTTTTTCATACGATGGAAAAGAGGGAGCTTCGCATGTCCACTGAATTCCCCGCTAAAAGCAACCGCCTTGGCAAATAAACCCCACGCAAAAAAGGCATCCACATTGGGATGAGCAAATGCACAGGTCAGAACATTGCCTACATACTCCGCCACCAACTCATTGATGGCATTTTGTGAATAGCGACCGGACTTTTCCAAAGGTCCGGTGCTAACCCAAAATTCAGTGATATGAACTGGCCAGCCCGCCGCGCCGATTTCATCGTATAAATCCCACTGCTCCCGGTGGTCGGTCCAACCGGTATGAGACTGCAAACCTACTGCGTCCGCCGGCATACCTCTGCGGTCGAGTTCCTGAAACAATTTCAACAACCGTTTCCGCTGGGAGGCCGCACTCACCTCCGAACCATCATTCCCGCGGTGTACTTTACCCTTTCCCGCAGGGGCTTCAACCCCATAATCATTAATAACGTAGGTGGCCGAAGGATCCTCCTCCCGACACCATCGCAATACTGGCTCCAAAGCATCTGCAATATCCGAAATTTTCTCAATATGCGGCCATTCCCGCTCATTAATATTAGACAGGGTGGGTTCCCACATCGGCTCATTAACCGCATCCCAAATTTTCACCCGACCCTTAAAACGGGAGACAATATTTCGCACCCTTACCTCGGCAAACTTCATTCGGGTCTGCGGGTCATAAGCCTTCACCCAATCCGGAACCGCCTTCGGACAAGACCAAAACAAGGGGTGCCCCTTCGCTAACATTCCCTGGCTAAGCGTCCAATCCACCGTTTCCGCAAAATTTTCCAGATTCCACTCCCCCTGCCGTTCCTCGGTTTTTGAAGCATCGTGACGAGGCCGTTCCGTCCAGTAACAAAGGTTGTTGATCGAATTATACAATTCTGCCAACAAACGCTTTGTCGCCTTGGCTTTTTCCGATTCCCCGCGCCCATCTCGAATCATCGCATCAAGTCCCCAGACTTGTTCACCGAAGGGAAATGCATTTTTTGTTTGGCGAATCTGTACTTCCGTTGCCTTCAGCGGCTCTCCCTTCCGGTTCACCAAACGCAACCGTACCGGCGACATTCGAACGGAGGGGATGCGTTTCCTCGCTTCGCCCAAAACATCCGCATAATCGTCAGGATTATAAAAATCCTCACCAGTATCCATCGCTCGCCACTCTTCCCCTCCGGAATGTAAATTTTGATCTGCCATTTCCCCAAAAAAAACCCACCTCCTTTAAAAGACAAGACCATTCCACCGTCAACATACGAATTACCCGTTTATTTAAATGTCAACAAATGAATTACCTGATATTTCTATACCTTTTAAAAATAAGCTTTTCATTGGCTCCCTGATAAATAAGACTGAGTCTCATGAGGCTTCTTTTTTTTCCTCTGCTTTTTCTCGCAGTCTTGACCAATTCATTCGCTGAGTTGGCCACCACGATGCCCCGTCCTTGGGAGGACGATCAATTTCGCGAACGAATCACCTTCTCTTTCGGCGCAAGAAGTGAAATCGAACCCTCTATTAACCGTGAGGAGGAGCAGGTTTTACAAAAAGTCGTCGATTTTCTTGAGTCGGAGGAATTGCCACAGGCTATTTCACATCTTCAGACTAACATATCAGAAAGCAGTAGCGCGGCCTTGGACTTCACCTTGGGCAATCTCTTTTGGCTAGAGCAAAACTGGACGGAAGCTCAAAAAGCCTACCAACAAGCCCTGCAAAAATTCCCTGACTTCCTCCGGGCCCACCAACATCTCGCCATGACCCTACTACAAGGGGAAAATTATGAAGAGGCTATCAGGAATCTGGCGAAGGCACATCAACTGGGTGGAATCGATGCTCAAACCTTTGGAATGCTCGGATATGCCCATGGCCAACTCTCCCGTCACCGATCAGCGGCCAGATCCTACGAGATGGCGCTGAGCCTCGAACCAGACAGCATCCCTTGGCAAAGCGGACTCATTCAAGCCTATTTGCAAATGGATCGTCCGGAAGAAACCATAAGCCTTATCAATGACCTGCGCCAAAAAGATCCTAAAAACCCCGAATACCTTCGTCTGCAAGCCAATAATCATCTCCGCCAAAACCAACAAGATAAAGCCGCCGCCGTTATGGAATTGCTGCTGTTAAAGGGCGAGGTCGATTCAACCCTGCTTTTGACCTTGGCCAATTTGTATAGTAACCGCGGCCTCTTTAACCGTGCCGTTGAACTCTATCTGGAGGCCTCTTCGGATTTCGGCGCCCAAACGATTCCTTCTCTGGTGCAGGCTGGACAATTCCTTTTACAGCAAAACGAAATTGAAAAAGCCTCATCACTTCTAAAGGAAATACTAACCCACGAGAAAACTTTTTCATCAGAGATAAGACGTAATACCACCCGACTGAAAGCTGATCTGGCAAAAGCCCAAGGCAATTACAAAAAAGCTCAGAATCTTTTCCTTTCCTTACGGGAAGAATATCCTCTTTCCGCCCAAATTCACCTCGCCCTCGCCGATCTGGCCCAAAAAAAAGATAATTTCGCAAGAGCTAAAATGCATTTCGAAAGAGCCTTGGCAGAACCCAACGCACAGGAACGTGCAATTGCCCACATGCACTTTGCGGAGTATCTCGCAAGCGCCGGAAATTGGTCTGCCGCAATCGAACAGACCAATCAAGCTATCGCCCTAGACCCAAGGGATTCCTGGCAGCAATACCGCGAAGCCCTTCAGCGCCGCGTTGAAGAAAACTAAACAAGCTCCCCGAAGGTTCTGAGTGGCCGTTTCGGACCTTATTTATTTTCGCCAAAACCGTCTTTTCCCGCTCGATACTCCCTCAAAAACGCTTTCTTTGGGAGGACGCAATCTCTCTTTCACCAAATCGCCAAGGAGATCTCCCAGCTTTTC
>JAIUMY010000043.1 GCA_022565335.1 Opitutales bacterium
GTCCGGCGGTTTATCATGTGATGTCGCGGACGGTGAATGGAGAAAAGATTTTTGGGGAGAAGGAGAAAGCCGTTCTCGCCAAAATGTTACACAAAGTGGCGGCCTTTTCAGGGGTCAAGGTTTTGACCTACTGTATGATGGCCAATCACTTCCATATACTGGTGGAAGTGCCCAGTGCGGAGGGAATCGAGTTGACCGACGAGGAGTTGGTGGAGCGGTATGAGCATTTGCACGGGGAGAACAATCATCTGCGCAAGACTCCTCGTTCGATCGCCTACGCTCCTAATTCGGTGGAACAGGTACAGCGGACGCTGGAACAGGGAGGCAAGGAGGCGGAGGAGTTGCGCGAGGCCTTGCATAAGCGGATGCATAATCTGCCGGAGTTTGTGAAAACCTTCAAACAACGGGTGAGTATCTGGTATAACAGCGAGTACCGGCGTTATGGTCCGTTGTGGAGTGAGAAGTTTAAGAGCGTTCTGGTGGAAGGCCGGGCCAGTGCCTTGAAGGTGGTGGCGGCCTACATTGACCTGAATCCGGTGCGGGCAGGGTTGGTCAAAGATCCGGGGAAGTATGCTTACAGCGGTTTCGGAGAGTCAGTGATGGCGGGAGAACCGATGACCGAATTGGGTTATATTGTGGATGCGATTGATAAGGATACGGGCAGCGATGTGTTGCGGTTTTACCGGATGCTAGTGCTGGGGCAGGGGCGAATGCCGCGGAAAGGCGGGGGGCATCTGGATGACCAAGAGGTACATGAGGAAATTACCCTTTTGCTCAGTGAGCAGGCGAAAAACGAAGGCGAACGTCGCAAACGGGAAAAGACATTCGCGGCGATTACCAGGGGGCAGGTCGTGGGTTCAGAGTCTTTCGTAGGGGGACTGCTAAAAAAAGCGAAGCAATGTCTTTCGCGCAAAGTCAGGCGTCCCAGTCTGACCGTTGAAACGCCATTGGCAGGATTGTTTACACCGAATGTCTTTCGTTTCAGTGTCGCCGACGAAAAAAAGGAAACAAAATGAAGGTAGAAGCAGCTAAATTGCCTCATAATAGATGTAACTAAGTTTCTTGAAATTAAATATTGACGCATTGAGGTGAAGGTAGTGTTTTGAAGAGGGGGTAGAGACTTGGAATGCCTTGGGTAAGTCAAGGGTTCTGCTGGGGGGAGCTATGGGTGGGTTCGAGCTCTCAGGGTTGGCGGGAATTCGCTGCCAAAGCAAGCTAAACAAGATGTGATAAGTATCGTTGTGGTGGTTTGTTTCAGTATGATAACGGAGCAGGGGTGTCTTCCCCAGAGATGAAGTTTATTGACCCTCAAAAAAAACCTCCTTGGAAAAATGATTTACAGAAGGGCAGAGGGACTCTGAGATTGTTTTGGTGCATCAGTTCATTGTGCTGAACTTTTAAGCACATCTTTGTTTTCCGGGGACACTTAAGTAATGAGGAAAAAATTCCGATTCCCCTTGACCGCAATTGAGACCTGTATCTCTATCTTTTTTTCTCCTCTGGTCTATTACCTGCTTTATTCGTCTCTTATGTCATCATCGACACCAAATAAAATCAGCAATCGTTCTCCGCGCTTTGTTTTCGCTGAGGGGGCGGTTTTGTTTGGTTTTTGGCTGGTGATGAGCGGGAAACTGGAGATTTTTCACATCATTACCGGATTGCTGGCGGTGTCTTTTGTGGTTTGGTTGGACCGGCGGTTGGGTCCTTTGAGTAAGGACGAGGATACAATTTCCCTGCACGCGCACTTTTTGAAATTGCCGATTTATCTGCCGTGGTTGGCGTGGCAAATGATTCTGTCTTCCCTGCATGTGGGCAAGGTGATTTTGGTGCCCCGGCATAGGATTCACCCGATGCTGTTGAAGTTTGATTCAAAAATGCCCTCAAACGCATCACGGGTGATATTGGGGAATTCGATCACCCTCACTCCCGGAACGCTGACCTTGGATATTCAGGAAGATACGTTCTTAGTGCATGCGCTGGACGTAAATTCAGCCGAAAATTTGTTGGCGGGAGATATGCAAAAACGCGTAGGACGTCTTTTTTCTTCGGAACCCAAGGCGGGGACCGAGGCGGTCGAACAGATCACGGATATTGAAGAATTACCATGGTAATCCCTCTGACCGTCAGTATTGTTGTTTTGGTGGGGATTATTCTGATCCCTTTTTATCGGGTCGTGGTGGGACCGACGGTTTTTGACCGCTTGCTGGCGATTGGGGCGATTGGGGCTAAAATCATTGGGGTAATCGTGCTTTTCGGGCTTCTTTATGAGCGGGTTGATATGTTTATCGATATTGCGCTGGCCTATGCGGTCTTGAATTTCATTGCCGGAATTACGGTGGCTAAATATTTCCGTAAGCTTTCGGAAAGGAGGTCCGAAGATGCTTGAAAGTATTCTTCAGGGAATCGGTTGGGTACTGATCGCTTTGGGCCTTCTGACCATGTTTGTCGGCAGTTTGGGGCTGATTCGTCTGCCCGATTTTTACACCCGCAGTCATGCCGCCAGCATGGTGGACACGACTGGAATAATTATTCTTTTACTGGGGTTGGTTTTTTTAATTGGACCATCGCAGGCAGGGCTCAAACTGCTGATTGGGGTGGTTTTCGTGATCCTCTCCAACCCGGTCGCGATCCATGCCCTGGCGCGGGCGGCCTTTCGTTCCGGACAGCGTCCTCTTTTGGGTGAGGCGGCTGAGTCGAAATACCACAAACGCAGATCGGAGGAAGAGAAATGAATTGGATCCTGGAAATCTTTCTGGATATTCTGCTGATAACCACGGCTATTGTGGCCCTGCAGGCGAAGGATTTGATAACCTCGGCGGTAGCGACGGCGGCCTTTGGGTTCACCGTGGCGTTGTTGTTTATTTCGATGGGAGCCATTGATGTAGGGTTTACCGAAGCCGTTGTTGGCGCGGGCATTGTTGGGGTCTTTTTTGTCGCGGCGATTTATCGCACTACTCGTAAAACCAAGGATTGATGAAAATGAGCAAAGGAAAAAAACTTCTCGGTTTCGCCAGCCTTTTGGCCCTTACGGTTTTACTGTTGGTGGCGGTTGATTCCCTGCCCAAGCGGGGTCTGCCCGACGCTCCGGCGCATCAGGTGATCAATGCGGCGGGAAATCCCGGGGCGGGAGCCTATTTTATTCGTTCGGCGTACGAAGATGCGGCGACCCCGAACATGGTCACCGTTGTTTTAGGGGATTACCGGAGCTTTGATACTCTGGGCGAGGTGGTGGTGGTTTTCGCCGCCGCGATTGCCTGTTATCTGATCCTGCGGCGAAGGGAGGATGAAGAGAAATGACGAATCCCTCGCAGAGTTTAATTATAAAAATGGTGAGCCGCACGTTGGCCGCATTCATCCAGGTGTTTGGCCTTTATGTGATTATTCACGGACATTACAGTCCCGGTGGGGGGTTCCAGGGAGGTGCCCTTCTGGCCGCTGGGGTTCTGTTGATTCGCATGACCGAGGGGCGGGAGGCCAGCCAGCCGACGCTAGCTACCGCGATCGCCACTCCGCTGGCTTCTCTGGGGGCGGTGATCTTTGCCGGTTTGGGCGTAGTGATTTTGTTTTTCGGTGGAAACTACATGGATTACGGGGCGGTTCCGGTTCCGGGGATGGAACCGGCGATGATCCGTTATTATGGAATTCTCATTGTAGAGGTCGGAATTGGTTTGGCCGTTATGACCGGGTTGGTATCGATTTTCGATGATATGGTGCGGACCAATCGTCAGAGCGGTCCTGATTTGGGGAAGGGAGGGTTGTCCTGATGCCGGAGTGGTTGGAGTATGTTCACGATCGCTATGCCTATTGGGCGATTGTTTTCCTGATGATCATCGGGCTGTATGGAATGTTGTTTAAGAACAATCTTCACAAAAAGGTCGTGGGGATGATCATCTTCCAGAATTCGATGATTCTGTTGTTTGTCACGGCGGCTTTTAAATGGGATGCCACGGTGCCGGTGCGGGATGCGGAAATCGATGTGAACGTCGTCGGGAACTACCTGAATCCGCTTCCTCACACCCTGATGCTGACGGCCATTGTCGTGGGGGTGGCGATTGTGGGGGTGGCCTTTGCCTTGCTGATTAAAATTTACGACAATTACGGAACGATTGAAGAGGATGAGTTGTTGGAGAAGCTGCAATCTCCCGCTCCGGAAGATGACGATAGCGAAGATTCGTTTCCGTCGAAAGGAGGTTCGGTATGAACCACATCCCGGTTCTCATCCCCATGGTCCTGTTACTGGGATCGATGTTCGCGGTTTTTGGAAGGCGTTCGCAGGAAAATTATCTGCCTTTCCTGATCGCTCTCGGCGCGATGGGACTGTCTGCGGTGTTTTCCATTATCGGCATGGTTTATTCGGTCACCGAGGGACCGATTCATTATCATCTGGGTGGTTGGCAGCCTCCCATGGGGATTGAATTGATTCTCGATCCATTGGCCGCATTTTTCTGTTTGATGATCACTTTGGTGGCAACGGTGGTCTTGCTGCATGGTGAAGAGCGCGTACGTATCGAGGTGGGGGACCGAATCCCGGCCTACTATAGTTCGGCCTTGATGCTGGTTGGGGGGTTAACGGGGATTGTTCTGACCGGGGATTTGTTTAATTTGTATGTCTTCCTTGAGATCAGTTCATTGGCCAGCTATGCACTTTTGGCAACGGGGCGGAAACCGGCGGCGGTGTCGGCTTTCCGGTATCTGATCCTGGGGACCATCGGGGCGTCTTTATACCTTTTGGGGATTGGGTTCCTGTTCATGGAAGTGGGTTCTCTGAACATGTCTGAACTCGCAGTGATGATCCCTGAGGTTCCGGTGACCGCGGGGCTTTCGGCGGCTGCGGTTTTGATCGTCATCGGCATTGGTTTAAAGATGGCGCTCTTCCCGCTGCACGGATGGTTGCCGGATGCCTACACTTTTGCCTCTTCCCCGGCGACGACTCTGGTGGCACCGATTGGGACCAAAGTGGCGGCCTATGTATTGATCCGGGTATTCCTCTTTCTCTTTGCCCTTGATTTCATGAAGGAGGGGATTCATCTGACGACGATCGTCGGTTGGATGGGGGCTGCCGGGGTAATCTGGGGGAGTGTCATGGCGATCACCCAGCGCGACATGAAACGGATGCTGGCGTACAGCAGTGTGGCGCAGGTGGGGTATATCGCTCTGGGCATTGGCTTGGCCAATCCGCTGGGGTTGATTGGGGCGGTATTGCATGCCTTTGCCCATTGTTTCATGAAAGCGTGTTTGTTTATGGTCCAGACCAATTTTCTGCACCGTCTTGGGCATTATGATATTTCCCGATTGGATCATCGAACCCGGGTGGCGATGCCCTGGACTTGTGCGGCGTTGGTGGTGGCTTCGTTGTCGATGATTGGGCTGCCGCCGACCATAGGTTTTTTCAGCAAGTGGTATTTGGTACTCGGCTGTGTTGAGGAGGGGGCATGGATTTTTCTGGCGGTCTTATTGCTTTCCACGCTGTTAAATGCCGTTTATTTCTTCCGGGTTCTGGAGAAAGTTTATCTGCGCAGCGATGGGAAGGCATATGATGAGGGGGACATAGAGGCCGATCAGGCTACCCCTTCCTGCGAGGTTGGCGCGCGGATGCTGTACCCCACTTTGGTGCTGGCGGGTTCCCTTCTCGTTCTGGGCTTTGCCAATGCCTGGATTGTCGCTCACTTTTTGCAACCCATGTTTCCCGTCTGGTAAGTTCTCATGAGTGCCTACGAAACCTATTTCAGCACGGTGCCTTTTCTGGCAATGATCGTTTCGGCGGTGGCGGTCCCGTTGATTGTCGCGTTTGGACGGAAGCCGAATCTGCGCGAGGCGGTGACCTTGATTGCCGCGGTCATCAAATTTATTTTGGTTCTGACTCTCCTGCCCGATGCTCTTGCGGGCAGGGCGGCGGAGTGGGTTCTTTTTGAAATTGCCGAAGGGATTGATTTTTCCCTTCGGGCCGATCCCTTCGGGGTCTTTTTTGCGTTGATCGCCTCGGGGCTCTGGATTCTCACCTCGTGCTATAGCATCGGTTATATGCGAGGGCATGCGGAGAAGAAGCAGACCCGTTATTTTGCCAGCTTTGCGCTCAGTCTTTCGGCGACCATAGGCATTGCCTTTTCGGCGAATTTGCTCACCTTTATTGTCTTTTATGAATTGCTGACTCTGGCGACCTACCCCCTGGTGGTGCACAGTGAAAGTAAGAAGGCTATCGCTGCGGGGCGGCAATATCTGGCCTATGCTTTGTCGGCAGGTTTGTTGATGGTGGCCGGGATGGCTTGGGTTTATATGGCTACGGGGACCTTGGAGTTTACTCCCGGGGGGATTTTGGAAGAGGGGATG
The DNA here is from genome assembly GCA_022565335.1 of Opitutales bacterium. Lineage (GTDB taxonomy): Bacteria > Verrucomicrobiota > Verrucomicrobiia > Opitutales > T3Sed10-336 > JAIUMY01. The sequence continues at coordinate 6,328 of JAIUMY010000043.1, forward strand.
GTGTCCGCCTCGGGGATGAAGTTCCTTTTTATTCTGTTCCTTATTGGGGTTGGGGTGAAGTCCGGTATTATGCCGCTGCACAGTTGGTTGCCCAACGCCATGGTGGCGCCCACTCCGGTGAGTGCCCTTTTGCATGCGGTGGCCGTCGTCAAGTCAGGGGCTTTCGGTATCGTCCGGGTGGTAGGATTTGTTTTCGGACCGGAGGTGATGGCGACCTATGGGCTGAATATCATTCTGGCCGTCGCCAGTGGAGCAACGATCATTCTCGCTTCGCTCATTGCCCTGCAGCAAACCAATCTCAAGCGACGTCTGGCCTATTCCACGGTTGGGCATCTTTCCTACATCGCGCTGGGGGCCTCGCTGTTGACGACGGAGGGGTTCATCGGGGGCATGATGCACATTTCGACCCACGCGACGATGAAGATAACGCTCTTTTTCTGCGCAGGCGCGATTTTTGTGCATACGCACAAGTCCGATATTCGCGAACTCGACGGCATTGGCCGGGCGATGCCGTGGACCCTTGGAGCTTTTACCATTGGGTCTTTGGGCCTGGTTGGTTTGCCGCCAGTCAATGGGTTTATCAGTAAATGGTTTCTGGTGTCCGGAAGTATTGAGGCGCAGATGTGGCCTTTGGTGGTGGTGCTCTTATTGTCCGGATTGCTGAATGCCGCCTATTTCTTTCCCATCGTTTACCGCGCCTTTTTCCGGGAGGGGGAAAAACGGGCCGATGGCCGTAGCGTTTGGGAGGGGGTTGGCGAGGCCTCTCCCTGGATGGTGGTGCCGTTGACCTTAACCGGAGCGATGTCGGTGTTCTTCTGTTTCTTTCCGGATATCCCGTTCCGCTTTTTCACCATCGCGACACGGGTCACCCAGGATATTATGGGAGGAGGTTTGCCGTTATGAATGAAAATATAAAAAAGATCTCGGCGGAGGGGGGCAATGAAATGACCCCGGCGGCATGGGCCGTTCTGGTGATTCTCCTGATAGGCACAGTGGTGGCCGGTATTTTTGATGAGGAAACCGGGTTCCCGCTGTTCTACAGCGTCTTTGGTTTTGTCGGGTGTCTGCTTCTTTTGTTTCTGTCCAAGGTTTTAGGCAAAAAGGCGTTGAGCCGGAAGGAAGACTATTATGAACCCTATGCCTTAAAAGAGGAACCCCTGGAGAAGAAAGGAGGGCACCACTGATGAATTTTCCTCCCGTATTTGTTTTGCTGACGGCCGTTGTTCTATGGCCTTTGCTCTGTTCCCGCACCCGATCGATTCTCCTGGTTGGTGCTCCCCTGGTTGTCCTTTCGCAGATTCCCTTCCTCCGTGAGGGAACGGAATGGACGGTTCCGTTCCTGCTCTACGAAGTATCTCCCTTCGTGGTGGATCCATTGCGGCTGACCTTTGGTTTTGCCTTTGCTCTGGTGACCGTCGTGGCGGCGGTGTATGCCTTTCATCACAAAGATCCCCGGGAGCAGGCTGCAGCGCTGCTTTATGCTGCCGGGGCGCAAGGAGTGGTTTTTGCCGGAGACTTACTCAGCCTCGTGATCTTCTGGGAACTGATGGCGGTAGCCTCGACCTTTATCGTCTGGCGGGGAGGGCGGAGCGATTCCGCTGCGGTGGGATTTCGCTATTTGATACTGCACCTTTTGGGCGGCAGCCTTTTGTTGGGGGGGATTCTTTTCCATTTCGCCGAGAGCGGGAGTCTCGCGGTGGAAGCCTTGTCCGGTGGTTGGACGGTTGGCAAGACAATGATGCTGGCGGGGATTTTGGTCAATGCCGGCATGCCACCCTTGCATACCTGGATTCCCGATGCCTATCCCAAGGGGACGGTTACGGGTTCGGTTTTCCTGAGTGCCTTTTCCACCAAAACCGCGGTATTCGCATTGGCGGTACTTTTCCCGGGATGGGAAGTTCTCCTGTATCTCGGTATAGCGATGACCCTGTGGGGGGTCTATTACGCCGTTTTGGCCAACGATATTCGCTTGATCCTGGCCTATCACATCATCAGTCAGGTCGGGTATATGGTGGCGGCGATTGGCGCCGGGGGGGACCTGGGGATCAATGCGGCCAGTGCCCATGCCTTCAATAACTTATTGTATAAGACTCTGATGTTTATGGCGGCGGGTTGTGTCCTCTATACGGTGGGGAAGACCAAGCTCACTGATCTCGGAGGGTTGGCACCACAGATGAAAGCGGTGGTGCTGTTATATTTGATTGGAGGGGCCTCGATTTCCGGCTTTCCGCTTTTCAACGGGTTTGTCAGCAAGGCGATGATTCTGGAGAGTGCCAAGTTCGCCGGGGGATATAGTGCGTACTATCTTTTGGTTTTCGCGGCGATAGGTACGTTCCTCAGTGTGGGCATCAAACTCCCTTACTATACTTGGTTTTACAAGGCCAAGACGCCTTTGCAGGCAAGTCGTCCCATCCCGAAGAACATGCTTTGGGCGATGGGTATTTTGGCCTTCTTCTGTGTCGCCTTTGGGTTCGAAGGATTGTTGTTTCCCATTCTGCCCTTTGCTATGGAGGGGACCTTCTATACCACTTACAATGTGGTGGAGGTTTTGCAATTGTCCCTTTTTACCTTTGTGGTCTTTTGGTATTTCCGCCACGGGATCCTCGGTAAAGCGAAAATCGTGCTGGATGTGGACTGGTTTTATCGTCGACCTGCGCCCTTGGCAAAGAAGGTGTTTATCGGAGGGGTAAACCGGTTTTTCAGCCGCTCGCAGGAGGTCCTCGATGAAATGGTGGCCTGGACCTGTCGGGCGGCGCGCAATCCCTTCGTTTTGCTCAAGCCCCGGGTGGAAAACCGCTAATACAGCCCCGATCGTTATCGTTCCGGATTGGGAGCCAGCGTTTTGTTGACCGTATTTTCACTCGTTATCCTTTTACTTTGGGCCTATTTTTGAGGGTCTGAGGCACGTGTTTGATCGCTTTACTGATAGAGACCAGTAAAGGGTACTGGACCTACAGTTATTTTCCTTGCTTGACCCTGGGCCTTGTTTTACCCTCATTAAAATTTGGAATAGAATAAATTAAATTCTCTGTTAGTATCTTGTTTTTAAGGTGTGGTAGTCTTGTTAGAGACAAACCAAGGGAATGTTAAGATATATTTTTATGAGGATAACTGTAAGTATTATTTATTTTGCTCAGTTCCTGCTTGCCGGGCATCCAACGCTCGCGGCTGAAGATGAGCCTTCGGGAATCGAAAAGATGGAACTCTTGATCCTATACCTCGATGAGAAGTCTCCCGACGGAGGGCCGGTGCACTGGTTCAGTCCAAGAATTTCCTCGAGAATCGAATCGTTCGAGGTAAGTTTAGTGGGAGTGGACCAAAATGAGGCGGTTGCAGTGTTCTTTTTTCAGTATAACCTTACTAGTCGTGAGAGATTGGCATTACGGTCCGCCCCGACTTCGGAGGTTGGCAAGCTTTTGGCGGTTAATGAAAAAGGCGAGGTGGTGTGGCAGATTGATCCGGTTTTTCGGCCTCAGTATATGCCCGCAAAGGATGTAATTCTTTATAACGATAGATGGCTCGGACAATTAAACGCGGTAGGAATTGAGGATGGAGCACTCGATTGGCAGTACCCACCGGCGAATGAATATTCCCCCGAAAAATTTCCTAATGCACCCGGAGTGTACAGCGTTCCGACCTTGCGATCTTTCGTTGGCGAGGACTTCATTTTGACTGCCTGGTATGGAACGCTAACCAGTTTAAATCCCTCGACTGGCAAACCGATTTGGCAAGAACGCTATGCTGCCGAGGGTGTCGAGTTTCAGGAGAATTCTTTACAGCTGCGGAAGAGCGCCCCGTTGCCGGACGGCAATGTTTTCGTCCGTCACTCGACGAGGTCTAGTCGGGAATCATCGTCATATTTTGTTAATGCTTACACCGGAGCAGCCGACTCCGCTGATGGGTTTGTTGCCTCGGAGCGGGTTGGAGACTATGTGTTTTTATGGGTAAACCCCGAGGATGGTTCACGGGGAGGCTTGATGGTTTTTAATTCCGACGGGGCCTTGGTCGCGGGGCCGGTTCAAAATGTTTCACGCCACCAGACCCAACCGGGAAAGGAATATTTTGTAATCGAGGATGTCCGTGAGCAAGCGCTGCAAGTCTTTTCCCTGGCAAGCGGCGAGCGAGTTCAGACTTTCGATTCCGGGAGGCTTTATAAATGGACCGCAGGGGGTGGATTGCTAATGTCGCTTGTTGGTGAAAAAGGAAAAGATAACGCAGGCCGCATTACCTTTTCTCCAGAGGGTATAGTCGCCTATGACATTCAAACTGGTAATGTGCTCTGGCAGCGAATGGACATTGGCGGGTTTGAATTTAAAGAGCCGTCGGAGGGTACTTCCTCCAAGACAAGATCGTATACCCGTATCAAGGCACCGGAAATCCTAACTGATCATTCCGTTTTTCTCCACGGAGGCCATGTCTATGACCTGATGACTGGAGCGAAGCTGCACGGAAGTGGGTATTGGTTCAATGAACCCGATCTCGAAGAAGGTTATCCCACCAAGCGGGTGGAAATAGTTAACAAACATGGCGGCTTCGGCGTCAAAGACGGTCGTTTATACCGGAGCGATCCGAGAACGGGAGAAGCCGACTGGACTTCAGAGATAAACGGCGAGTCGATGGAGATTACCGGAACGAGTGAAAATTATGTCTTTGCCCAAATTAGTTACTTTAGTGGTAAAGTACGATTGATGGCCTTCGAGTATAGTTCCGATGATTTGGAAACGAAATAAGAGTCGGGTCGGCTTAGCCCAATGGACCTTTTATCGGTAGTCCAGCTACCTTTGGCACGGATGATCCGTTGATCTGATTTGCTCAGAATTTTTCTTAAAGAGGGCGTCGAGGGGGGCGCTCTTTTAGATGTTCGGTGAAAAGCCTTCCTGGAAAAGATAGGGAGCGTATCGGCGAATCAGTTGGCTCGCGATATCCTCGGCATTGGCTCCGGAAAGAGCGTCTTTCATCATATTTTTCCGGTCTGCTATCTCTTCGTCGGTGGCAAAACCTTCTGGAATTTCACGCTTTTCGATGTGGAGGAAATAACCGGTATTGTTGCTACGGATCATCTCGGAGAGGTCTCCTTGACGAAAATCGCTGAGACGGAAGACGATTTCTCTGGGCAATTCTTCGGGCCTGTCGGCTACCGAAAATTCTTCGAAGCGCTCGTAGGTCAGATCATTTTCTTCGGCAAAGGTTTGCCAGTCGAAATCTTCGCTCTCCTTTGCTTCGCTTAATTTCTCCCGAACGGAGGCACTGCGTTCTGCCTGAAGGGCACGGGTTTCATCTGCGCGGAAATCTTCTTCAACGCGGTCGCGGATGTCTTCGAAGTTTTCGTGCGAAGGAGGAATGAGCCCATCAAGGAAAAGGATTACATAATTTTCGTTCCAGCCCATGGGATCGGAAATCGGGCGATCCCGGGTAAGCCGGTCGAGGTTGTCCACAAAGCTTTGGGGCCAGTCAACCTCGGTGGGAAGTTCGCCCTCACGAACTGGTTCGAGGGTAGTGCGGGAGAGTTGGTTCTGTTTCAGAAGCTCTTTAATATCTTCCGGATCGTTGCGCAGGTCCCAGAGTTGAACCGCCAATTCGGTCGCGAATCGGTTGGCGGTTCGACGCCCCATGGTGAGTTGGTAATCCGCCAGCACTTCCTCGCGAACGAGCTCAAAATAGTCCTCTTCATGCTCAGTGGTTTCCTCCTCGTCATTTTCCGTTTCCCCTTCTTCGCCGCGCGGGTCGGGAAAGCGGTTTTGGTGACGCTCAAAGTGTTGGCGCAAGATGGACTCACCGGGATCTTCCACATCCTCGGCAAATTCCGCTGCTTCAATCACGGTGTAAGAGATTTTTTTCTTGGTAGGGATCTCGTAAAGGTTCAGGTTTTCTTCGTAAAAATTGCGCAAATCCTCTTCCTGAGGCTCTCCTTCGTGGCGAATATCCCCCATGTTCAGGGCCAAGGTGTTAACGGTCCAGAGGATCTCGCGAGCGGCTAACTGGCGGCGGATTTCGTTCTCCCGCAGGTGCCCCGGGCCGGCCATTAGTTTTTCCGTCTTCTCGGCCAAATAATCTTCTGCCAAAACGATAAAGATTTCATCTTCAGTGATATTTGGATTCTCCTCAAAATCCGTCAAAAATTCCTGAAAAAGAGCGCTGCGAAAGCGTCCGTCCTGGTCCTGAAAGGCTTCGCGGGAGCGAATAAAGCGGGCGAAGGCTTCTTCTTCCGGCGGTTGAAAGCCGATTTCCCTACCGAGTCCCATAAACAGAACCCTTTGATAGAAATAGTCCGACTCTTGGGGCGGGACCCCAAAACGCATTAGGTGGCTAAGGTAGCCACGCCGTTGAAGTTGATCGTTCCCTTGGCGAGTTTGTAAATTATAGCCAAAGAAATCGGTTTCTTCCAAGCTCATGCGCCCACCGGGACCGCTGGGTTGAGCCCCAATGGTAAAGACAAAGGCGACGATGACGATCGCGAGAAGAACGAGAAAGAGTAGTTGATACCCCTTTTGAAAGCGGGTTTGAAGCCAGGTGATCATAGGTAAAGTAAATTAAGCGAACGGGCATTATCAGGGAATTTTCACTCTCCCGTCAACGCTTTGCGCCAGCTTTTTCATTTTCCGGAGGGGGAGGGTTCCTGCTCTTGGGAAGAAAGAAAGTCCTCCAGGGTTTGACTCATGGTTGGGGGTGTTTCACCGATCAGTTCGCGATAGGTCTGTATGGCGGGGCCTTGACTGTCGAGGATTTCCACAGCTTGTTCATTGCCGAATTCGGTTAAATCCTTGTGGAAGCCCGCAAGGGTTATTTTCCCCAGCGGTTTAGATGGTTGGTAGCGATAGAGTTGGGTGGTGGTTTCTCCGGAGGGGGGAATGCTGGTCAGGTATCCCATTTTAGCCAAATGTGCCAAGCATTCGTTGACCACTTGGCCAGGGGCTTGTAGGCGGTCGATGATTTCGGAAGAGGTAAAAGGTTCCTTCTCTTCCTTGAAACGCCGGGCAACCAATATAAGAACGACAAAGCTCAGCAATTCCCGGGTTTTAAAGCTTATTCTTTTCCAGATTTCCTGATTGCTGAGGTAATTCACATTCTGCACTGCATAAGTGAGTTGCGCTCCTAAAAGGATGATCAGCCAAAAGATAAACAGGCCGAACATGAGTACCGGAATCATCCCCACCGAACCGTAGAGGTTGTAAGAGGTGGTGACTCTTTGAATGTAAAGGAAGGCCACGACATTGTTGGCGAACAGTAAACCGGCGACAATGATTGCACCAAGGTAGGCTGGACCCCAGCGCACATGGGTGTTGGGCATAAACCTGTAGAAGGCCGCCAGTATGGTGACCAGGACCAAAAAGGACATCACCGGGGTAAGAAATGGAAGTAGATACGATAGCGCCCCGCCCAAGGGGAGGGCGGCCACCAGATTGGTCAGCGCGGCGGTCGACAGAAAACCCAGGGAGGTGAAGGCGAGCACGGCGCCCAGAGTGAGACTGGTCCAGTAAAAAACGATCCGCAAAAACCAACTGCGCCCCCGTGCGACTCCCCAGATGTCGTTGAAAGCCGTTTCGAGCGAAGTCAGCATTTGCATCGCCACGATCATGATGAAGAAAACGCCTAGGATTCCGATGGTTCCCGATTGGCTTCGGGCGATGAAGTTATCGATCATTTCCACCAATTCCGGGTTTAGGATGTCTTCCTCGGAATCAGCGTCGGGAAATCCTGTCCCGGATGGACCGTTTACGTCATTTCCTTCCGCCTCCGATGGCTCTTCCTCGTCGCGGTCCTTCTCCGGGCTTTCTTCGTCTTCTCTGGCTTCTTCGGCTAAACCTATCTGGGGGGCGACAAATTGAATAGCGCGATTGATTGATTGGACGGCTATGTCGGAGTCCGTTCGGTCGATGACAAATCCGGAAACCATGAAAGCTACCGCGATGATGGGACCGATAGCCAATAGACTGCTAAAGCTCAGCGCTGCCGCACGATTGCCAAGCTTGGTATCTCGCAAGCCTTGAAAGGCAATGGTCAGAATCCTCAGGATCTTGATCCTCAGGAGTGCCCATCCGGAATCCTCGCGGTCATGCTTCCAAATCTCCGTAGTTACCAAACGGTGAACCGTCCGATAGCATTCCCGCCCTTTCTGGGAGAGAGATTTCTTTTTTGATTTTTTTGGGTTCGCCATAAAATGCGGCGGTTGCGATTCCCTCCCGGTGGCTTACCCCCCCCCCGCGCTAGGAGGTTAAAAAGTTTGTTGCTAGCATAACTAAAGCAAAAAGGCCAACGGACGCAATCGCAATGACGTAATACAAGTGGGCGATCAGTGTAAGACTGAAGATTGCGCCGGTGGCCAAGAAGGCAAATAATATGTATCCGGACTCTCCCATTGAGTAGAGATACAAAGTCAAAAAACCAAAGGCAAAGGAGACGAAAAACCGCGCGAAAGGGTAAACTTCGGGCATTTGCAACAGGATGATGGCGGAGGCTCCCAAGCCAAGCAAGCCCATGATTATAAATGGGTTAGTGATGTAATCCCCCGCGTTGAAACCAAGCAATACATCGAGTTGCGGGAAAAGCAGTACCAGGGACAAGCCTAACAACAGGGAGCCGGTGAAGGTGAGACCCCAGTAAGCCCCTTTTTCCTGCAGTTCCATGACCCGTTGAGCCTTTTTGGACCCTTTGGTTTTGCCTTCGGCAGCCGCCAAAAGGTCGTTTACGCTGATCTCCTTATCATCCTCACTTTCTTTGTTGATCGTATCAATCTCATCTTTGGGGCGAATACGAAGTTTTTTCTTTTCCGGGAATACCGCGACCATCAACTCATCGCGTTTGTTGATCTCCAGCCAGCGGTCATCTTCTTCGGTGTATGCGATTGACTCTGGGGTAATGTGGCCATTTTCGCCGAGAGACTGGAGGTCTTCAAGGGTAAAGGGCCCGCGGGCTTCGCTATCAGGGGTGTCTTTGATGAAGTATTTTTCCATAATGAGGTAAGGTTTGTGGCAAGATTGAAGTTGTTGGAAAAGAAGCACGCAAGCTTCAATATGTTTACATTTTTTTCAGGGTTTGCACGCCCAGCAAATGTAGCCCTGTTTCCATGAAAAGAAGGGTGCGTCGGCAAAGAAGAATCCTCCGGGACCGTACTTTGGGGTCTGCGGTTAGAACCTTGTCAGCATTGTAAAAGGCGCTGAACTCTGTCGCCAGTTCAAACAGGTAGGTACATAGATAATGCGGGCGCAAGTCGTTGGTAGTTTGCGCGAGGACGGGCGAAAAGGCGGTTAATTTGCGAGCCAGCGCAAGTTCCTGTGGAGTCTCGAAGGGGGAAGCTTCACCCACGGTATCCCCATCGTCGTAAGGAGAGATGTCTGCCTTGGAGAAAATGCTGTGAATGCGGGCTACGGCGTAGAGCAGGTAAGGAGCCGTATTTCCGTCAAAGCTCAGGAGCTTATCCCAGGCAAATACGTAGTCACTGGTACGGTTCTGGCTCAAATCGGCATATTTAATGGCGGCAATGCCGACCGTTTGGGCAATTTTCTGAGACTCCTCCATCGGTAAATCGGGGTTTTTCTCCCGGACGATTCGCAGGGCTCTTTCCTCGGCTTCCCGTAAGAGATCTTTCAAGCGGATGGGATCGCCGGACCGCGTTTTAATTGCCTTTCCGTCCTCGCCGAGAATGGTACCAAACCAGACATGGGACATTTTGGGGATCGGGCGGCTGGTTTTGCTGAACCATTTTTCGACGGTTAGGAAGAGCTGCTGAAAATGGTCCTGTTGGCGTCCATCGGTAACATACACCAATCCGTCCGCTTTCCACTCCTCGACCCGGTATAGGGCGGTGGCGAGGTCGGTGGTGGCGTAATTGCTCGCCCCATCGGACTTGCGGATGATAAAAGGCTGACTTTTAAAACGGGGATGTTCGGGATGAAAAACGACCTGGGCTCCCTGGGATTCCTCGGAAATTTTGAGCTCGGAAAGCTCCCGGTACACCGGTTCCAGCTTGTCTTCATAGAAACTTTCGCCCAGGTGATGGTCGAAGCGAATATCCAAAAGCTGGTAGATGCGCTCCAATGCTTTCTCATTTATGGCAATGATTTCCTGCCAGAGCTTGTAGCTGTCCGGTTCTTTGTTTTGCAGGCGAACCAATTCCGCGCGGGCTTCATCCAGAATCTTGGGATCCTCCTCGCCCAGGGCGTTGACCTTTTTATAAAGTCTTTCCAGCTCCTCCAATGCGTCTTTTTCGAGAGCTTCACGATCCAGAAACCTTCGGTAGCCCAGCAGGACCTTCCCCATGGGCGTGCCCCAATCGCCCAAGTGGTTGTCACGAATGACTTCGGCTCCGCAGAAATCGAGCAGGCGGGCAATGCTTTCGCCGATGACCATTGACCTGATGTGGCCCACATGCATTTGTTTGGCAGTGTTGGGACTGCTAAAATCGACCACCATCTTTCGTCCCCGATAGAGGGCTGAGGCTCCTTGGCTCAAGTCCTCTTTACTTTGGTAAGTCGAGAGCCATTGGAGAAGAAACTCTGGACCAAGGCGAATATTGATAAAACCCGGACCCGCGATTTCGAGGGTCACCCCCTTTTCGGCCAGGTCGCTTTTGGGCAAAGCATCCACCAGCTTCCCGGCCAGCGCACGCGGATTGGTCTTTTGTTTTTTGGCGAAAGGGAGAACCCCATTGGCTTGAAAATCACCAAAGCGAGGGTCCGCCGTTCGGATATCCGGATTGAATTCGTCGCCGAACTCCGCAAGCCCGGCGGCAGCATCACTGAAAATTTGATGTAAAGTGTTGGTTAGGTGAAAGTTCATTAGGCAAGGGATGATCCTAGAAGATCAAGGGTCCTGATGTAAAGACGGCAGATTGGAATTTCCCGCTAAGCGAAAGGTGAATTTTCGTCGGTCGGAATTTTATTCTCGACAAGACAACCTTAATCATTTTATCCTTAGCGGTTTACGCTAATTGTCGTACTACCAACATCCCTCTAAGACTCATGAAGAAAAAGACCTTGACCGCCCGGCGGTTTGTTAAACCATCATATTCCTATCTCATCGAGAAAAAGCGTGACGGTGGAGAGTTCACCCAGGAAGAAATTCGCTATTTAATCGATTCGATGCTCGATAAAGAAATTCCGGACTATCAGCTGTCGTCTCTTTGCATGGCCATCTACTTCCAGGGGATGTCCGCTCAGGAAACGGCGACGTTGACCGAGGAGATGATGATGTCCGGCGAGGTGATCGAGCTTTCGCACTTGGCCAAACCCAAGATCGACAAGTTTTCCACTGGTGGGGTAGGGGACAAGACCAGTTTGGTCATGCTCGGACTCAGCGCCGCCTGTGGCGTGGTGACCCCTATGATGTGTGGTCCGGAGGACGAGTACATTATCAGTACTTTGGACAAAGCCGCCGCGATTCCCGGGTTGAAAACCAACCTTTCCATCGACGAATTCACCAAGCAACTGGATAAACTCGACGGTGCTTTGGCCGCCCAGAACAAGGAAATTTCCCCCGCCGACGCAATTCTTTTCGCGCTTCGCCAAAACACCGGTACTATTCCCAGCCTCCCGCTGATTACCGGCGGAGTGCTTAGCAAGAAGTTGGCTGAAGGGGCCGAAGGCTTGGTCATCGACGTGAAATGGGGCAACGGTTCCTTTATCAACGATCTGGAACAAGCCAAGCAATTAGCCCGTTCCATGACCCGGGTGGGCCGGGCGCTGAAGCGACGTTGTGTGGCCTTGGTCACGGATATGAACCAACCGCTCGGAAATTGCGTCGGTACCGGCTTGGAAATCAAGGAAACGATTCAGCTTCTCAAAGGTGAAGGTCCCGAGGATCTCAAGGAATTGGTGCTGAAGCTCGGTATGGAAGTCGTCCGTCTCGCCGGGGTGGCAGGTTCCACCCTTTCCGCCAAGCAGACTGTTGAACGCCACCTGAAAGAAGGCAAAGCCTTCGAAAAATTCAAGGAAATCATTGCCGCCCAAGGCGGCAAAACGGAATACCTCGACGATCCGGATAAATTCCCAAAGGCCAAGCACGTGCGCAAGCTCCCGGCTCCCAAAAGAGGGTATGTTCACTCCATCAACGCAGCCATGATCGCCCGCGGCGTAAGCCTTTTGGGTGCCGGCAAGGATAGTGGAGCCAAGAAAATCGACTACACCGTGGGCATCGACGAAATCAAGAAAATCGGTGACCAGGTGAAGCAGGGGGAACCTCTGATGATGATTCATTACAACGACGAGGCGAAGCTGGAAAATGCTTTGGAGTATTTCAAGAATGCTTACCGCCTCGCCCCCAAACGCCCGAGTCCGAGCAATTTGGTTATTGAGCGGGTGGCCTGATTCGATCTCTTCCCCACCTGAGCCCAGCTGGGGAAATTCTTCCTACTACCTATGGCGAAACGCCGGATTGCCCTCTTTGGCGGAAGCTTCGATCCTCCCCACTGGGGGCACTTCCTATTGGCCTGCGATGCCCGCGATCAGTTTGCCCTGGACGAAGTGGTCTTTTTGCCGGCGGCGCAGTCGCCTCTCAAGGAGAATTCCCCGGTCGCTTCCGGGAAGGATCGTGTGCATTGGTTGGAAACCGCCATCGCCGACTGCCCCGGCCTTCGGGTCAGTGATTGGGAATTGCGGCAACCCGGTCCCAGCTATTCTATTCAGACGGTCCTCCATTGGCGTACCATCGAACCCACGGCCGAACTTTTCTGGATCATCGGTGCCGACCAAGCCCTTTCCCTGCCCAAGTGGCATCGGATCGAGGAACTTTTGCAGGAGATTGGCTTTATCGTTTTTCCACGGCCCGGGCAACCGGACCTCTCCAGGGAGACCTTACCCTATGCCGAAAGTCTCTTTCTCCTGCCCGGACACCATGTCGATTTGAGCTCTTCCGAGATTCGCGAACGCTTGCGAAGGAGAAAATCCCTTCATTTTCTTGTCCCCGGGAAGATCCGCTCTTACCTTGAAAACTACTCACCTTATCAAAAGCCCTCTATTCACTGACTCCCGAACCCCTCTTATGGTCCAACAAAACGAAGACTCCTCCTGGAAAACCCTGCAAATTTGCTGCCAAGCTTTGGATGACAAAAAGGCCGGCGATTTGAAAATCCTCGGCGTGCAGGAAGTTTCCTCGGTGACTGACTATTTTGTCATCGCCACCGGCACTTCCGTGCCGCATTTGCGGGCCCTTACGGAAGAGCTGAAAGCCTCCTTGAAAGAGGCCGGTATTCGTACTCTGGGCAGTGAAAGCGCCACCGAAAGTGGATGGAACGTGGTTGATGCTTTCGAGGTGATTGTTCATGTCTTTCTTCCTGAAGTTCGTGAGCAGTATCGGTTGGACACCCTTTGGAAAGACGGTGAGCTCATCGAACCACAGAAAGTAATTCCGGACTACGTTTCGGAAGGGTAAGGCTTTTTTCCCATGGCGGCCGCGAAAGATCATGCCAGGACTAAGGCTCGTCGCGTTCGGAAACCAGGGGACGGAATCTCCATCCACGGAGCCCGTGAGCACAATCTGCAAAACGTCTCCGTTTTTATCCCGAGGAATTCTCTCACCGTTTTCACCGGGGTAAGTGGCTCCGGAAAATCTTCCCTGGCCTTCGATACGCTTTATGCCGAGGGCCACCGCAAGTATATGGAAAGCCTTTCCGCCCGCGCGCGCCAACTCCTCGCCCAATTGCCGCGACCGGATATCGATTTTATTCACGGGCTGTCGCCGGTGGTCGCCATTGAACAAAAGGGGAGCGGCGGGAATGCCCGCAGTACCGTCGGAACGGTGACCGAGATTGCCGATTATGCCCGTTTGCTTTGGACTTTGCGGGGAGAGGCCTTTTGTCCTGTCGACGGGGGGCGCATTGTTCGACAGACGATCGATCAACAGGTAGACCGCTTACTCAGCCTGCCGGAAAAAACCAAGGTCCTTTTAGTAGCTCCCTATCTTGTTGCCAAGCGCTCGGTCCTTCGGGATGAGGTGCTGCATTTGCGCCAGAAAGGCTATCAACGGATCCGCTTGGACGGTGAGATTATCTCTCTCGACGAAAAACAGCCCATTCCTTCCGGTCGGGGAAACGCTACCATGGAATTGGTCATTGACCGTTTGGTGGTTCGCCCCGATTTGCGGAGTCGGATGACCGATTCGCTGGAATTGGCCTTTGCCGAGGGAGGGGACCGGGTTACTGCGGTCATTCAGCGCCCGGACTCATCGGAATGGGAGGAAATTGCCCTCCGGCAGAACCTGGCCTGCGAAATCTGCGGGGAGGTCTATCCGCCCTTGGAGCCTCGCCTGTTCTCCTGGAATCACCGCGACGGGGCTTGTCCAACCTGCGGGGGCACGGGGCGGAAAATGACTTTTGCCGAGGACCTGGTGGTTCCTGATCCCGCTAAATCCGTCCGCCATGGTGCCTTGAAACCTTTGCGTATCGGCGGCAAACAACTGATTATCCGGCACAATTCGCTCCTCAAACAACTGGCGGAACAAGTTCCGTTCGATATCAATTGTCCCTGGCAGGATCTTCCTGTCCCGGTCCGGCATTTCCTTTTGCACGGTGATGACGATCGACTCTTTCAGCTGAAGCTCAGGCGCGGACGCAAGAACCCACCCCAGGAACAGAAATTTCCCGGCGTCCTGGCCCTCCTGGATAAGGCCGCTGGGGAGACCAAAAGCGAGGGATATCGTGCCCGCCTGATGACTTATCAGCGCGGCAAAACCTGCCCCGATTGCCGGGGCGGAAGGCTGGCTCCTTATCCGGCGGCAGTCCGCGTTGCCGGAATGGCCTTGCCGGACTTTTACCAAATGCCCCTTCAGAAGGCACATCACTGGATGCAGACGTTGGCGAAAAAATTCCGCGGGGCGGATCGCCACCTCGATGAGATTTTGGACTCCCTGGAGCAACGCTTGAGTTTTCTCTGTGAGAATGGGCTGGGGTATTTGTCCCTGTTTCGTGAATACAATTCCCTTAGTGGAGGTGAGGCCCAACGAGTGAGGCTGGCCACTCAACTCGGGATGGGTCTGGTTGGGGTGACCTATGTCCTGGATGAACCTACGGTCGGTCTGCACCCCATCGATAACCAACGACTGATCCAATCCCTGGGACTCTTGCGTGATCTCGGAAACACCGTGGTCGTGGTAGAGCATGACGAGGAAACCATGCGGGCCTCGGACTATTTGGTGGAAATGGGGCCAGGGGCTGGCTCCCAGGGTGGGAAGGTTCTTTATCAAGGCCCTCCCGTAGATCTGGAGTCCCAGCCTGATTCGCCTACTGGCCAATATCTCAGCGGAAAAGCGAAACTGGAGAAGAACGTTCCCACTTTGCCTCCCGGCGAACGCAAGGTTCTGCTGACCGGGGCCACCGGACGGAATTTGCAGAAAGTCGATGTCGATTTCCCCGTAGGCCTGTTAACCTGCGTGGTCGGGGTCAGCGGTTCCGGCAAGAGCACTCTCGTTAACGACACTCTCGCCAAAGTTGCCGCCATGAAGTTGCATCGGGCCAAGGACATCCCCGCACCCCTCAAGAGCATCAAAGGCCTTGAGAATTTTGATTCAGTCGTTCGCGTCGACCAAACACCGATCGGGCGGACTCCCCGTTCCAACCCGGCAACCTTCACCAAAGTTTTTGACCCATTGCGGGCCCTGTTCGCGGCTTGCCCCCTGTCCAAGGTCCGCGGATACAAACCCAGTCGGTTTAGTTTTAACGTGAAAGGGGGACGCTGTGAAAAATGCAAGGGCGACGGTCTCATTAAGGTGGATTTGCAGTTTATGGCCGACGCGTATGGAACCTGTCCCGCTTGTCAGGGAAAACGCTACAATAGGGAAACCCTGGAAGTTCGTTTCAAAGGCCACAGCATTGCTGATGTATTGGACCTGACCGTATCCGATGCCCGTGAATTGTTTGCCAGGATCCCCAAAATTGAAGAAAAGCTCGCCACGATGGAAGCGGTCGGTTTGGGCTATCTGCGGCTGGGGCAGAGTGCGACCACCCTCTCCGGTGGCGAGGCCCAGCGGTTGAAACTCTCCCTGGAACTCAGCAAAAGGCAGCAGGGGCGGACCCTGTATCTATTGGACGAGCCTACCAGTGGTCTCCACTGGGAGGATATACAGAAGCTTTTGGACGTTCTCTTCCGTTTGCGCGAGGCCGGCAACACCATCATCGTCATTGAACATCATCCGGACTTGATTCGTCTCGCTGACTGGATCATCGAATTGGGTCCTGGCGGCGGGAGTGACGGCGGACAGATTGTTTTTGCCGGCCCCTACGAAGATCTTTTGAAAGCTTCTCATACCCCGACCGCCAAAGTTTTGTCCTCAAAAAAGGACCTCAAATCGGCGTCATCCGAAGGGTGAGAAAGTAAAACAAACCCATTCCCACAAACGGCCAGAGCAGTGGGGTCGGGTGGGTGGACAATTCGCGACGGGGAATGATAAGCAGGCAGGCAATCAGAAGCAGCCATCCAATAAGCACCATTCCTGACCAGCGATATTCCGCGGTGTAGAAAAACCCCGGGATCGCCAGAAACAGTCGGACCGCTTGTTCCATCAAAGCCACTACCACCCAGGCCGCGTGATTGAAGAGGCTACTGCCCACGGTTAGGCCGAGGGTTCCCAGACTGATCGAGCAAAGACCCGCCACCATAACCAGCGTCGCCAGCGGAACCAGAATCATATTCAGAAAAACGGCCCCCGGGGAAAAGTGCCCGAAATAATGGATCGCCAATACCGAACTGGCCAAAGTTGCGCTGAGACTGATGGCGAGCAAACTGAGAACCGGGTCCACCATTCGCTCAAAGATACTGGCTTGCTGTGGGTAACTCCGTCGCCAGGGATGCTGCAGGCTAATTCGTTTGGCTTGCTGCCAGAAAGGGATTCCCAAAAGAAGAATGGCCGCCACCACCGTATAGGAGAGTTGAAACCCGGCGCTCCAAAGTTGCTGGGGAAAGAGCACCAAAACGACCACTCCCGAATTGGCCAGCGCGGCGGTCGGGTTTCCTCCTTGTCGAAAGAGTCGTCCGCCCCAGAAGAAGGCCGTCATCAAAAAAGCCCGGACCGCCGACGGAGGACTTCCGGTGAGCTCCACGTAAAAGAGCAGAATACTCAATCCAATCAGGACTTCCGGAATACGCGGGAGACGGAGAATCCGCAAAAAGCAATGCAGGGAGAGGGCAATGATACCGATGTGCAGGCCACTTATCGCGAACAGGTGCAATGTCCCTGTTTGCAGAAAGGCCAGACGCTGTTCCTCTCCCAGGACCAACCTTTCCCCCAGCAGCATGGCATTGAAGATACGGCCCCAGGGATGATCATGGGAACTTCCTTCCCAGAGCGTTTCGCGGACAAAATCCCTCGCCAGTCGGGCCTCCCGGAAAAAGGGCCAAGCAGGGCGGACTATTTCGGTCTGCCGAACCCACCGCCATTGGGACTGCACCCCCTGGCGGTCCAAATAGGCCGTGAAGCCTTCCGTTTCGTCGGGTAGAGGTTCCCATAAACCAGCCCCCCGCAAGCGGGTCGTCCGGGTAAAGTCCGCAACCCTTTGCTCATCCTCCAGAAAAACGAAAAAGTAGATTTTCTCCCCCTCCAGATAGGTTACCGGTGACGGTGCCTCGACAATTCGCCCCATCCCGGTTATGCGCTCCTCGGAGGTGCTTTGGAAAACCCGCTCAATTTGCACCGTCAAAGACAAGTGTCGTGGCGGCGTTTCGGGGGTATAGGCAGTCGGAGGGGAAGTCTGAAGCTGATGCCAGACCATGGCCGTGAGAATAACCCCCATCGCCGCGCTGAGGACCCACACCTTTTCCCTGCGGACCCAGTGGGGTTTGGACCCCCATAGATGCCACCCCGCGAACCACAAAAAAAGCGCCGCCAGACTGAGGCCCGCCCAAGGAGGTAGCGACCAGGGCGAGATTTCCGCCAAAAGATAGCCGAGGATGATCGGAAGAAAAAGCCAGAGGAGCGGGGCGCGGTTGCTGCTCTGCCGTACATCCATCGGTCGTTTTCCTTAGGCCGGGTTCAAAAATGCGGTGCCGTTGAGATGCTTCGGATGTTCGGCCGTCTTTCGGAAGAAGGCCAAACCGTCCGCCACCGCCTCGGGCAAAGGTTTTCCATGCGCGAGGAATCCGGCAATGGCTGCCGCCAGCAGGCAACCGCTCCCGTGGGTATCCAATCCGTCGATGCGCTCCGACGGCATTTCCCGCATCGTTCCGTCCATCAGAAAAAGCAAGTCCACCAAATGCTCGCCTTCCAGATGCCCGCCCTTGAGCAGGAAAGGCACCGAATATTGTTGCCGGAGAGTTTCGCCAGCCTTGATCATTTGCTCTTTGGTCCGCGGCGTTTCATCCAGTAGAACGCCCACCTCGTCCAGATTGGGAGTGACCAGTGCGGCCAGGGGCAACAATTCCTCGCGAAGGGTTTGAATGGCTTCCTCTTCCAACAAAACCGCTCCGCTACTGGCCACCATGACCGGGTCGATGACCGCTGGCAATGCCGGGTTCTGGCGAAGGAACTCCGCGACCATCCGGATAATTTCCCGATTAAAGAGCATCCCTGTTTTGGCCGCTCCCAAGGGAAAGAACCCGGCTACCGTATTCAGTTGCTGATGTACGAAATCGGGGGGAGAGGGGTGGACGGCATTCACCGCGATGGGGTTTTGCGCCGTAAGGCACGTTATGGCGGAGAGCCCATGCAGTTTGAGCGCCCGGAAAACCGCCAGGTCCATTTGAATCCCGGCACCGCCTCCGGAATCAGATCCGGCAATAGTCAGCGCAACAGGAGGAGAGAAGGGAAGTTCGTTTTTACTCATAACGGAAAACGGTCAGTCAACTTGGCAAATCGAAACTGAATAGCTTTATTCGTACCCATTTCAGTCCATCTGGCGAATGAAAAAGTGGAAGGTTTTTCATTTGATGACATCCCGGGATCTCTTGGAGGAGTATGATAGTTTATAATGTAAAGGGCCGCAATTATTGGCTAAATCGATTTTTCCCGGCCCGGCAAAAGTGGACTGGTGCTTTAGGCGGTTCGTAGGTTTGGGTTTGTTCGGGAAACCGGTTCAGGGGGGGAGGATGCGCCCGCGCAGGGATTTAAGCTGGCCGCGCTGGGTCTTTTGATCCATGCGCCGGGCTTTTGCTCGTCGGGAGGGCTTTGTGGAATGTCGTTTTTTGGGTTTGTGGATCGCCTTTTCCAAGAGGGATTGTAAGCGTTGCAAAGCTTCCCGGTAATTTTTTTCCTGAGTGCGGTGGGCCTTTGCTTTGATAATGAGAA
>JAIUMY010000044.1 GCA_022565335.1 Opitutales bacterium
TGCGGCGTTACTCGAACCGAACGGTTCGCCAGCAGGGCTGGCGCACTCCAAAGACGGCTTCGCCGTCGGATAGGCCGGTCCGATAAAGTATAACCAACCACCCTTCGTGCCGCAGGCACCTTGGACTGGGGCGTTGTTGACCCTTACTTCCACTTCCGGCGCTCCTTGAGCATGACTTTGGCGACATTGTAGCCCGAGGCTCCCCAGACGCCTCCCCCGGGATGGGTACTGGCTCCGGTCAGATACATGCCTGTCAAAGGCATTTTGTAGGTCGCCAGCTCGGGGGTGGGCCGGAAGAGAAACATCTGATCGAGGCTCATCTCCAAATGCATGACATTGCCTTTGGGCATGGCATGAAGGCGTTCTATGTCAACGGGTGTCTGAATATAGCGGTCGGTAATCGCCTCGGCGGTGCCAGGCGCATACTCTTCGACCGCCGCGATCAACTTATCGGCCTCCCGTTCGCGTATATCATCCCAGTTTTCGCCATTGGAGAGGGTGTGGGGATGATACTGTCCCCAGATGAAAAGGGTATGTTTGTTCGGCGGCGCCAGCGTCGTATCCAGGGCGGAAAAGGTCATCGCCAGCGGGATGGGTTTTTCCGGAGGCGCCCCTTTCAGGTAGTCTCCATAGGCCCGGTCCAGAGCGGCCCGGGAGGGGCAGAGCAATTGTAGCCCATGGTGCCCGGGGCAGACCCCGCGTTCGTCAAAGGTTTCCCCGGAATACGGGGGCAAACGGTCGGTCGCACAGCGAACAATCATGCCGAAACCATTGCCCACCCGCAAGTGCCCGATCCTTTCGCGTAGACTTGTCGGCAGCGGGGCCTCCCGCAGAAGGCGATCAACGGTGATTTGGATATGACAGGCCGCCAGAACCGAACGGGCCCCGATGGTTTCCCCGTCCTCCAGGACAACGCCGGTCACTCGTCCGGTGGCGGTCGTTTCGATGCGGTCCACCGGAGCATTTTCACGAACCTCTCCGCCCTCCGCCAGGATCCGTTTTTTCAAAGCCTGGGTCAGGGCGCCACTCCCCCCTTTGGCCCGTTTCATGCCGCTCTGATGGTACATCGAATGCCAGCCGGCAAAATCCCCACTGGCGGTCTCGGAGGGGGGTGGTCCCGATTGGGCGGCCAGCCAGATGATCGCCGTTCGCACCGCTTCGTGTTGAAAGGTCTCCCGCACCACCTGCCCGTAAGGGGCCATCAGCAAACGGACCATTTGCATCCGGTTGGACCCGCGCAAGGACCCGCCCATAAGGCGGCGCATGACATTCCAGGGGGTAGGGCTGGACAAAAAGACCTGAAAGACTTTCTCGTTAAGTTCTCCCCATGCCCGGACGAAATCGCGGTAGGCGTCGGCATCCGGTGGGGAAATTTGCGCAATGCTCTGGCAGGTTTTCTCGACATCCTTGTGGAAGCAAATGGCCTTCCCCTCTTGCCCCGGCAAGGGGTAATAGGCGAAAGGATCCATTTCGATATATTCCAATCCCAACTCTTCCAAGCCAAGCTCCTTGACCACCGGTGTTTGATGGATCATCACATGCGCCGAGCTGCCCACGTCGATGCGGTAGCCTGGAAGGATATCCTCTTGGGTGCAAACCGCGCCGCCCACGATAGGTCGCCGCTCGAGTACCAGTACTTTAACGCCAGCTTTAGCCAGATACGCGGCGGCGATCAAGCCATTGTGCCCCGAACCCACAACCACCACTTCGTAAGAAGAACTCATACCTGACGAGAACCCCTAAAGAACAAATTGGCAAGAAAGGGTGGTAAAAAAGATTTTCGCGGTGGATTATGTATTTCCCTTACCCTCGGGAGCAATGTAGTAACTGCGGTAACTGGAACGGTAATACTGGTTATGGTAGTATCCCGAAACGGATGGATCGACACCATTGAGAACAGCTCCGAAAACGGGAATCTCTGAATCGAAGAGCTCATGGATAATGTTTTTGGCTTCCTTCCGCTTGGCCTCACCAAAACGAATGACAAAGATGACCCCATCGGTTTGCGGAAGGATTGAGAGACTGTCACGCACCGGCCCCAGCGGGGGGCTGTCAATGATGATCCGTTTGTAGCGCTTCCGCAAAGCCTGCATCAATTCGACAAACTCTTCGCTGTGCAAAATTTGCGTCGGATTTTTTCGCTGTTGTCCACTGGTGATAATGTCCAAATTCTTCTCGACATTGCTATTGATGATATCATCCACCGAGCAATTTCCGATGCAGTAATCGGTCAGCCCGGCATCATTCGAAATACCCATATCGGAGGCGATGGAGGGGTTTCGCAAATCACCGTCAATAAGCAGAGTTTTTTCTCCGTTCAAAGCATAGGTCAGGGAAAGGTTTGAGCTGACAAACGTCTTACCCTCATTGGGCAGAATACTCGTGGTCAGGATCACCTGGGCCGTACTGGTCAGTTTGTGGAACTTCAGGGAAGAGTGTAAGGAGCGCAGCGCCTCAGCGGTCATGGGATCCTTATTGGAAATCGCCAGATGGGTTCTTTCTGCTTCCCCTTTGACTTTTTTGGCCTCCGGGATGACGCCCAGGAGGGATAAGCCGAGAACCGATTCGATGTCGTACGCGCTTTTCACCCGATCGTCGATCAGCGCGACAAAGAAGGCCAACCCGAGCCCCAGGCCCAACCCGCCCAGAGCGCCCACGCCAAGAAACAGGAAGATACGGGGGGAAAAAGGATCCAGGGGAGCGGAGGCTTCGTCAAGCGGCACCACATTCACTGGCTCCACTTGAGTAATCAGGCGGGTTTCGCTAATTCGGCTCAGGAGATTGTTGTAGAGCGTTTCCGCATCGTGCTTATCCCGCATGATATTCCGATACTCCACCCCAATTCGGGAAAGACGAATAATTTCCTCTTCCTGCCGCTGCAAAGACCCCTGAACTGATAAAAAATTCCTTTGCGTAGACTCATATTCGGAACGCAAATTTTCCACGGTTTCCCGAACCGCTTGTTGTAGTTCCTCTTCGGTCTCCCGGAGGTTCCGGCGGGCCTGAATCATTTCCGGATGGCGGGGTCCGTAACGTTCCGAAAGTTGGTTTACCGTAATACTGGCTGAAACCCTCTTGGTATTGAGCTCGGAAACGTTGTAGTTATTGGCAACGAAGGGCAATTCCATCAATTTCCGAAAATCCCCCTCGGCCTCATTTATCTGATCCAACCGATTTTGCCGGACCTGTAGCTCTTGCTCCAGGTCGGTCGCCGACTGATTCAAACTGCGCAAACGATCGCTCACGATATCGTAGCGTTCATCGAGAGAAATGGTGCCGATTTCCTCGTGAAAATCCGCCAATCGGTTTTCCAGCTGTTCAACCCGCGCGCGCTGTCGGCGGGCTTCCTCTTCCAGTTCTTCGACGGCACTGAAGGTTTCCCGGAAACGGATTTCCCTTTTGTGGGCAATGAATTCCTCCACAAATAAATTTGAGATATCCGCCGCCAGTTGGGGATCCTGATGTTGGAATTGCACCACAATAATCAGCCTTTGGCGCAAAGGCTGAATGGTTCGGTTGCGCATAAGGACGGTGGACGGAGAGCTTATATCGCCATCCCCACGATGCGGTCCCATAAGGGTGTTTCGCTGGTTATCCGACAGTCGGTCCGCCACCCGGCGGGCAATTGTTCCACTTTCGAAAATAGAAACCTGGGTATTAAAATCCTCGGCCCCGGCCACTCTTTGCTCCACCACTTCATCCACCTGCACTGCGCGGGTGGGGGTGCGTAGAATCTCCACGGAGGCAGAAGCACGGTAAAGTTCGGGGCGGGTGAAGGTGAAAACGACAACGGCCGCAAAAGTGAGGGCAAAGATCACAAAAATCAGGAGAAACCGCTCCCGAACAACAAAAAGCAAATCCGCCAAGCTGAATGACTGTTGGTCTTCCGGACTTTGACCGTAACCATAGGGCCCATAGCCGTAGGCATTATTCCCTTGATAAGGTTGATTTTGCGGTTCCTTAGTATTCATTTTGCTCAATTATATTCGACGACGGGGAACGACAATGGTGTCATCTTTTTGGAGAACCCAAAGAACATCGGAATTTCCGCTCATAATCTCATCGACATTAATGGTGTAATTTTCGACTTCTCCGCCCTCGGTTTTTCGCATCAGGCTCACCCGACGCAGGTTCCCTAAGCTATTTGGTCCACCGGCACGGGAGATGGCATCGATAATCGTCATGGATTCCTCCGGAGGGAACGTTATTGTTCCGGGACTGTTGACCTCGCCCATAACGTTAACCCGCCTTTGCGAATACTCTAAAACGGTAATGTTGATCTGTGGGTTTATTAAAAAATCTCCATCATACAAGTCGAAAACTTTATCCGTGGCCTCCTGCACAGTGTTATCGGCGAGCTGAACATTCCCAATGAGAGGCAATTGAACGCCCCCGTTTTGCGAAATGCGAACTTCACGGGTCAAATCCGGCTCTTGAAAAACAATTATCTGAATTAGGTCTCCGGGATTTAAAAGGTAGCTGTCCGGCTCCGCCAGACGTCCGTCGGCCAAAACACCTTCCTGCTCCGGAGGATCTTCGGGTTGGGCCATCGCGCTAACGGAGAGAAGAAGAATTTGAGAGAGGAGGATGGTTAGTCGAAAAATCATGACTAATACTGTGACACAAAAGAGTCCCAAAAGATCGGGACTCTTTTAAAAAACTCTGTTTTTCTTTTCTAGTACCGCACGGAGGCCGAAACCGAGATGGTGTTGTTGGTGAATTCAGAAGCGGCACGGTTCGAGTCGTTGTCACGTAGGCGGTAGTTTGCAGAAATAGAGCTATATTCGTTTAGGTTATAAACCCCGCCTAAATTCAGCACAAGATAATCATCCCGGCGCCCACTGTCGGAACCGCGACGGTAATCGTGGTAGTAGTAAGAAATTCCGCCATTTAGGGTAACTTTTGGATCCACCATGTAGTTCAAGCGGAGATTTCCTCCGGTAGCCTCTACTGTTCCCCCACCGGAGTTGATCCGATAATCTCTTTCAAGACGCAATGTCCCTGAAACCAGCGGCGTGAAGACGTAATCAAGATCAGTACCAAAGGAAAACCCATCAATCGAGCTAATATTGTCGAAATCGCGATATTGATACCCGGCAAAGATACGACCAGATAGGGCCGGAGTAAATTCCCCACGAACCCCAATATTAAAAAAGTGATCGTCCGTGTCACCTGTTCCGCCACCTTGAATGTCACTGTGACGATATCGGTATCCCAAACTGAGGGAGGTCAAAGGAGTTACCGCATAAAAAACATCCACCGGAACCGTATATACGGTTCTATCACGGAGACTTTGGTTTTTGTAATCAGTATCCCTAACGGAGAAACCTGCGCCGACACTAAAGATATCAGAAAAAGCATACTCCCCATTGATATTTCCGGCAATGACCGTTCTCCGCACTTGACCACCCGGAATATTGGCATCCTGGGTGTTTTGCCGGGACTGCAAGAGGGAGGCTCCAGCCTCTAGTTCGAGAACCTCAGAATTGTAACGCAAATCACCATTTACCCGACTGGCATTGTAATCCAATTGAGAATTGTCGGCATACAGATAAAAATCCTCACGATAAAGAACCCGCAGGGAAACATCGCGGGTGTCAATTGCGCTGAATTCCAGCCCGGGACTTAGAATAAAGACGAAATCCTCTTCTTCGTCCTGCGCATCAAGGAAGATATTGTCGTCCCATTGAATGGTCGCACTGGAGTTGAAGAAAATTGCTCCATTGTCCCCGACCGAGATAAGGGGACTGGCCAAAGCGGAAGAGGGAACTGCCAGGAGGAGCCCGCCAAGAGCAAGCTTTTTGAGGTGCTTGGAAATGTCGTTCATAATAAAATGTATAGCGTGTAAAGTTGGACGGGAAAGGTGATGCTATTAATTCGGGCTGGGAACAGTAGCGTCAATGGGGGTTACGGTGTCGGGGGGAAGATCACGGTCCAAAGGCTCTTGCGGAGGCAAAACCCTGGTCTCTTCATCCACCGGCAAGTCCCCCATTTCAGCCAACATGGAACTGATGAGAGGTTCCCACTCCTCATGAACGCCGGCAACACATTCGCCAACTTGTTGGGCAAGTTGAGGATGGGCCGCAAAACCGGCTTCCATAATAGCCCGGATCGTTTCCTCGTCAGGCTCATCAAAGGCTTCGATGGCACCAATACAGATATTGCAGGTCAATTCTGGATTGTTTTCACTGAGAAAGCTCACGATATCGGCCACCAAATCGAGATGGTTGGAAACATTAAACTGGGTGATTTGGCGGGCCAATTGGGAGTTATTCTCGATCTGAGCGTTCATTCGCTCCAAATCAGCTTCAGCCGAAAGGGAAGAAGTCGCGAACAGTCCCAAGGACAAGAATATGGACGAGAGTTTTAGTTTCATAAGTACAGGAAATTGACGATTCAGCGTATTGGCTTGATAGTTAGCTGAAATACTTATAGAACAATCAACAAGCACCATGCAACCGTAAAATGCAAAGATTTTTTAGCAAAGGAGAATATTGGTTTGG
Organism: Opitutales bacterium; assembly: GCA_022565335.1. GTDB lineage: Bacteria > Verrucomicrobiota > Verrucomicrobiia > Opitutales > T3Sed10-336 > JAIUMY01. The sequence goes on from JAIUMY010000044.1 coordinate 6,504, forward strand.
CTTTGCCACGACCAAACGCAATAAGAAGGGTCAATCCGTAGTCCGCTTGGTCTGGGGACGAATTCTGGCAGCGTTGGCTTTGGGTGGTCTTGCGGGTTGGGTTTTGCTTACCTTGGCGGGATTTTTCTTCGTCCGACACCAAATGGAATTTAAGGAGGGCAATTACCTAAACGTCGTCTTGCCCTGGAGGTGGGACCTGTATCGGGAATCTCTGGGGGATGCCCATGTACAAAAGGCCTTCGAGGCCCTGGAGACCCAGGATTGGCGGAATTTTCAACTCTACCTGCGCCGCGGCCTGGCCCATAGTCCTGCCAATATGGAAGGGCGCCGCCTCCTGGCGGAAGTGGAATTGTCAAGAAATGCGATGATTGAAGCCTCCACCATCCTTAAAAGAGGGCTGGACTTCGAGGACGCCTATGAAGAGCCAAACTATCTGGAATTTTCCTTGCCAGTCTTTTTGCGGGCAGGCGAAGAAGAGACAATTTTTGCGCTCCTTGAGGAATCCTCCCGAAGGGACTTCCCCGAGGAAACCAAACAAAGGATCGCCCTGTTCGCGAGCCGAGCCGCTTGGCAAATCGGAGATATCGAAAGGGCAAGGGAGATCTTGCAAGAGTACGAGCTGACAGATTCAGCGGATGGATTGATCTTCGCCCTTCGCTTGGACTGGGAACAGGGCCAACACGAAGCAGTCCTGTCGCAATTGCGGCAGTGGCTGGAACAAACCCCCCGCAATGAAAATCTCCTGCAATTAAAGATAAATTTCCTTACCGAACAAGGTCGCTTGGACGAAGCCAGGCAATGGGCTATTCTTTACAATTTACGGCATCCGGAATCCGTTCAATCGACTTTAACATTGATGAGGATTGACCTTAAATTGGAAAACCACGAACGCTTGAGACGAGAATTGACCAATTTAATAGAATCCGATCAATCAACCGAGACCTTGCGCAATTTGGCAAGCGTGGTGCGAGAAAGCCGGGACCCTACTCTAGGCGAAATTTTGCTGGAGCAGGTTGAAGATGACCATGGGGATAGAGTCTTAGCAATTCTTGTTGCCTTGGAAACAGCTCTCGCAAGCCAATCCCGGGACCTCGCCGAAAAATGGTTTTCCATGGCCGAAGAGCATCCCGAAATCCATACCCAACCCGCCCGTCACGCCTATTTTCAAGCTCTCGCCCTGGTTTGGCACCAATGGCAGGGCAACGATGCCGACGCCAACAGCTCACTTAATTCGCTTTTAACGTCGGTAAGACCCCATCCCGAACCGGCTTTGCGAGCGGCTCGTTTGCTCACCGAACAAGAACAATTTTCGCCTGCCTTGCGAATTTTGCGGGAGGGCCAGCGCCGGCACCCCTTGAGTCAGGAATTTGTAAGCGCGGAAGCCAGGCTGCATATAAGGAGCGGGGATTTCGACAACCTCGTCTTAGTCTTGGAACAACTGCTTGAAATGAGACGACCGGACCCGGAGACCTTGAACGCCGCCAGGGAATTTCTTTACAGCGACCAATTCTTCTTCCGCTCCCAACGTCAGGAAGTTTTACAGCACCTTGCCGAGAAAACCTGAGGGCTTCTACTCGATTTCAGAAACCTTTCCTGGCAGGACATTTGCCGACAACTTTTTTCGCAACGCCTCGGCTCAATCGCCAGACTTCCGTCTGCGGTTTGGGGCCTCGAATTGAAAGACGGCCATCCCAAGAGGCCTCGAACCTCTTTATCCGCACTTGGAAAAATCTCCCGGATCCATCCAATAATTTCTTTGCTTCACTGCAGTAAGGATTGTTGCGCCTGAACGCCCCCCGCCCTAGTTTGGAGAACGAAAGGAATTAGAGTGGGTTTGCCAATCCCCCTACCGTATTTTTCAACTCTGGCGGCAGAGCTCTTTGCTTCCAGCCAATCGAATCAGGTACATTCTTAATTTTGGTAATAGGCCTCTTCCTCAACCCAGGAACCGTCACTGAAGCGGGCTCCCAGGACCAACGGCGTATCGGTAATTCGCCCCTCCAGCGTGGTGGTTTCTTGACCGGGAAACCCTACCTCAAAGGCAACTTCTCCTACGGGAAGATTCTCTAACGTAATTGGTGTTCGCCCCAAAAACCGGTTACCGCGATTAACAAAGGCCCCTGGTGGTTCCGTTACAACCCGTACGGTACCACCGGTAAAATCTTCTTCCAGCCTGTGTAGCTTATCTTTTTCCAGTTGGACATCTTTGCTTACGATTTCCCGATTTTCCGGACGAAATTCAATTTCGTATTCCCCGGGTTCAAGATCATTCAAAGTTACCGGAGTGGTTCCCCGCCAGGAAAATTCGTTAGGCCCGAAAACGCCAACCCGAACCCCCTCTGGCTTGGTTTCCACTACCAGACCTGCCCGACCGGGATCGATTTGCACTTCCTCGACTTCCTCGACTTCCTCATCTTCCGCAAATAAATCGTCGAAGTCCTCCTCCACGACAACTGGCGGTGCCCAGGTAAGGACAAACTCACTTTCTGCCGAAACTTCCACTCCCTCAGGAGCTTCGGGATGCAGGTAAATCGGTTTTTCCTCCGTCTCACCGGTCTCGCTGGTGAAAGAAATAGTGTAATGGCCCATCGGCAAAGAGCGAAGGGAAGCCGGAAGAGGTCCGGATTCGTGTTCCTGTCCGTCGGGGTCGCTTAGAACAAAAGAGGCCCCGTCATCCTCGGTCTGAAGGTGAAGAACCGCAGTCATTGGCTCCAACGTGACACTTTCTTCATGAAGTCGACCGAAACTCACCGTTACGGTGGTATGCCACTCCTCCACCAGCGGATCACTATGGCGAACCGTGAATTCATACTCGCCGGGAGCCATTCTACCCTGTCGATAGGTTTGGTTTTCAAAACTCACCTCCTCCCCATTTTTGAGAAGGGTAACCTCTTCCCCGGGAAGACTGAGTTCCACCCCGGTACGCTCCCAAAAGAAGAGGAACAAGAGAATCAAAACCACCGCAAAAGTAACCGAACCGGCCGCCGCGATGACTTGGCTTTTCAAGCTTTGCTTTTTCTTCGTCACTTTTCTCGCTGGCGCTTTATGAGGAACCGCCTTGCGGGCTACTTTTTTTGCGGGCAACTTCACTCCCGGGGCTTTCAACGAATTGGTCTTGCCGGAACCGGACCCTGGCGGTGCCGGGCTTTTTTCCTCCTTGATTTCATCCGGCGAAACCCAATCACTGATGGGAACAAAATCGCCCCCGCCCTTGACCGGACGAACGGGGGTCTCAAAGGTCAGACTCCCCGCCGCCAGCCTATCTTTCAGCTCCTTGAGCGAGTAAGGCCCAAGCTCTTCGTCCTCTATCTTTATCTTGAACTCCATGGCAGCTTAAAAAACTTGGTGTTTATTTGTATCGATTGTCGTGACATGTCTAGTCGGGCAAACTATGGCAAAAGTTCCCAAATTTGAACTTCTGCTCCGCCAACGGGTTCATTAAATAACTCCGGTTTGTTCATTCCATAAGAGGGATCGCCAGTTAACTGATTAAAACCCTGCCGGTCATCTCGGCGGGGATTTCTTCTTCCATAAGCGAGAGAATGGTTGGCGCGATATCGGCCAAACGGCCCTCGGATGCGGCCTTGATCTCATTCTTGCGCGGGGTGACGAAAACACATTCGACCTTGTTCAGGGTATGCGAAGTATGGGGGCCGTCGGAGGCGGGATCAAACATCTGGTCAGCATTTCCGTGGTCGGCAGTGACCAGGGCCGAACCTTCGACGCTGGACAAGGCCTCCAGAAGCTCTCCCACGCATTGGTCAACAAACTCCACGGCTTTGACCGTGGCCTCAAGCGAGCCGGTGTGGCCCACCATGTCAGGATTGGCAAAATTAACGACAATCAGCCCATATTTTCCCGAGAGAATCGCCTCTTTGGTGTAGTCCCTGACCTGGGCGGCAGACATCTCCGGTTGCTGATCATAGGTTGACACTTTGGGACTGGGGGCCATTTTTCGATCTTCCCCATCGAAAGGCTCTTCCCGATAATCATTGAAGAAAAAGGTCACGTGCGGATACTTTTCGGTTTCGGCGCAACGGAACTGCGGTATTCCCCGCTCACTGACAACTTGGCCGAGGATATTCTTCATCTTCGGGGGTTTACGGAAAAGAATCTCCACCGGTAGACCCTGTTCATACTGGGTCATGGTGGCAAAATACAGATCCAGCTTTCGCTCCCGGGAGAAACCGGAGAAATCATCGGCGACAAAGGCCTTGGTTAATTCCCGGGGACGGTCGCCCCGGTAGTTGTAAAAAATCACGCTATCACCGTCGCCAATGGTTGCCACCGGTTCTCCGTCGGATCCGACAATCCAGGTGGGCATGACAAACTCGTCTCCATGACGATCCGAATCGATCGGATTTTGGTAGTATTCCTTCACTGCGGAAACGGCATCGGGAGCGGTTCTTTCGGCCTTCTCACCGACCAGGCAACGATACGCCTTCTCTACCCGATCCCAGCGATTGTCCCGGTCCATGGCCCAAAACCGTCCGCAGACCGAGGCAATTTGACCGATTCCAATTTCCTTCAGCTTGGCTTCAACCTCACCTAAATAGCGTTCCCCGGAACGGGGACTGGTATCCCGCCCATCGGTGAAACAATGGAGATAGACCTCGGTCACCCCCGCTTCCTTGGCCTCTTTGATAAGGCCATAAAGATGTTCCAGCAACCCATGCACCCCGGCATCGGAGACAATCCCCATCAAATGCAATTTGCCGCCGTTTTCCTTCACCCGTTGGAAGCCTTTTTGCAAAGGTTCGTTGGTCCGAATGGTTCCCTCGTCAAAGGCCTTGCCAATGCGCACCATCTCCTGGTCGACTACTCGCCCCGCCCCGATGTTCTGATGCCCGACCTCGCTGTTGCCCATAACGCCCTCCGGAAGCCCGACATCCAGACCCGCGGCCGCCAATTCAGTTATCGGGTATTCCTTGCGCAAAGAATCATCAACCGGTTTTTTGGCCAATTTGATGGCATTGTACCGATCCTGGTCGGACTGGTGGTTGGCACCCCAACCATCTCTAATAATAAGCACTACAGGTTTTCGTTTAGCCGTCATAGGATTGGTATCCTTTAAAAAAGAAAGCTTCTAACCAAGCAAAAAACTCCCCGTCGTGGAAAATCGACGCAAGAAGGTCAATTTACGCTTACCTGCTTAAATTCTATGTAAAAACTATTCCGCCGAGAAGAGGTGTTCGGACTCCTCGGACTGTTCAGTCGGAAATAAGCGCTGCCCCCAGCGGAGCGGGAATATGCGGGGAGAGACTGGCGCCGGGCGAGGATGGTGGGCCTGCGTATTCATCCTTGGCCAGGAATGTTCCGCGAAGGGGCACGAGACCCCCGCCCGATGCAGAAATGGACCCTAGCCTCACACAAGTGGTGCCCCCAGCGGAGCTGGAATATACGATTAAGAGACTCGCGGGGTCGGGAGCACTCCGCGCAGGGACACGAGGTCCCCGCTTGGGGCAACCGCGAGCGGGGGCCTTGCGCCCCTGGGCGCAACACTCCTAAGGCCTCGGAAACACCCTAGCCTCCCACAAGCTCGTTCTTAGAAACCGAGGGAAATCGAAGCTTCTCCAAAAAGGTTATTACCCCGGCGGGAGGTCCCTTTATTGTCCTCGTATCCCATACCTACCCCTACCCCGGCTACTTCGTTGATATCGTAACCGACTGCGGTTTTAACCCCATAGTAGTTGTAACTCTCCGAACCTTTGCGTCCGCTGGTAAACCCCGTGTAGGCATCAAATTCGAAAGTTATCTGCGGTTGCCCCCAGTTCGCTAAATCGGTACGGAAATTGACGAAGGGCAAGGCGGTGGTGGTTTTTAAGTCGGTATCGTGGATCAAATAGCTTCCGGCGGAGACCCCATAAATTCCAAATTCCCGAAAAATCACCCCGAGAAAACCTTCGTGAGTCCGGTCATCAGCCGTATCCGCCCCGTCGGGGTGCCAATAAACGGTCAACCCCACATCAAAGGATACCTTATCGGTCTGTGGGGGGCTCCAATCGTAGCCGACATACCCTTGAATTTGGTTGTCCCCGTCATCTTGCTTTACCGGAAAATTGGCCCAACCTCCTAAATAAACCGTGCCGTCGCCCTGTCCCCATAAGTGGCGATCATTCAACGAAATTTCGGCCTCGGTCTGAATCGCACTTCCCGTTTCCTTGACCCCCCGGAAAATATAATCAGTGACATACGTTTGCTGGGTCACGACTTGGAAATCATCTAACCCCAAGCCCTGCACCGAAACTGAGGCTGCGAGAAAAAGGGGGGCGGCAAACAAAAGGGATCGTCTCATGGGACCACATATCATGGCGTCGCCGATCCTCCCGAAGCAAGAAAATAATCGACCTTTTTCGTCGCCTCACCCGGCCACGGCCTCCGGTTCCTCTTTCTCCCGGCTGAAGCGCATGGACACGACCTTGGAAACCCCTTTCTCCTCCATCGTGACCCCGAAAATCGCCCCCGCCTCGGAGATGGTCCGCTTGTTGTGGGTGATGATCAGGAACTGCGATTTACTGGTGAACTCCCGCAACATGGAGGTAAACCGCCCAATATTGGCTTCGTCCAAAGGTGCATCCAACTCATCCAAAACACAAAAGGGGCTGGGCTTCACCATGTAGATGGCAAACAGCAAACTCACCGCAGTCATCGTCTTCTGGCCCCCGGAGAGAAGAACCAGGGTCTTCAAACGGGTGCCCGGCGGTTGGGCAATGATTTCTACTCCGGACTCCAAGGGATCCTCGCACTCGAGCAATTCCAGATCCGCCTTGCCTCCGCCAAAAAGCTTTTCAAAGGTATAGGCAAAGTTCTTCTTAATCTGCGCAAAAATCGTCTGAAACTGGGTCTGGGAACGCTCGTTGATTTCATCGATGGCGCGCACCAGCTGATCCCGCGACTCGGTCAGATCGTTGCATTGGGCCTGGAGAAATTCGTGCCGCTCCTTCAGTTCCGCATATTCCTCGATGGCCACCAAATTCACCGGGCCCATCGATTGCAGACGTCCCCGCAGCTTTTGCACCTCCTCGGAAACCGTCGACCACTCGGTTTGGGCTTCGATTTTCGCCCGCTCCTCGTCCGTCAAAGCTTCCGGTGATCGGGCCGCCGCGGGCGGGCCATCCTCCTCTTCCTCAAGGTCCAGGGGGTGTTTTCCGGGAGGCTCCGCCTCCACTTCCCACAAGGAGAGAACCCAATCGACGGTCTCCAACTCCACCTCATATTCGCGTTGGCACTCCTCCACAAAATGCTCTTTTTTCGAGGCCAACTGCGCCAAGCGAACCTCAATCCGGTGCAATTCGTTGCTCGACTGCTCGTTTTCCTTACGCAACTTTTGCGTATCACGGTCCAAGGTACTCAACTCATCCTCCAAAACCCGCGACTTCTCGCGTAGCTCCTCCACCCGTTTCTGCGCTTCGGCCATTTCCGAGGAAAATTTTCCGGCCTTCTCCCGCTGTCGCCTCACTTGCTCTTGCAAATCCTTCTTCTGTTTGTCAAAGGACCCCTGATCCTGCTGTTTTTGCGCCAGATTCAAACGGGCTCTCTCACGGCGCTGACCGGCTTCGGCCAAACCCCGGTCCAACATTTCCAGGCGCTGGCGTTTCTCCGCCAGCGCGAAACGTTCTTCCTCCACCGCCTGCCGGTGCTTCTCCACCTCTTCCCGTAAATTGCCCATCCCCTCCTCGTGTTGGTGGGCCTCCTTTTTACGTTCCTCGTAGTTGCGTTTGGCTTTTTCCACCCGCGCGCAGGCTTCCTCATATTTCCCCCGGGCCTCCTCGATGCGGGCGACCAGCTTGTCCTTTTCGCCGGAAAACTTATTCCGTCGCCGCTCCACCTCTTCCAAGGCGCGCGCGGCAGCCTTTGCCGCAGCCTCCAAGGACCCGCGTTTCTGCGAGGCCGTCGACAATTCCTGACGGGTATGCTCCAAAGTCTTTTCCGCCTCGGCCAAAATTTTCCGCGCCCCGTCTCCCGCCTCTTGCAGGGTTTTGGTTTTTTCCTGTCCCTCGGCCAAATGTTGTTCCGACTCCTGAATCTCCGCCTCCCGCTGTAAAATCGTGTTATTTTTGCTCTTCCGGGATCCCCCGAAAAGCAGACCTCTGGCCTCCACCAAATCCCCTTCCCGCGTCACCACCAAGCGAAAGGGAAAATCCGGATTCTTTTCCCACCACGGAAGAAAACTCTCCAGCGAATCCGCCAAATAACAGCCCGCCAAAAGGGGCTGCAGGGTTTCGACCGAACTTTTTTTCGCCTTGGCGGTAAAAAAATCAATCGCCGGCTCCAGAAAGTCCGGCGCCTGCGCCACGCCGGTGCGCAAAACCTCCTCTTGGGGAGCCCGTCCAGGCACCGGAAATTGCAAACAAGCCCGGCCCCACTGCCCTTCGTGCAAGGCTTTCACCGCCGCTTGTGCGGTCTCCGGGGAATCCACCGCCACCATCTCCAAGGCCGCTCCGAGCAATTGCTCCAGAAAAGGGCCGTAACCGGCTTTAAGTTTCAGCCCCCGCGTCAAGGGAACCATATCCTGCGGCGAAAAGGCCTCCCCGCATTTGCCCTGCAAAAGAGCCTTCGCCCCCTCACTGAAGCCCTCCAATCTTTCCCGCAATTGCTCCAAAGTCTTCAGGCGACTGACCAGGCGGGCATTTTCCCGTTCTTGCTCCTGCAGGGTTTTCTCGGCCTCCCGAACCTCCCCCCGCTGCCCTTCCACCTGTTCCCGCAGCTCCCGAAACTTCTCCGTCAGACGGGTTTCCTCCGCTTTGGCCCCGGCCACCTCGGCCTCCGTTCGTTGCTTCTCGGCCTCCGCCGAACTCACTTCCTCGGCCAGCCCCTTTTCGTCTCCGGCCAGGGCTTCCAAACGCTTTTCATCCGCCTTGAAATCGACTTCCAGCGAAGAAATCCGGTTGCGCTCCCGGGTCCATTCATTTTCCGCCACCAAGACCGCCCGGCGGTTTACCTGGATTTGTTGCTCATAATCATCAAGTTTCTGGCGCGCCTCCAAAAGGGCGGCATTTTTTTGCCGAAAGACCTCATCGGATTCCCGAAACACGGCATCCTGCTTTTCCTTTTGCTGCGAACTTCCCCGCAAGGTCTCCTCCAATTCGGCCAGTTGTTTCTCCAAGGAGGAAATTTCATTCGTGGTTTCCTCCAACCGGAAGGACAAATCCCCTATCCGTGCCTCCGCCAGGCCCGCCCGGTTCTCGGCCTGTTCTTTTTCCGAGCGCAAGTCAAAAACCGCCTGTTGCGCCACCTGCAAATGCTCCGAAAGCGTTTTTCGCTTTTCCCGCAGAGCCTCTACCTGAGTCTCCGCCGCCGCCAACCGGGAACGATGCCCGGCCCCGGTTTCCTGCAAGCGCTTGGCGTTGGTGCTCAGCTCATTCACCTCCCGGCACAATCCGGCGAACTGAAAGGCACTCCAGGCCAGGTCCAGTTTCTCCAAGCGATAGCGCAGACGCTTGTAACGCACCGCCTTGGACGCCTGCCGCCGCAAACTGCCGATCTGCCGCTGCACCTCCCCAATCACATCGGTCAAACGGGTCAGATTGCCTTCCACCAGCTTCAGCTTGTTCAGGGTTTCGCGCCGCTGGGCCTTGTAACGGGTGATCCCCGCCGCTTCCTCGAAAATCGCCCGGCGTTCGGTGGGGTTGGTCGATAAGATCTGGTCAATCTGCCCCTGCGCCATGATGGAATAGGAGGTGCGCCCGATCCCGGTGTCCATGAAGATCCGCTGAATGTCCTTCAAACGGCAGCTTTTTCCATTGAGCAAATACTCTCCCCCATCGTCCCGCGAGACTCGTCGGCAGATTTCGATTTCATTAAACCCCTCCCCCAATTCCTTTTCACAATCGGTAAAGGTCAGGGCCACCTCGCAAAGCGGCAAGGGTTTGCGATCATCGGTGCCCTCAAAAATCACATCCTGCATCTTCCCGCCCCGCAAGGCCTTGGCACTCTGTTCCCCCAATACCCACCGAATGGCATCCGCAATGTTACTCTTCCCGCACCCGTTGGGCCCGACAATAGCGGTCACCCCCGGGTCAAAATGCAAGCGGGTGGCATCGGCAAAGCTCTTAAAGCCGTTTATGCGGAGTTCCTTGAGATGCATGATTTATAACAAAACTTCAGTAGAAGTTTTCCGACCGACCAATTCAACGCCAAATTTTCCCGATTCCGGGAAACCTAACATTCACGCCCCGACGTTTTCTTTTCCCAGAAAGCCTTTTTAAGATTGATTTTTTCATTCTTCTGTACAGTAAACTTAGTTATGGCCGAATCCGAAAAAAGCTCCCGCTCTACATCTCCGACTCCATCGGCCAAGCAAGGAGGTCGGCTACGGGGAAGCCGCAAGGAACGGCAAAGGCAGTTACGCCAACAGCGCTGGCAACGAAACCGCCGCGGTCTGTTTCTGGCGGCTCTTTTTATCGGCCTGCATTTTCTTCTTTTGGGAACCATCAACCATTTGGCCGGAAACCGCTACCCTGGTCCCGACCGTCCCCACCTTTCCAGCCTGGGTATGCGGTTTCTCCCCGTTGACCAACAAAACTTCCTGTTCGGCGAATTTCCAGTCCGTCGAGGTGATTTCGCCCTTTTTGCCGAGCAAACCGGCCATAACCCCACCGCCAGCACCATGATCGGCTACCGACAGAACCAGGGGTGGGTCCGACAAGCCGATTTGCATTGGGACAACCCCGGGTTTCCGCAGGAGGACGACCATCCCGTCGTCGGGGTCCATCTGGCCGACGCCCAGGCCTTTGCCGAGTGGTTGACCCGACGGGAACAGGCGGAAGGACGACTCCACCCCGAACAATTTTACCGCCTCCCCACGGACCGTGAGTGGAGTTTGGCCGCAGGTCTGCGGGAATCACGCAACGCCTGGCCGGAACAATTGGCCGAACGCCGAACCTCCCCCTTCCCCTGGGGACTGGCCTGGCCGCCCCCGCCTGGGGTAGGCAACCTCGCGGGCCAGGAATGGACCGAAGCCGGGGACTCTCAGATTCCGCTCATTCCCAATTTTCGGGATGATTTCCTCTACACCTCTCCCGTGGATTCCTTCCCCCCCAACGAATTCGGCCTTTACGATATGACCGGGAACGTCTGGGAATGGACCACCAGCCGATTCAATGAAAGCCGCCCCGACCTCGCCGTGCGCGGATCCTCCTGGTGGAACGGCTCTCCCGAATTAGTCCACCCCTCCGCCCGGCATAATTTTCACCCGCGCCGCCGCGTCGACATTCTCGGCTTTCGCCTGGTGCTCGACATTTCGGCTCCCATCGAGTAGCATCAGGCTTTTTACAAGCCTCATGCTTCTTCGGGTCACCAACTTAAAACATCACTATCCCGTTCCCCGGGGAAAACCTCACACCATTCTCGACCTGCCGGAATGGTCTTTGGAGGAAAAGCAGCAGATCGCTCTCACCGGTGCCAGCGGCACGGGCAAAACGACCTTGCTCTATATCCTTGCCGGCCTCCTGCCCCCTTCCGAAGGAGAGGTATTCTTCGCCGGCCAGCCCCTCTATCAACTCAGCGAAGCCCGCCGCGACCGCTGGCGGGCGCGCGAGGTAGGCTTTATTTTTCAGGATTTCCATCTCCTCGAACGCTACACCGTTGAGGAAAATATCACTTTGGCCCAACTCTTCGGTAAAGCCGACCGGACCATCCCCCTGGACAACCTTCTTGAACGCCTGGACCTGGTAAGCCAGCGAAAGTATTTCCCCCGGCACCTTTCCGCCGGACAAAAACAACGGGTGGCCATCGCCCGGGCGCTGATCAACCAGCCGCGCCTAATCCTCGCCGATGAGCCAACCGGCAACCTCGATCCGGAACGTGCCCGCAGTACCACCGAATTGCTCCTGCAACAAGCCGAAGACCAAGACTGTGCCGTTATCATGGCCTCCCACGACCCCGGACTTTGTCAGCTTTTTCCCGAAAACTTCCACCTATCCTCCGCTTCCCCCACCACCTCGTGACTTTGCTCTCCCTCATCCGACGCAACCTGCGCCAAGGCGGTCTGGCCACCGCCCTGACGATCCTCAGTCTCTCCCTGGCGGTCGGTTTACTCCTCTGCGTCTGGGTGCTCCAAGCGGAATCCGAACGGGCCTTCCAAAACAGCACCGGCCCCTTCGATGGCGTTTTGGGCGCCCGCAGCTCCTCCCTCCAATTGGTCCTCAACGCTCTTTTTCACCTGGAGGATTGGCCCGGCACCATACCCATGGAGGATTACCAGGACATCGCCGCCAACCCCGCCGTCAAACACGCCATTCCCCTTGCCGGAGGCGACAACTACCGCGGCTACCGCATTGTCGGCACCGACCCGAAACTTTTTTCAGAAGTGGAATTCCAGCCGGGCGAGCCTTTCCGGCTGCAATCAGGCGGACGCCTCTTTGCCCCGGATCTTCAGGAAGCGGTCATCGGGAGCTATGTCGCCGACCAACTCGGTCTCCAGCTCGGCGATATTTTCCACCCCTACCACGGCCTGGGGTTTGACGAGGGGCATCGACACGAGGAGGAGTATGTCGTGGTCGGCATTCTGGAGCCCACCAACTCCCCCTTCGACCGCGTCCTGTGGATCCCCTTGCGGGGCATCCAGCACATGAGCGGTCACGATCCGGCCCTCGCCGACCGGTTGAGCGCCGTCCTCGTCACCTTCGTCGAAGGCTCCGCCGCCGGCCAGCGCCTCAATATCCTCTACAATCGCCAGGGCGACCGCCTGACCTTTGCCTGGCCCGTCCCCCTCATCGTCAACCGCTTCCTCGAACGCTTCGATTGGGTCTTCACCCTCTTCCAAATCCTCGCCTGGACCCTCACCGCAGTGGCCATGACCACCATTCTCGTCTCCCTCTACCACGCCATGGAAAGCCGCCGCCGCGAGATTGCCGTGTTCCGGGCCCTCGGGGCCCGCCGGGCCACCATCACCGGCATGTTTGCCGGGGAAGGGTTCTTCCTCGCCCTCGGCGGGGTCGCCGGTGGTTTTCTCATTTTCCTTCTTCTCTTTCAAATCGCCGGACGCGTTTTACAGGACCAGGCCGGGGTTGTCCTCGAAATCAATTTTCACCACCCCGCCCTTCTTTGGGTCCCGCTCGGAGTCCTCCTCCTCGGAACTGTGTCCGGTCTTTTGCCCGGCCTCCGGGCCTATGCCCTGCCGACCAGTCGCCTCCTGCAAGACAAAGGTCTTTAAATTCCCTCTTCTCCAACAAGACTTGTCGTTTTCCTCCCCACCCTCCATAATACACTTATGAAAACTATCCCCACCCTTCTTCTTTCCCTTCTTTTCGGAGGCTCCCTCCTGCTTCTTACCGCCTGCGGCGACCATGACCATTCCGAGGTAACGGAACACTATGGTCCGGACACCCAGGGGCCTCAGCACGACCATGACCACGATCACGGTCACCACCACGAGCCACCCCACGGCGGCGTGCCCGTAGTTCTCGGCGAAGATGAATTTCACCTGGAACTGGTCCATGCCCCCGCAGAAAATTCCATGCTGCTATATGTCCTCGACGGCTGCCTCGAGCATTTTGTCCGCATTTCCCAACTCGAAATTCGCCTCCTCGCACAAAAGGAAGGGGCCGAAGAACCCCGCGAAGTGGTTTTCCTCCCCCAAGCCCAAAGAGCCACCGGCGAAACCGAAGGCAACACCTCCATGTTCGCCGCGGAAATCGATTGGCTCCCCGAGGACGGAACCTTTAAAGGCGAATTTGTGTCCCTAACCATCGGCGAGAAAACTTTTACCGGCGTGACCTTCGCCTACCCCGAAGGACACGAAATCCATGAGCACTAAACCCCAGGCAGAGAACTCCTCCAAAGGAACCTGGAAAGGGCCTATGTTAGCCTTTGCCGGGGGAGCTTTGGCCGGTCTGCTGATCCTTCCCTTTCTCCCCTCACGGGAACCCTCACCGAGCGAGACTGGGACCGAGGCCACGGTGCCTCAAGGACGCCCCATTGTCGATCTTGACGAAAGGGCCTCCACCTCCACCGAGCCCTCCGGAACTTCCTCCGCAACGCCCGCAAACATCGACCGCAACGGCTTCCAGTCCGTTGGCTTCGATGTTCTCGCCGGTTTCACCCTCACCGGACAGGCCCGTCTCCCCGGCACCACCGCTGGCGATATGCAATCCCCCTCCATCCCGGATCATATTCTGGCTCTGGACGGAGAAAGGTTGGCCATCGAAGGCTTCATGCTCCCCATTCGGATCGACCGCGAAACCCGCGAGGTCCGGGAAATGTTTCTGATGAAGGACCACTCCCTCTGCTGCTTCGGCGAAGAACCGGAAGCCAACGAATTCATTTATGTGCAGCTGGAGAAAGGCACCGGCGTGCCGGTTCTCACCGAACTCCCCGTCCGCCTCTACGGCGAAATGGAAGTTCGCCGAAATCCGCGCGACATCCTCATGGAAGGCCTCTATCGCATGCGTGGAGTTTCCTACGAAAGGCTGTAAGGGCCAATACCCGCAAAATTCTTTGTCCCCACCCCCCCGAGCTCACAAATCCAGTGGGCTGACCATCTCTTTCTTGGTTCGGCTTTTCACCGTATGGGTGTAGATCATCGTTGTCCTGATATCCGCATGGCCCAATAATTCCTGGATCGTACGCAAATCCACATTTTCCGACAAAAGATGACTCGCAAAAGTGTGCCGAAAGGTATGAGCCGTTACCCGCTTCGGAATTTTGGCCTTCCGAACCGCTGCGGTAATGGCGCTCCCTAGATTCTGTTTGTAATTATGGTACCGGCGATACAGTCCTTCTTCCGGAACCAAGGTAAGTTCCTTCGCCGGAAACAACCATTGCCAATGATACTCCCTGGCCTCCCTTTGGGCACGCCTGGCACCCAAGCCATCCGGCATAAAAACTCCCCCAAAATCAGGATTTTTCAAGTCATGCTCCCATAGCTTGGCCACCCGCTTCGTTTGGCTCTTCAATTCTGGCCGGAGCTTTTTCGGCAAAGGTACGGATCGGTCCTTTTTCCCCTTGTCATCATGGATAATCACCAGATTTTCCGAAAAATCCAAGCTGTTGATTCGCAATTCCAAACACTCGGAAAGGCGCAGCCCGCAACCGTAGAGCATCGACACGATTAGATCGAAAGGGAACTTCAGTTCCTCAATCACCGCTTCCAGTTCAGCCCTTGTCAATACAGTCGGGATATACTTCGTACGCTTCGCCCTCACTACCCGATCCTTCAAATCATATTCTCGCTTGAGAATATGACGAAACAAAAACAGCAGGGCATTGAACGCTTGGTTTTGCGTGGACGCCACTACCTCACCTTTGACCGCCAAGTCCGTAAGAAAGTTTTTCGCATCCTCGTCACAGATCTCATCGACTGGCTTAAATTCCGTGTACTGCCCAAAACGGTGAACCCAGGCTTGATAAGCTTGCATTGTCTTTGGGGAGTAGTTCCGCCGCTTAATCTCTCCCGTCAAAGCCCCTTCTAACTCCCGCCAACCACCCCGAAGTTTGGTCTCCAAGGGCAAAGATGACCTCGCCTTGACTTCATATACATCCAGCTCTTCCTCCACTGTTGCAGGATCCTCTCCCGGTCCCATCTCGAGAAAAACCTCGACTGCCTGGCGCGCCTGTTTGCGAAACCCCAAGGACTGTCCCTTACTGGCGAGCTTCGCTAGAAAACCATCGATTAACGATATCCCTGGAGCAGCCTCTCCATACTTTGCCTCATAGTCCAAAAAATACCGCACCCACTTGACCCAATGCGGCAAAACCTTGTCCGAAACGCCCAGCTCTTTCAACCTTGATTGATAACGATAAAATACTTCCTTTGAAAGCCTTTGCATGATATGTAGATTGACCTATTATTCATAATTTGGTGTTAGGTAATTAGCAAAGCAAGTACTTTTTTGCACAAAAAGACTTGACCCCCGAAACTACTGAAGATTATCTCAAAATGATCTAATAACTTGTTCGCCTAAAGAAATGAGCGTTCCAACAACTATCTTTATCGACACGAGTATCTTCGAGGAGATGGGCTACAACTTTGAGGCGGCAAGCATAGAGGCGTTCCGACAGATAGTTGGAACCGAGAAATTTACCCTCTTAATGCCTGATCCAACAATTCGCGAGATCCGAAGGCACATTAAGGATAAAGCAGCCGCTGCGGTAAAGTCACTTGAAGATGCAGCACGGAGGGCACCTTTTATAAGAAAACTAGAAAACTGGCCACTATATGACACCAATCCATTAATCTTGAAAAATGATATCGAGAGAATAGTAACCCGAGATTACAACTCATTTCTGGCTCAGTTCAATCTAATTGAATTGGGCTATCATGGCGTTGACCTGCAAAGAATAATGAACCTTTATGACTGGAAACAACCACCTTTTTCTGATCGTAAGAAGTCTGAATTTCCGGATGCGTTCGCTGTGTCATCGATTCTTCACCATCAAATGTCCAATGCTGGCCCAATTGCAATAATTTCGAAGGACAAGGACTTTCAATCTGTATGTAATCAACATACTCAACTCATGTATTTTCCCTCACTTGCAACATTTGCCGAAGCGCTCAACAGGGGAGATCAGCGAGTAGAAAATGTTCTGAGAGCACTAAAACACAATGACGATGAACTTCGTGAGGCAATCAACGAACAATTCAAAGAATTGGGATTTTACGTTGAGGCTGATTGGGACGGCGACGCCTCAGATGCCGAAATCTATGAATTTGAGTCTATCGACTACCATGTAGTCGCTCTTGGAGAGGACACGTGCGCCGTTGCGTTCAATGCAGAGGTAATTTACACAGCCCATGTTTCATACGATGACTATGATTCTGCTGTCTACGACGGTGGAATCGCATACCCAATTCACCGCATCTCAGGGACGGCACAAGACAAAGCATCGATATCTGGAATAATAAAGCTTAGCATATCAGGAGACGAATCTGTTATTCAAGAAGTACAAGGCGTTCAAATCGACCAAAAGGACTTCACCATAGCATCCTACCCCGATGAACAATATTAATTGCGAACCAGACGGTGCAGGAAACCGGTACCGTGCCCCGAGATGACTAATCTTTCACTTAAATTCAATCAACCCACAACCAATCGAACGATGGTGGTCGGTACCGGCTCCTGACCTCGACGTTGGGCAGAAAATACATGAGCACATTCAAGATAAGCGACATAAGGAACCGAGCAGCTGCCCATCCCTCGGTGCGCAATTTCTCCAAGTCAGCTTCGGCAGTCCTCACGGAGGCGACGGCGAGCCAGAAGGAGGTTGAAAAGACTTACGATATTTTCCTTTCGCACTCGTTTCGAGACGCTGACTTGATTTTGGGTGTGAAGCTGAAGCTGGAGGACCACGGCCATACGGTCTATGTGGACTGGGTCGAAGACCCCCAGCTAGATAGATCAAAGGTGAGTAAGGTGACTGCCGAGAAGCTCCGGCACAGGATGAACTCTTGTAAGTGCCTTTGCTACGCAACCACTCCTTCGAGTTCCGAATCGAAGTGGATGCCGTGGGAATGCGGATACATGGATGGGAAGAAGAATCGGGTTGCGATCCTGCCACTCACTGAACACGGGGGCAGCTTTGTCGGGCAGGAATACCTTGGAATCTATCCATACGTTGACGAAGCTCCTCCGAATGGAGAATCAGAGAACATCCTATGGGTGAACGAATCGGCGAATTACTATTGCAAATTTCGACCATGGCTCGATGGAGCAAACCCTACCTACCATCAAAATGGATAGAAAACTGAAGCACTTGGATTTCCTGCAGGGAGTCATTAATCGGCTTTCCACGAACTCGTTCCTCCTGAAGGGCTGGAGTGTCGTTCTTATTTCCGCTCTATTCGCGTTATCGGCAAAGGACACCAATGTTGCATTCGTGCTGCTTGCCTCTTTTCCAGCGGTAACATTCTGGGCCCTTGACGGCTACTTCCTCGCGCTCGAGCGACGTTACAGAGCACTTTATGACAAGGTGCGTGAGCGAGAGCCGGACGAGATCGATTTTTCGATGAGGCTTGAGGAGCCAGCGAGCAACTATGAGACTTGGCATTCAGCCTTCTTCTCCAAAACGCTTGTTCCGTTTCACGGAGCTTTGATCCTTGCGATTCTCATCGTCATGCTAATCCAAGTCTTATAATTCCATGGCACGTCGCTGTTTTTATAGCTTTCACTACATCCCGGATTGTCATCGAGCTGCCCAGATTCGCCAAATTGGCTCAATCGAAGGCAACCGCCCAGCCTCGGATAATGACTGGGAGTCAGTCAAAGGAGGGGGTGATCCGACCATCAAGCGATGGATTGCCGGGCAGTTGGCGGGGAGATCATGCACCGTAGTTCTTGTCGGCGAAGGAACGGCGAACAGGAAGTGGATCAATTACGAGATAATTCAATCATGGGATGCTGGGATGGGGGTAGTGGGCATCAGGGTTCATGGGATCAAGAACCTAAGTGGTGAGACCTCTAGAATGGGAGCGAATCCATTCGATTACATTACACACGGACCTACCAAGCAGAAGCTGTCTTTGATCGTAAAGTGCTACAGTCCAGCTGGCGCTACGAGCAAAGAAAAGTATGCGTGGATCGCAACGCATCTCGCAAATGCCGTAGAAGAAGCGGTCACGATCAGGCGCCAAAACAAATAGCCCAACAAGGCGTCGCTCTCAACACCTGCCCCGCCTCGAGTTCAATCCGTCATGACCATTCAACCTTTAACCCACAGTCGAAGCCTCGCCCTCGGGCAGGTGTGAGAGGACTTCGACGTTCCGGGAATATGTTTTGCGACTCGATAGCGATCGGCAAGATACCTGAGCAACAGGAGAAAAAAATAGTTTCGTCTCCAACGAATCCACCATCCCTGACAAACCGATAGTCCCCAACCACA
>JAIUMY010000045.1 GCA_022565335.1 Opitutales bacterium
AAGTCATACACGACAAATCCGAGCCTTCACGCTCGACAAAACTCTAAATCTACACAGAAATGACCTCATCCCAAGTGGTACATTTTAACCCGCAAAATCGTGGTACACTTTAACCCGCAAAATGACATCATTGTTGTCCCATGCCGCTATAACACCTACTGAGTGTGCAAATGCAGGACTCACACTTATTGGCATACAATCGATAAAACAAGGTGCGGCTTCGCCTTCATAAGTAACAACAACATTATCAGGAGAGTTGTCGCTCCCGCTTGGCACCAAGGGCCATTCTGAGAGAAAATCTCTTGCACCCGGCTTAGCAAGGCTTTTCTGCAAGATGGGGTTCAGATAATTGAAAACATGATCATCGAAGATTCGCTCGACTGCTGCAGCACTGCTGCCAGCACCTGCATCAGATACAAGCACAGCATAAGAAGAAAACACCTTACGAATCACCAAATGTTGATCCACTAGAGTGCACTCATGGATATGAACGCCATCAATCATCTTTTCCTTAAGAAAGCGCCCATCGTGCTCCAAGGAAAATGAAGGACTTGCAACGAATCGTGCCCAATTTCTTCTCAAAGCCTCCTGCTCAGCTGAAATCTTACCGAAACCATACGTTCGGCCAATCAACTTGTGACCGGTGTCAAACAAGACACAACCATCATCTGCAGCCGAAACAATCGAAGTAAAATGGCTCTCCGTTTGCGGACTGGAAGACCGCCACTGCTGGCAATTCGCCACCTTAATAATTCTAGGGGTAACCAGAGAAAGCAGACCAGTTAGACGGCCTTTCCTTCCCTTGGAGCGGTTTACAATGGTTGGAACGCTTGTTCCAACTCGTTTCCACAGCGTCCCACCAATATTGAGATAGTAACCCGGCTCCAAAAGGTTTTGATTCTTCTTGACAAAATCCTTTCCAGTCTTTCGAAAAATTGATTGTGACAAAACGAGAATGATTTTGTTTCCTAATTTACGGAACATGTGGGTTTTCCTTTGAATCATTTTTTTGGGGATGTCCCATCAGTTGTTAAAACTTAGAGGTGGTTTCGTTCAAATTTTTTAATTTGGTATTCTGTTGGCTATGGGTCAATGTTTTGTTTGTTCTTGCTAGCCGGTTAGCTTTTTGGCTTTCCGGCGGGGAAACCACCTCTTTAATTTAAAAAATTTGGGGACGCTGCCTTTGGACCGGGCGGGGGCGAGAGTTCCTATTCGTCCAAAGACTCACGTCTTCCTCCTTCGCCAAGGCTATGGCGGGACGTGTCGGCTATGGGGTTCGTCGTTCGCCATTTACCATCCTGGCGGTGTATTGCGCGGTTCGGGGGACGCAGGCTAAAGCCAGCGCTACCGAAACAGCCAATCGGGAGGTAAACTCCCTCCGACAAGATCACCGTTTAGCGGGAACTTCCGTTCTCTGACTTCCGTCCTCCGCCCTCTGCCGTTCTCCGGACATAAAAAAAGCGGCCGTTTAGGGCCGCTTGGTGGGGAAGGTGGAAAAGATTTCTTTCGCGAGGAGTTCCTGTCCTGTTTCGTTGGGGTGGATGTTATCCCGGTAGGGGGAGGGACCGTCTCTTTGTTGTTGGGCGAAGGTGTCGTGCATGGAGTGAAAGGGAATGTCGAGGGACTCAACGACCTCTTTAATGAAAGCGAAACCTTCCTTGGCTTCGCCGGCTTCAATTTCGGGCAATTCCCAATGATGAAAAACCCGTACCTCGGCTTCGGTGTCGAGGGCTTTTTGCAGGAAGGCTTCCAGGTCGTTAAGGCTCGTTTCCATTCGTTCCTCCAAAGTGAAATCCGGGCCTGTGTGGTCAGGTCTGCCAAGGCGTATGCCGGCTCTTGGGAAAACATAACGGATTAACAATTCGCTGGTCGCGAGGAGAGGTTTTTGGGTGGGGTGGGTATTCGGGTTGAGAGGGGCAAAGGTTGGCATATCAGCAGAATCATGGCTGGAAATGACAAGAAAGACTTTATCCGCCTCGAAGAAACCGAATTCTTCGGCATAAGCCAGCCAATTGCCCGGCCCCCAACTTCCGGCAGAGACATTTCCCACGGTGAGCCCGTTGGGAAAATAGGGGCGAAGTTTTTCCTTGAGAAGCGAGGTGGCAAGGTCTTCCTGGTCGGTTAGGTTCCCGCCGTTAACGACGGAATCTCCAAAAATCAGAATACGAAATTCATCCTCAGGTTTATCCGACGAAAAATCCTCAGAACGCATCCCAAATTCATTAATCTTGATTCGGTTGCCAAACCGTTGAATGTCTTGATTTGGCTTGAACATATAATGGATCTCCGGATGCACCACGGAAAGCGGAGGATTCCCCAATCCCAGGAAAGAGCGTAGGGAAATTTCCACAAGGAGAAGAAGGGCCAATAGCGAGAGCCCGGCATAAAGAGTGATTTTTTTCATCGACTGCAAAGAGAGGAAAAGCGGCCGGTTAGGGCCGCTTGGTGGGGAAGTTAAAACCTTTTTCGGGGTTTTATGGGTTTTGCTGGATTACCGCCGTAAACGGTCCATTCTTCAGTATTTTTGATTACCAGAGATTTTGCGCCGATTACTGTTCCGGCCTGTAACGTTACTCCCGGGGATATAAACGCATGTGAAGCGACCCAAACATTTTCCTTCAATTCGATTGGGCGAATGATGAGAGGGAATTCTGGCAGGTTATAGTCGTGTGTGGCAGAGCAGAGAACGCTATCTTGGCTAACGATTGAATTTTCACCAATGGTGATTGAGCCGACATTGTAGCAGTCCACCCGATCACCGAGAACGGAATTTGTTTTTATCGTTAAATTCCAGGGAGCCCATATTCTTGCGGATGGATAAACTCTTGCACCCGCGTCAATTTTCGCCCCGAATATTTTAAGAATAAAGTTTCGCCAAATAAAAAGAGGTCTTGGCGAAGGGCGAAACAAGAGAAGCCAAGTGATCCCCCAAAGCATTCGCATGGCTTTGTTGGAGAATGAAAATTCGCTTTTATATTGAGGCATGTTTTTAAATTATGAAATCCGGTTTTTGGCCGCCTTCTAAAATCCACTTATAAAATCGGTGCATTTTCTCGGCAATGGCGGGCCATTGATAATTTTGTTCGACGAGTTGACGCCCCCGTACGCCCATGCTGGAAAGTTCTTCGGTTGCCTTTTGCAATGCTTCGCTGAGTCCGTTCGCAATGCCTTCCGGTATTGGTTCGACCCACCACCCGCACTGTTGGGTTTCCAGTTCTTCCCAGGGACAACCGGTGGTGGTAAGAACGGGGACTTGATGACTTAGGGCTTCGGCCACAACGATCCCGAAATTCTCGGAGTAGGAGGGGAGGATAAAAAGATCAGCTTGCTGGAATGCTTGGTCTTTGGCTTCATCAAAGAGAGGACCGGCAAGAGTTACTTGTTTCTGCAGGCCTAGTTCGGCGATCTTTTTTTCAATAGTGGGCAAGTGGTTGCTATCATCGTTCCCGGCAATGACCAATTCCCAATCTTCCGGGGCAACTTTTTTCCAGGCATCCAAAAGCATCGGAAGGCCTTTTTTCGGGTTGATGCGGGAGAGAAAAAGCGCGGTGCGCTTTTTTTGCGGAGGGCTTAGGGCGGAGGGCGAAGGGCGTAGGGCTGAGGGCACAGGGCGGAGGGTGGAGGAGGAAGGGCGGAGGGTGGAGGGTATGCGGGTCGGTAATCAATGATAAAAGGCTCATGGCCTTCACTCTGTAAAAAAGACTGTAGGGCAAAAGCCTGGAGAGCGGCACCAAAATTTGGGACGGCGTGAAAGGTAAGGATCCCGATTTTCATGAATCTGAAAGGATACGTTTTTTCAAAAATTTGGCAGGATTGCCTCCAACCACTACCCATCTGTCCACCGACCTGGTCACAACGGCGCGGGCGGCGACAACCGAACCTTCCCCGATTTCTACGCCCGGAGAGATAAAAGCTTCGGCACAAATCCAAGCATGGTTATTGATTGTAATTGGCTGAGTAAGCAAGGGCCTATGTAAATTTGAAATTTCGTGACTTGCCGTACAAAGAAAAGATCTTTGGCTCACGGCGACTTTGGAACCGATTTCAATGGTATCGACATTGTAGCAATCGACTGACTCTGCCAGAGCCGAGAACTCTCCCATAATGAGATTCCAAGGAGCCCATATTTTGCACTTGGGGTCAATTCTGGAGCCTCTTCCAATCTTCGCGCCGAATCTCCGTAAAATCCATCGTCTCCAACCATGGAGGCAAAATTTCGGAGTTGGTCGAAAACTGACGGCCCAAACGAATATCCAAATAAGACGTTTCAGTTGTGTTTTTTTTGAGATTTTGTTTTGGTATCGTATCTCTTTAAAATTCATATATAAAATTACTACACCACAAACTCCGGTTTTTCACCGCCATTATTCCTTATTCCTGTCATTCATCACTTCCACACATGATTCGAAAACATCTTCTGCTGCGATGGAGGTAAGGCATTTCCGTTTTTGTTGGTGACATTCGTAAAGGAGGCAGCCTTCGCAGTCGACTGGGATGCGGTGGACTTTGTG
Organism: Opitutales bacterium; assembly: GCA_022565335.1. Taxonomy (GTDB): domain Bacteria; phylum Verrucomicrobiota; class Verrucomicrobiia; order Opitutales; family T3Sed10-336; genus JAIUMY01. The sequence continues at coordinate 4,512 of JAIUMY010000045.1, forward strand.
TCCTTCGCCGTAAGGATACCATTTTCCGGGAACATCGCGGGCCGAAAAGATGGCCACGCATTTTAGCCCTACCGCAACGGCCAAGTGCATGGTTCCGGTGTCATTACCCAGGTAGAAGTGGGTGCCCTCCATGGCGCGGGCGGACCCCCGGAGAGAAAGGCTCCCGCAGGCGTTGAATCCGCAGCCCAGTTTTTCAATGAGGTGAGCCGAGGCCTCGGCATCTTCTGGTCCGCCGAGGAAGAGAGGTGTCAGACCATATTCGCGGTGTAATCGGGTTAAAACGGCCGCAAAGCGTTCCAATGGCCAACGTTTTGATTGCATTTTAGAACCGATGGCGACGGAGATCAGTTTTGTAGAAGGTTGTTGTTTGTTCTTTGTTCTTCGTTCCTTGTTGTTTGTTCTTTGTTCGTTGTTCTTTGTTCGTTGTTCTTCGTTGTTTGTTTGTGGTTTTTGGGCGTGCCAGAAGGATTTGACCTCTTTGTCTTCGGTAGGGGTTAGGTTCAGGTTGTAACTGCCTTGCCCGGGAGGGGGAACGGTGAAGCCTTGGGTGCCGAGGGCGCGGAGATAAAAATCCGATTCGTGTTCCAGGGGTTGCAGTGGGCGTTGGCAGGAGCGGGGTTTGCGGTAAGGAAGCGTAGTTACTTGACGGGGGATTCCAGCTAAACGGAAGAACAATTTATCGCGCTTAAGGCGTGCCGGTGTTTTGAGCTCTGGTTCCAGATGAATAACCAGATCAAATTTTTGCCGACGTAAGATCCATAGAAGACGAAAAAGGTGGAAGGGCCAAAGAGTCTTATCCCTTTTTTGGTAAGGTACAGGATAGGGTAGAAACCTGTCAAAAAGGTGACTACCGGCAAAGAGTGCTCGTGATAAGACGTAGGACTTGCCGATGTGTTGGTCGTAGAGAAGCGTTTTGTTTGCTTTGGGATAGGTTCTGTGAATGGCATGAATGGCGGGCACAGCCGCTAAACTATCACCCAATTGACCGGTGCGAAATACGAGGATTTTCACGATTTAAGGGGAATTTATGCCTTATAAGGGATGTTTCCTGAATATTTGTGATTGGCTTAATGAATGGCTCATCGGAAACAAGTGAATTTGCAAAGGTTTTCGTCACTCGTTTATAGAAAAAGTAAAGAATCGATAGAAGAATTACATTACGAGGAAGATTAAATAATACCGCAGGATTTATTTCCGGGCTAAAAGCCATTTCAGCTAAGCTAAAAAATAAGGCAAAAAGTGGGATTGGGTAGCGATTCACGTATCTTACGGACAGCGCAGTTCCAATTTTAAAGAATAGCCCAAGAAAAACTCCTCCGAGAACTGCTCCAAAAATACCAAAGTCCGCTATAAACTGTGATAAAACAGAGTATGAAACATCATGGACTGGAAGATTATAATTTTCTTGAACGAATGTTTGTGGGTTATACCAAGCTTCGAAAGGGCGTAGAAATCTTGGGAGGGCTGAGGTTGATGCTTGAAAAAAAGCTCTACCGAGCATTGGAGGTCGTAGTTCCTGAGCGGTGAAAAGTTGCATGGGAACGCTTCTGAACATCAGAAGTCTGGCTGCAATATTCGCCCGGCTTCGGTCCTCTTGATCAAATCGATCTTGGGCACGAACTTCTTCGATGGAATGCCTCAGCAAGTCCAAAGAAGACCCATCGACTTGAATGTGACGTTCTGTTTGAGCGGCAGAACGCATGCTCAAAAATATGGGGCTGATAACAGAGAAAAAGAAGGCAACAACAGCAAGCCCCCCAATTATGTAACGCCATTGAATTTTTGGTTTTAAGGCGAGGGCGCAAAGAAGAAACAATAAAAACGGCATTAAAAACTCTCGTCTTCCTGAAAGAAACGAAAAAATCAATAAAACCGGCAACATTATAACCGCTATTTTGTATAAAGATTGCTTTTTTTGCAAGAAGGTCGCAAAGCAATAAAAATAGAGAATTGAAGTCAGTGGAGATGCCAAATGACTTATCACAACGATAAGGTAATTTTGGTTTAATAGGTACTCTAAATCGTGAAGGCCACTTATCCCGCCCCCTGAAGCAAAGGCCTCCAATCTTAAGGCTACAACAATGACAAAAATGGAAACTACTAAGATATAAGGGATTTTCGTTACGGAGGATATGAGAAAGGTTAAGCTATCCGTAGTGAAATTTGGATTTCTATTGGGCTCTTTGCGTAGCGTTTCAAAAAACAGTTTCGTTCCAAAGAGGGCGACGATAAATATAAAAAAGGAAGCATAGGTTAGGAATAAGGCATTTGAGGGGAAAGGGAAAGTGCGATTCCCGGCAAAAAAGGAAAGCAAAGGCGCAAGGCCCAAATAAGATCCGAAAAATAAGGCAAAGAGAGAAACTAAATCCAAGTTTCTTCGCTGAAGTGTATATATGCCCAAGAGTGCCGTTAAGGCAAACACAGCAAGGCCTAAATAAATCTCTGTAGGGTTCATGTGACGTGGTTTAAAAGTTGTTTCAATCTAGAGCAATGATCATAACCGGCGGACCAGCATTTCTGATACCCATTTTCGGCAATTTTTTCCCGTTCTTTCGGGTTTTCCAAATAGTAACGAACTTTTTGCTCCAATTCGTCAACGGTGTCAAAGAAAACAGCTTCTTTGTTTTCCGTAAAAAGTCTTTCATGAGCGGGGGATCTTTCGGCCAGCATAAAAGTACGACATGCGGGAATTTCAAAAGTTCGGCTGTCCTGCTCGTCACGGTTTTCCTGCCGCAGAAAGTGTAGGGCAATATCCATACCGCCAATGGCCTTGGCGTAATCGTCACCCCATTGTGATGGGCCTCGATAGTGGGGACGAATGACCTCCCAGTGCTTCCCCTTGTTCCACTGCACTCCATAGACTGCCACAGGAATGCCCCTTTGGATCAAATGGGCAATTGCTGCCTCGCGGGCAGGTGCCCAAGAGCCGATAAAGCCAACACGGGCGCCGAATTTTTCCTGATCGGCCTGCGACGGAGACAACGGTCGGTGGATGGAAGGTGAAAAGGAACGATCAAAAACAATGATTTTTTTGGCGCCCCTGGAACGGTAATCGTCTTCTGCGATCGCATTGGGGATGAGGTGGACATCATATTCGGGTATGGCCTTGATAAACATCGACCAGTTGATTTTCTGATGGCCGAAAGGATCGTCCGGATTGTAGTGGACCAATTTGATCTTGGGGATAGTCTCTCGAATGCCAAGTAGGGCTGGTTTTGGGATAAAGCGACCCTTGTCAAACCAGATTAAATCCGGCTTGAATACGGTTGCTTGCTTAATCAAGTCTGTAGATGCAGCCTTAACTAATAGTTCCAGATTAAAGTGGTGGAGTGCCCGTGAGCTAAATCGACCAAATCGGTAAATATAGGGTGTTTCATCGAAGATTTCCACATTATTCCCCAGCCCGCGTAAGGATTCCACGCGCAAGGTGTTGTTTGTTTTTACTTTTTTCCTGAAGGCGGATACGTAAAGAATTTTCATGAATTTTGGCTACTTTTTCGAAGAATGAGAGTGATGGTGGGATCCATCGCAACGCGACGTCCGAAATAAATGAAACCAAGTGTCCATTCGAGAAAATCACGCAAGATATAGGCGATATATCGTTTCCACTTCTGCCGACACCCCGCTAATACGCGAACGGAGTTACCTGCCCATTCTTGATTTAAAGCTGTATCGAAAAGTAATTGTGGCATACTTGTAGTCGTAAAAGCTCTAAGATGCGTCATGTCACCGTTTTGCAATAGTTGCCCAAATGGGCTACCAGCGTTAGGCACTCTGGCAATAACGCAACCTCCAACAACGAGTAAGGCGTCAATTTTTTTCAGTGACTCACGCAATTCGTCAACAGACATGTGTTCAAAAACATCAAAAGCCACAATTGCATCGAAAGAGTTGGGTTCAAACCGATTTGTTTCCAGCAATCGATCACAATAGACTTCATGTCCGTTTGCGGCTGCTTTCGTAACCAGTTCCTCAATGATTTCCAACCCGGAAGAATGATAGCCATGGTCACGTGCCCACTCTAGGAAATAGCCATTACCGAATCCAAGCTCAAGGATCCTAGCCGCTTGTGGAACTTTTGCTTTTTTTAAAATCGCATGGTAAGATGCATTTATGCGCTCTTTGTTTGAATTAGAAAGTTCGGATGTATCCCAACCTTTCCACTTTGTATAGCTATCGTAATCACTCATAAAACTTAAAATATTTATCTTGAAGGGCATTGTTATATGCGGCCGGATCACCTTTTGAAAGTCTTAGCGTTTCAAGCAAAACGACTAATGAATGACGCGTTAGCGTCCTTTTGTTTTTCTTAAAATTACAATCGACTAGCCAGTAAATCACCTCCAGGAACTTTGAGGGTAATTGTCGACCTGTATAGGAAATCAAATCTAAAGCGGCCTTAAATTTAGCGACGTGAGTATCTACGATTGGGCTGACATTTTTTTTGCCAGTGTAAGGAATCGTTGCAAAATCAGGGTATGCTTCCGCAATTGCTCTAGAATGAAATTGGTGGTCAGCAAACATGGATTCGGGGAGAGAAAGAAGGAATCCAGCAACATTGCGATCCAGGAACGGGGCATGGATCTGATCGACACATTGATACATCCCAAAGCTTGATGCGGCAATAACTCCTGCAGTTCGGTTGTAAAAGAAAAAAGCGGTCACCGGATTATGGAAATTCTTATACAAATCTAATTCATCTCGCACGCATTCGATTGCAGCTTCCTCTGAGAATGCAGTTTCCGGCACACCAAAGATCTTTGAGGCTAGTCGATTGACTCTTTTTTGATCACGATTGCTGGATAAGTCCCTAACCAGCGTAACGGCAAGTTCATCCCATCGACCTTCCTGGGCCAAGCTTTGCCAGTTGTTGCGAATAAATAAACCCGCTGCTAGGACATCGCCTCCAATGCCATCGAAAATAGCACATGGATATTGCGCGAGCAGGGGTAGGGAGGCAGTCATCCATGCGCCTTCGGAACCAGTAAGTCCACAGCAAAAGTTTTTAACTAATTCAGCGGAATGTGCGGAAAATTTGGGAAATAATAAAGTGGAATGTTGAACCCCACAGACCTCAGACAGTTGTCGAGCCACCGCCTCATCCCCCAATGGATCATCGGGCTTGGATAAGCGAACAGTGAAAGTTTTTGCTGGAAGCCTTTTCTGCCGATACATTTCCAACAAAATATGACGGGAGTCACGCCCCCCGGAAAGTGGATGAGAAAACTCTTGACTTACCAGGCTAAGGCGTTTTTCCATTGCATAGGAGAAGCGGGAAATAAATTCGGAGCGAGCACTTGCACTATTAACATTGTCAGAAAGCTTGGGTGGTTCTACCCCACAATCTACTGCAATATACTTACCCTCGCGAATAACAAGCTTTCGGTGAGGACGAATTTTCTGAATTTCTTTAAAAGGCGTTCGTCCGCCGATGAAATAACCAAACTTAAGATACAGCGAAAGTGCAGGTAAATCGAAATTTAAAGTATTCGTGCTAGCTGATAGTCCATGCAGTGTGGTGGCAATACAAAAATTACGTTTATCCAAAGAGTAAAACGCTGGATAGGCCCCATAAGAATCGGAATTAATTTGTAGGTTACTTCCATCCCACTCCCATGACAGAAAAACCCCATCATTCAATGCCTCCTTTGTTTTGTTGCCGTAAGATACCCTATTAGAACCCTTTGCTAAGTATTTCCCGGACTCTGAATCAAAATGAAGATTAAGAAAATCATTCATGACGATAGCGTTACCATAATCTGCTTTGCATTCTCCTCAACTGTATGCTGCTGGATGATTTTGGCAGCGTTTTGAGCCATCTTTGAATAGAGTTTGTGATCTGTTATGATTGTTTGCATGCTTATTTTTAGACTTTCACACTTGCCGGCTTCAAACACCAGTCCAGCTTCGCCTTTCTCAACTAAATCTTCACGGCAACCCACGCCATCACTGACGACAACAGGCAGACCAAACGCCATGGCTTCATTGACGACAAGCCCCCATGTTTCATGGTAACGATCTGAAGCCAGAACAAAAAGATCGGCACAGGCGTAGTAGCGTCCCAGTTCAGATTGGTTGATGAAACCTGGTGCGAGATAGCAACCTTCAAGTTCTGTTTTAATACGAGCGTGAAGTTTCTTGCGTTCGGGACCATCGCCGAGACATATAAAAAAAATGGGGATGCTCCGCTTCAATTCCGCCAGCGCATCGATGATTAAATCGATGCGCTTCCATGGAATAAAGCGGCCCGAGGTCAGTACGACTTGGCTCTCTTTTGGAATATTAAAGTCCTTGCGAAGCTTATCTCTGAGGGGTGAAAAAGCCGCCCTTTGTTTCTCAAATAGCGGAGTATTATTGCAATAAGGAGTTGCATGGATTTTTGCAGGATCAACACCACTTGCAATATAATGGCGTGTCATGTAAGAACCTATCGAAAAAAAGCCAGCAAATTGCCGATAGAGGAAAAATAGAATGCAGGAGCGCAGCTTATTCCGTAGGCTGGAGCGTAAAGGACCTGTTCCATCCAGATTGTTGCCTCTTAAATAGATAGGAATATCATAGCGCCGACACCAAAAGATCACTTCCAGATAGAAAAAACGATTGTAACCGGGAATGATTACTGCGTCCAGCTGCTCACTCTGCAAAACACGCTTAATTTCAGGGCATCGATAGGAAAAAAAACTATTGGTCTGATAGCCGCGCCCCTTATTAGTGAGAAATGTTTTTTGATAGCCTTCCAATAGGGGGATGTCCCATTTTACCCCTTGATTAAACCCCTTGTCAAAGGCACCCCTGACAGAATGATCCGAAGCGTAATAGACATGCACATCCACCCCTTGGCGAACCAATTCCTGAAAAATGGGAACTTGGTATTGAATCGGGTGCGTTGTGAAAACGGCAAGTTTCATTTTAGCATTAAGCTTTGATGGTAGAGATTTGTGCCTCAGTCGCTTGCCATTTACCTGGCACGACCGACTTGTTGTCCCACACACTTGAGATTGGTGCAAATACCTTGCTGGAAGCTGGTTGATGTCCCAACCATGCCGCCCACCAACTAAAGCTACTGTTGGCGATAATGAAATGGCGGCAGTGAGTCATGAGTTTGAAATCCTCGATAGCAGGTAGCCCGGTTGTTGGAATGAGCTGAATATCGTCGCCCTCAAAGCCGTCCTTTGCATAGCTTTCTGGATCGTCGGTAAAGACAAAGAATTGAGGTTTGTCCAGTTTTTGCCGCATCTCCAACAATCCCTTCTGGTAGTAATCGATACTGATGGCACGCTTGTATTGGACCCGACGGATGTGCACTGCAACCGACTCGCAGGATTCAATTTGTTTCGCAAGTTCCACGTTTTGAGGATGGATGGGCTCCCGGAAAGTGAGGTAGCGCCGGATATCCTCTTCGGCATCTTTGAAATAGTCTTCACACTGCCAATAGCCGAGCAGCAAAACATCTCGAGTGACCCGCCACTCGGCGTATTCTGGATAAAATTGGAAAGGTTGTGGCTCAGTGACAAATTGACTGGTTTCGAGGGATTTTCCACGACTTTTCCGCTCCGCCCACTTGCGGCGCAGATCGCTGAAAGCTGGCCTTTTGCGGATGACCCGCACAGATTCCGGTATAGTAAAGGCATCGAGCTCGTAATTGCGTTGATACACCTTATCTTTGGCAAAAAGACTGGCCGCATCAAGTTCGAGATGGGCCTTGCTGCGCAAAGCCAGAGCCCGGGCAAAGGCATATTGAAACAGCTGATTGCCGAGGCCACCACAAAGGAGCATCCGGATCGTTGGGCGGTTTTGGGTCATGAGGTGAGACTTGGTTTTTGGGGAATGATTTTGCGTAAAACAGTGTCTTTCAATAGCCGTACTTCTTTTCTCAGCATAGGACGAAGGCTCATTAAAACAAGACTATAAAGGAGTAAAAAGGCGCTTGCCCAAAGAATTAAGCCGATCCATGAGGTTATGCTCGCTTGGCTAAAGGGTAGGGCCAGGAGCAAGCCGAGACCCAAGCAAAGAACGGATTCGAAGGTTAGTCTGCGTAAATCATTCGATTGCAGGTGACCGCGTTTCGTCAACGACCGGGGGTAATACCATAGGGAGATGGAAAGGTACCCAATGATCGGGGCGAGAGCCGCACCGACAAAACCAAAGAAATAGGTACCGAACAGCATGCAGGAGAAAATGATCAGTGCCTGGACGAATTGAACAATGGCATTTCGCTTAATGTCACCCAGGGCCACACAAAGCGTTTGCATAAGGGTAAAGAGAAGAGTAAGAACCATAAAAAGGCAGAACAAGGTCGAGACTACAGATCCGGCAAACAACTCTTGGCCTACCCAAACGGTGATGAATCCCTCGTTGAAAGCCAGAAACCCGCCGAAGGCCAGACCTAATATCCACAAGTTGATATAGAGAAGGCGATTCAGGATAAACCGCATTTTTCCGGGGTCTGATTCCCCACTTAAATGGCTGAGGCTTGGGCTGAAAGCATTGCCGGTGCGCCCGAGCATGGTTATGGCAACCTCCATGCCACGTCGGGTGAGGATGTATATAGGCACTTTGTCTGGTCCAAGGAAACGGGCAATGAGAAAAGCGTCCATGTTTTTGGATAGCAGACCCCCGATTTTACCTAGTGAAGTAAAGGAAAGAAGGCCGAGCATTTCGCGAATATTAACGGGGGAAAATTGAAGCCTAATCGCTTCCCGGTTTAGCCGCCAAAGCATATATGTCATGCCCCCGCCGCAAAATACCAAGGCCCTGGTAAGTAAACCCAGAGTGAGAGCATAAAGGCCAAAACCCCTAAACAATAAAATGATGGTTACGGCTAAAGTCATAAGGTTAGCCGTTAAAAAAATCATTCCATGTGCGAAAGAGCGTTGCAGCCCACGGTTCACAGCACCCACAGCGAAAGCAAATATAGTGATAACGCTAGCAATCAGTCCGATAAGGAAGTTGACACGTAACTCATTTGATAAATATTCATCACGGAGATTGACCCACGAGGCTATGTGCGAATGGATGAGGAATCCAAGGATTAAAACCGCAAGGGCGATGAAAACAGTAATTAAAATTCCACTTAGTGCATACGTACCAACAGCCCTTAAATTTCCTGCGCCAAAGTTTTGACCTACACGCTGCAAAACTACAGTGGAAAGACCTGGGTCAACAACTAAGACCCAATGTAAAATATTTCCTGTGGCTAACCAAGCGCCATAAAGTTCAAAGGGGATAAAGCGAAGGTAAAGTGGAATAAGAACGACTCCTGAGATAATTCCATAAGCAATAGTCGAATAAGAAAAAATAAGATTCCAAACAGTAGTTTTACGACGACTTATTTTTTTTAATGCCATATAATGTATTTGGTGATTTTTACCCTTAAAAGATTGTTCTGAAACTTGCCATTCAGTTAAATGGGGTTTTTTATGTGTTTTATGTTTAAAAGGAAGATCTTTGTTATTTGTAACCTAGGCGACTCATCCAATATTTATATTTATTTAAGAAAATTCTTTTTACCCGTGGAGAAACAAGGTCTTCAAATTCGGGTCTTTTACCTTGTCGCACAAATGGTCTGATTTTTGAGGAAAAGAATGGTTTTATAGACAGTTCAGAAGATCTCATGTTTTCCTTTGAACAATTCTTTTCAGCTTCTTTTATAGCCTGATCATCAATTGATATTTCTGCGAAATTAAAGAATTTTTCTAAAACAGCTTTCGGGTTTTTTATCATATCTTCATAACGGATCCATTCGATTTTTTGGTACGGAACCGGCTGGTCAATAAGAGAAAACCAACCTGCAATATGTTCTTCCCAATCCCAAAAACCATCGAATCTTTCCATCCAATCCAAGACGATCTGGTCCATTTTTTCTTCAATCTCCGAGGTGCTTTTTGAGCGATTCGCCCAATAGGCGTATGAAAGAACTACACTTTTTGGGTTCCTGACCACATAAAAAACTTTAGCATAGTCTTTTCGCGCTAGCTCATGTGATTTCATAATACGGGGGGATGGTAGTTTCTCTAGAAAAGACTGTCTAACTTGATAGATATCTGGCGCATAATGGTCGACGTCGTAAAAGTCCAATTTTTTACCTGCTAGGGCTGATGCTACCAAAAATCTCAAATATGTATTACCTGATTTAGGATAAGATGAGAGCCAAATATCGTCATTTCTGGCATGTGGATCTACGGAAGCACGGCAATAAATATTACCTTTTATTTTTAAGCTCCTCAATGTTGAGTAGAGACGTTTTTTAAAATACATGGTTTATTGGTTTTTTATATAGATTATAATTAACTATGCCAGAATTTCTGTTTTTCAAATTTTCATTAGGTTCTTTGCGGTGTTACGGTATTGGGTTGAAAAAGCATTTGCATAGTTTTAGAAATTCTTACAGAAACTCAAAGCCATTCCCACCACTTGATCCATATTGTAATAGCGATATGTGCCTAAACGGCCGATGAAGGAGACGTTTTTGAGTTTTTTGGCTTCGGCTTCGTATTGCTTGTAGATTTTTTGGGAGGCTGCATTGGGAATGGGGTAGTAGGGTTCATTGGTTGTTTCGTAGGCTTCGGGATATTCCTTGATGAGGGTAGTGCCTTCAATTTTCTGCCCGGTGATATGTTTGGCTTCCACGCAGCGGGTATAGGGAACGGATGGGTCGGGGTAGTTGACCTGGACGCAAGGCTGGAGAAATGAATGGTTCTTTGTTTCTGGTTCTTCGTTCTTCGTTCTTTGTTCTTTGTGCTTTGTTCTTTGCTTCTTCAGCGTTTCGGCACTGAAATGTTCGTGTTCGAATTTTAGGCTGCGGTAGGGGAGAGGGCCGAATTTGTAGTCGAAGTAGGTATCGATGGGACCAGTGAAAACCATGTGCTGCCACGAAATGGATGGGTCGGCGATTATGTCTTTGTAGTCGGTGTTTAGCCGGATTTCGAGATTCTTTCCGCAGGCTTTAACGAGGTTTTCAAAGAGAACATGGTATCCGTGCTTCGGCAAAACCTGAAATTTGTCGTTGAAATACCGGTCGTCGCGAGTGGTTCGGACAGGAATTCGCTGGCAAACGCTGGCGCTTAACTCCCGTGGATGCAACTTCCATTGTTTGAGGGTGTAATTCTCGAAGAACATTTTATACCAGGATGGTCCGACTTGTGACAATACGGCTTCTTCGGAGTTGGTGATGCGGGCAAAGGGGATTTTTTGGCTTTCGAGCCATTCTTGCATTTCCTCCGGTGACGCGGAACGCCCTATGTATTGTTCGAAGGTTTTGAGATTAATGGGAAAGCTCCAGTATCGTCCCTCACGGAAAACTTGCACTCGATAGTCGCCGGGAATCCACTCGGTGAAACGAGAGAGGTATTTTAGAATTTTCCCGGAATTGGTGCGAAAGTAGTGGGGACCGTAAGGGTGGATCAAAACCCCATGGGAATCGTAGCAATCATACGCATTGCCGCCAATATGGTCGCGTTTTTCAACGACCAGACAACGTTTCCCAAGGGCGCAAAGTCGCTCCGCTGCGACAAGTCCGGAAAATCCGGCTCCGACGATTAAAAAATCGAAGGTATTCGATTTTCGGGAGATGGAAGATGGGTTATGGGAGGGCACTGCGTGCAGGAGATGGAAGATGGGTTATTTTGTGAAATTTCTTTTTTGAGTGCTCGCGATAAGGCCGGAGAGAAGGCGCCCGACTCTTCGTTCTTAAACGACAAATGTCGGTTGAGAACCCTCATTTAGTATCCACTGATAATGGGCTTCCATTTTCGTGGCAATGGCGGGCCAGGAGAATTCTTTAGCGGCATAGTTCCGGGCGCGTTGGCCAATGGTCTGGAGGGTCTCGAGGGGGAGATTGGTGGCTTCTGTGATGGCGCTAGCCAGGGGGGCGGGTTCTCCCTCTGCCCACCAACCAAGCTTATGCTCTTCGAGGCAATTCCACGGGGTGGAACGCGAGGCTATTACCGGTAGGCCAGCCGCCATGGCTTCGGCGGCGGAGATACCGAAGTTTTCGGACTTGGAAACCAAAAAGAAAAGATTGGCTTCGCGGAAGAGAGCCTCTTTGGCTTCGCCGTACAGTGGTTCTTCAAGGGATACGGTTTCGGCTATCCCTAATTCAACGCTGAGAGCTTGGAGTTTGGCCCGATGGTTGACTTCGTCGGACCCGACAATGCGCAATCGCCAATTTTCGGGACGGGCCTGTGCCCAGGCTCGGAGAAGATTGGGAAGGTTTTTGATGGGATGCAGTCGGCCAAGGAAGAGGGCGGTTTTGAGTTTGTTGTTCGTTGTTCTTTGTTCCTGGTTCGTTGTCCGTTGTTCTTGGTTTGGGGTAGGCAGGGTGACGCCGTTGGGGATGGTGGCGATGGGTTGGGTGAGTCCGAAGGTTCGGATGTTTTGGGCTTCGACTGAGGAGGCGGCGTGGAAGGCGGTCGCGAACTCAAGGTCTTTTTGTTGATAGAGCTTAAGAGCAATCTTTTTCTTCCAATTCCTATACTGCAAGGCCCAGGGGTCAAGGCAGCCGCGGGGGGAAACGATGCGGGCGATTTTCCGGCGCTCGCATTCGATGGCGAGGAAATGGCTGAGTTTTAGCCATAATCCGTTGTCGTGAAGTATATCAGGTTTGAAATCATCGAGAATTTGGCGAATTTTTTTTCGCCCCCCAGGTAGATACGTTTGGCGTAGGAGGGGGTCGCGGTATCCGGAAATTAAAAAAAGTTCTACCCCTTCGGGAGCTGGATGAGCGGGACAGTGAGGATACGAAGCCGCCAGAAGTCCTACTGTGTTACCGGCATCCTGAAGATGTCGCGCCAGATTGCCGACGGAGAAAAAGGGACCTCCACTGACCGGGTTCCACGAAGCTATGGAGAGGAGAATGCGCATGATGGGTTTGCGGGGAAGATGAGACAGCTGCTGGGAGTTAGGAGTTCTGAAGCTCAGCAAGGGTGATGGGAGTTGTGCCTACGTGGCTTACCACGATTCCTGCGGCTTTGTTGGCAAAGGAAGCGGATGCTTCGAGGCCCATACCGGTAGTCAAGCAAGCGGTAAGGGTGGCAATGACGGTGTCCCCAGCGCCCGACACATCGAACACTTCTTTGGCTTCGGTGGGTAGTCTGCCAATTACCTGGCCTTCCTGGCAAAGCAACATTCCCTCAGACCCCAGGGTGATGACCAGATTGTGCGGGCGATATTTTTGATAAATGCGATGACAAACCTCCCGGTCGGGAAAGTCTTCGGATGGGTTGGAATGGAGACCTGCCAGTTCGAGCGCTTCGCTGCGGTTGGGAGTCAGTAGGTCGAACCCTGACAGATCCAAATGTCGGCGAGGTTTAGGGTCGGCCACTAATAAAGGTTTGGAGTTGATCTTTTGAGATTGGCTTGTGGATGTTTGTAGAATTTCGCGAAGGCGGTGTAGAAGGGAGTCGTCGATAACGCCTTTGGCGTAATCGGAGATGATAATGGCGTCGTACCGGGAGGTGATATCCTTCAGTTCGTGGTCGGAAAGATTGGGGGAAAGGGTGTAGGTGCAGGGGGCTTTTTCACGGTCAATGCGGCACATCTGTTGTCGCTGTACGATGACCCGGGTTTTGACAATGGTTGGAAGGGCTTCCGATAGCGATTGAGGAAGGAGGTCGATCTGATCCTTCTTAAGAAGCTTTTGAAGGGAATGCCCTCCGTCATCGTTACCACATCGCCCTAAAAGACCTGTTCGAACCCCCAGGCCAGCCAAATTAGAGGCGACATTAGCGGCTCCACCGGGAACATAGGAATCGCGATCCACATGGACCACGGGGACGGGAGCTTCTGGTGATATGCGTGTCGCATCTCCCCAGATATAATGATCGAGCATGAGGTCCCCTATGACGAGAATAGCGTGGTTCTGAAATTCCGGGGTGGGCATAGGTTTTGGTGCTTGGTTCGAAATAATGGGTCCGATTGTGGTTAGAGCCAGGCCTGGTTTTCGATGTGTTCGAGCCAAGCGTGGAGAATGAAGGTGTGGAGTTCCTGAATGCGAGCGGTATTGGCGGAGGGAACGCTAATAACATAGTCGGCGATTGTTTTTATTTTACCACCCGTTTTTCCGGTCAAGAGTATGGTGGTCAGACCGTTTTGGGAAGCAGTGGTAAAGGCTTGCCGGACATTCTCGGAATTGCCACTGGTAGAAAACCCGACGAGAAGGTCGCCGGGTTTTCCCAAGGCTTTAATTTGGCGGGAAAAAATTGTTTCGAAACCGTAATCATTGCCAATGCAGGTCAAGGCGGAGGTGTCAGCGTTTACACATACCGCAGGCAGGGGAGATCGGTCACCGCGGTAGCGGCCAATCAGCTCTTCGCAAAGGTGCATGGCATCGGTGGCACTGCCTCCGTTGCCACAGGCGTAGAGGGTTTTTCCTTGCTTAAATCGGTCGACCAGTAAAGTGGCGGTCTCGGCGATACGGGGAAGTTCCCGGTTAAAGCCTTCTACGCACCGGCAAAGATCCTGATATTCGGTAGTTATGGTGGCTTGACTCATTTTCCGGGTAGTTGGGTAGTGGCGTTGATGCGTTCCATGAGTTGAGACGAACTGAATCCTTCGAGGAAGGGAACAAAACGAATGTCTGCTTTGACTTCGGTAAGTGCTTTTCTCTCAGCCTGATTCAGGGTCTCGGGACCGTAATCTCCGGCCTTGGTGTAAACATCCGGTTGTAGTTGGCGAATTTCCTGATCAAGGCGTGGTGTAGTAAAAAGACAGATGAGGTCGATACAACTGAGGGCTGACAAGACATAGGCGCGGTGCTCTTCTTTTTGGACTGGTCGGTGAGGGCCTTTGAGGGAACGGACCGAGTCATCACTGTTCACTAATACCCAGAGTTCGTCTCCGAGTTGGGAAGCGGCTTGGAGGTAGTGAACGTGCCCGGCATGTAAAAGGTCAAAGCAACCATTGGTCAAGACCAGTGTCTGTCCTTGTTGTCGTAACTGCAAACGTCTGGTGACTGCTTCTTCGAGATTTCGCAGTTTTGGGTTTTTGAGTTCCATGGTAGGGGTGAGGAAGGGAAACGTTACTCACCCAAGCGCTTGTCCGGGACTAAGTATCCGTTGACGTAATCGCGAACAGCTTCGGGCAGAGTGGTGAGAGGGTCGGTGAAGCCGGATTTCCTTAATTTGGAAATATCTGCACAGGTGTAATACTGGTATTTTTCGCGTATTTCCACTGGCATTTCAATAAAACGAATGGAGGGCATTTTACCGAGGGCATCGAAAATGGAACGAGCCAGGGTCAACCAGGTATTGGCTTCTCCGCTGCCGAGATTGTATAACCCACCGGCTTGAGGGTTTCCACTCAGGTGGAGAGTCATTTTTACGGCGTCTTTGACATATAAAAAATCTCTTTTTTGTTCTCCGTCCTGATAATCGGGGTGATAGCTTTTGAAGAGTCCAATTTCCCCGGTTTCCTGAATTTGCGCAAAGGCCTTGGCGACCAGACTGCGCATATCGCCTTTGTGGTTTTCATTGGGACCAAAGACATTAAAATACTTAAGTCCGATCAGTTTATCAGAAATACCCTGTCTGCGTGCCCATAGGTCGAACATGTGCTTTGAGTATCCATACATGTTCAAGGGGCGAAGCTTGTGTAGGTCATTTGTCTGATCACTCATCCCCTGAGAGCCATCCCCGTAAGTTGCCGCGCTGGAAGCATAAAGAAATCGTACCTCATTCTGCAGGGCTGCCAGGGCGAGGGTCTTGGTATATTCGTAATTGTTCTGGCATAGATATCGAGCGTCTTTTTCGGTGGTAGCTGAACAAGCGCCCAAGTGGTATACGTGGGAAAAATCCTTTAGAAACCCCGGGGTTTGTTCAACCTTCTCATGTAATGAGTCGGCTTCCAGGTAGTCGGCATATTTGAGCGGGACCAAATTGCGCCATTTTTCATCAGTGCCCAAATAGTCGGAGATAAGAATATTTTCAAAGCCGCGCTCGTTGAGGGCTTGAACTAAGGCGCTTCCAATAAAGCCCGCGCCACCGGTGACAAGAATCGATTTAGCCTTTTGCATGTGAAGAAATAGTGTAAATGGGGTGGAGTTTATTGGCCAGAGGTAAACGTGTCTAAAATCAGGTCGATGCTTTCGGGGAAATCTTTGGCAAAAGTGTAGGATAGGTTAATTTGGCCCTCCTGATGAGCCTTAACGGCCTCGGGTTTTCCGTTTCCGACCAGCCACGCGTGTATGCCAGCGTTGTTTGCGGTTTCCAGATCAACCATGGAGTCGCCTATCATAAAAGCTGAAGTTTGTGGAAGAGAAGTCATCGCAAGGGCTTGTTGAATGAAAAGAGGAGAGGGCTTTCGGTATGAATCAGGGGAACCTGGTAGGCCGGTGGCGATACAAATGCCAGCCAGATGCTGAGGTTCTAACTCGAGAAGGTTGAGCATTCTTTGGTTGCATGCATGAACTTCCGATAAGGGGTAATACCCTCGTTCGACGCCTGATTGGTTGGTGAAAACAAAGAAGGCAATACCTTGCCGGAGTAATTTCTCCACCGCTTTTTTTATGCCGGGCAAAAGTGCTACTTTTGCAGGGTCGCCCAGATAAGGGATGTGCTCGATTAGAGTTCCATCACGATCAGCAAAGATAGCGCCGCGGAATTGTTTTTGGGCCAGATCCGGATTAAACCAAAGTTTGCTTGCAGAGAATTGTTCGCTGGGGTTACTCATCGTTTAGGGCAATGATTCTTTCCGCCCATCGTAAATAGCTCTCGGAACGATCAAATAGATTTCGGGCAAGATTCTGAGCGTTGACGCTAGCATTTTGGCGCTGATCTTTTTGAGCGAGACTAAGCATTGCGGAACTTAGGGAAGGGGCGTTACCGGCTTGGTAGAAGATCCCGCACTGCCAATTTACCAGGAGGGACTGTGCTTCCCCGGGTAAACTGTTGATCACGGGAAGGCCAGAGCAAATGTAATCAGATAACTTATGAGGCATGGTTATATCCAGACCGGGGAGGATGCAATTAAGACCGACATCGCAGGAGTCTAATAAATCTTTAAGTTTTTCGGAATTCAGGAAGCCATGAAATTGGCAGATTTCCCCTACCCCAAGTTGACTGGCCAGGGACTGGAGAGAGTTTTCCTGATTACCGGAACCAGCAAAGTGAACTTCAAAAGGGTTTTTTTTCTCTTTCAGGATAGCGGCGGCACGGATAATCGTCCCCAGATCATAAGATTGGGTCAATGCACCAACGTACAGGAAGTGAGTTGTCGGGGACTCTGACGCTGGCCGGAGGGAAGGCTTGCGAACATCTCCCCCGATATAACAAAGGTGTGTTTTCTGAGTAGGGGCAATGTGTTTGACCTTCTCCAGATATTCTGCGGATACGGCACTAACCAAATTGGCTTCCCGGTAGATACGGTGGGCTTTCCGATATAGTGGGAAGAGAAAAATACTCCCTAATGATCGTTGTGTTTTTTTGGGGCCAGGGAAGATACGTTCAAATGTATTGGGCCAAAGATCAGTGAGGTCAACGGTCACCGGGCAATGGAAAAATTCACCTAATTGGATCGCGGAAAGAGCAACATCGGGTGGAGGGCTGCTGGCTATTATCGCCGAAGGAGATTGCCCGTTTGGTAGTTTTGTTGCGGTTTGGGCAAGCTTTCGAGCAAAAGCGCGATGGGAATACAAACGCCGGAAACTTATATTGTTTTTATATGTTGGGACTGGTATTCCTCTTAGGCTTATCGATTGGTGTTTGGCATTGGAGTGGAGAAGTTGTTCTGCCTCCGCGAATAGAGTTTTATGGCGATAGCTTTTGGTGCGATGGTGAAAGTCCATGGTCCACCAGGTAACACTATGTCCCAATTCCGAAAGAGTCTTGGCTAAGGTGAGAAAGCGTCCTTCGGCAGCCCCTTCATTGGGGAAATCGGAGAATAAGTTGATAATCCAAAAGTGCATAGAGTCGGACTACGCTTTATAATACTTCTTGGGTCTTTTCTTTACGCAATTGCGCGTGTCGATGACTGGACAGGTGAAAGTGGAGAAGTCGAAGTTGCGGTATTCGTTATGGTGGGTTGCGATGAGGATGCAGTCGTAGGCGTCGGTGATCTCGACGGACTTTCTTCCGGCGTATTCGGGGTGTTCGCGAGTTTTTTTAATTACCGGCACATAGGGGTCGTGGTAGCTGACGGTGGCTCCTTTGTCTTCCAGTTTTTTCGTTAAGGCATAGCTGGGAGATTCGCGGTCATCGTCGACATTGGGTTTGTAGGCCATGCCAAGGAGGAGAATCTTTGCCCCTTTAACGGATTTTTCTTCGTCATTAAGGGCTTCCGTCACTCGGGAAACGACATAATCGGGCATGGCCGTGTTGATTTCCCCAGCCAGTTCAATAAAACGGGTGTGTTGGTCGTACTCCCGGGCCTTCCAGGTGAGGTAGAAAGGGTCGATCGGAATACAATGGCCTCCAAGGCCGGGACCGGGATAGAAGGGCATAAACCCAAAGGGTTTGGTCGCAGCGGCATCAATAACGTCCCAGACATCGATATCCATCTTGTGGAAGACGGTTTTGAGTTCGTTGACCAGGGCAATATTGACGGATCGAAAGATATTCTCGGTGAGTTTGGTGGCTTCGGCAATGCGGCAGGAGCCTACAGGATGCACGGCATCAAGAGCCAGTGAGTAGAGTTCCTTGCAGCGTTTGAGGCATTCGGGCGTGTAGCCACCCATAACCTTGGGGATGGTTCTGACGGAATGATCTTTGCGGCCAGGGTCTTCCCGCTCGGGGGAAAAGGCCAGATGAAAGCCTTCTCCGGCTTTTAAATCGGAACCTTCTTCGAGGATTGCGCGTAAATCGGTGTCGGTGGTTCCGGGGTAGGTGGTGCTTTCCAGAACGACTAATTTTGGTTGGCAGATGGGGGATGGCGGATTCTCTTTTGTTCGATCAGCTAAGGATTCGTTATCCTTCATCCTTTCCTCCCTGTTTCCTTTTCCTGCAAGGTGCGGTGCGATGGCTTCTCCCGTTTTCAGGACGTAGCTGATATCCGGTTCGCGATGTTTACTCAAGGGCGTGGGCACACAGATAAGAATGGCTTCAACTTCCTTGATACGGGAGAAATCCGTCGAAGCGGAAAGGGTTCCTTGGCTAATCGCTTGAGCGATGTCTTGAGACTCGATGTGGCGAATATAAGAGCGACCATCGTTGATGGCATCGACTTTGGCTTGATCAACATCCAATCCTAAAACGGAAACGCCGGACTCGGCGAAGCGTAATCCCAATGGGAGGCCGACGTACCCTAATCCTATAATGGCAATTTTCTTCATTTGTTTTTTTGGATCCTATTCGGAGCTTTTGTCCAGGAACGTTTGGCAGATTTCCCGGGCGAGTTGTTCGGGGGAGAGCATGGTTTGTTCATGATCGCCTTGGAGGCCGCCGAAGAGTTTGATGAGGTTTTGGGTCATGGGGGTGTCAACGGTGCCGGGCTCGGGGCAGGTTACGCTGATTTGGCGGGGTGCGAATTCCTGGTTTAGGACTTTGGCGGAGGAGGCAAGGGCTCCCTTACTGGCCGCGTAGGCGGCAAAGCCAGGTCCTGCCTCCCGGGCGGAAGAAGATCCGAGGAGAATCACTTGGGTTCCGTCGGCAAGAATTTTTTTTCGGTAGAGGTAGCTGAGTAACAACAGGGGGGCTTCACAGTTGACCGCGAGAGCCCGCCGAAGAACTTTGGGGGACAATCGCTGGGCAGGGCTCAGTTCGCAAATGCCAGCGCTCCAAAGGACGCCTTCCAGTTCAGGAAGGGGCGGGAGAGTGTCCGGGTCTTCGGCCCAGGTTAGCAGATCGCCGACGAGGGTTTGTGGCTGGTTGGGGAGGCTCTTGGCCACCGCTTGCAAGCGGGATTCATCCCGCCCGGCGAGGATCAGGTCCTTGCCGACTTGTCCGAGGTGGCGGGCACAGGCCGCGCCAATGCCGGAAGAGGCTCCAGTGATGAGAATAGGCATGAAATAAAGTAAGAAGTAGGAGTTAAGAATGAAGAAAAACAGCCGGGGAAGAAGGGATGAGGGGTGAAGGATGGGGGATGAGGAAAATCCCGATTCGCTTCGCTTATTGCCCTTCGGCGGGACTGGCTGCGCCAGCAGTTAGGGAAATAAAGTAGCTGCGGTCTTTAGCCGCAGTTGGGTGGGGGAGAAACCGAAGAAAAATGGCCGAAGA
>JAIUMY010000046.1 GCA_022565335.1 Opitutales bacterium
ATTCCGTGGATTTTCATCCACGGCTATCCTCTTACCGTCCCTCTGGGACTTGTCAAATGCGTGCGCTTTCAACCCCAAAAAATTTCCATTGGTGTCACTTTTACCTCACTGGAATCAAGAGTTCTGAACCTCGGTGAGAACGATATATCGCTTTCCGGTACCGTTTTCCCGCACCTACACTTTATAGTCCGGACCCGTGCTTTAAAATTGGTGAAGGCCGCTCTCTTGGCGAAAGCGGCCTTCATTGGGTGCAGGGGCCGGATTTGAACCGGCGACCTTCAGGTTATGAGCCTGACGAGCTACCAGACTGCTCCACCCTGCAACAGGTGAAAAGGTAAGAAAACCAAATTTTACCGGATTCGACAAGAGAAAAATTTGCCTGGCGCAAAAAAAAACCGCCGTCCCGGTGGGACGGCGGTTTGCAAGAACGATAACAAACGTTTTTAGACGGCGCTTTCGCCGCGCTCTTCCGTTCGAATCCGAATGGCTTCTTCAATCGGGAGAACGAAGATTTTGCCATCTCCGATTTTTCCGGTTTTGGAAGCTTTGACGACGGCTTCGACGGTTTTGGATACGATATCGTCGGGAACAACGATTTCGACCATGACCTTGGGAAGGAAGTCCACGGTGTACTCACTCCCGCGGTAGATCTCGGTATGACCTTTTTGCCGACCGAAGCCTTTGACTTCAGCGACGGTCATCCCTTCGATACCGATTTCGGAGAGCGCCTCCTTAACTTCCTCCAACTTGAAGGGTTTGATGACTGCTTTAATTAGTTTCATAATAGTAGATTTTGCTGGTTACAGTTGAATTGTTTCATTCTCGGGCCTTAGGGGCAAGCAAATCCTAAAGGGACTTGCCTGCCCCGGAATAAACCCGACAAAGAATTAGCCGGAGCTCTTGGCGAAGTCCGGGTAGGCTTCCTGACCGTGCTCAGCAAGGTCAAGACCTTCCTCTTCTTCCTCTGGAGTGACCCGCAGACCGATGGTGGCCTTGAGAATCAGACAGAGAACAACCGCAATCACGAAGGCCACTGCACAAACCGCAACCGCACCGATCAACTGACTAACGAAGCTGATGTCCGGATTGAAGAAGGCAATCACCACGGTGCCGTAGATACCGACCACCCCGTGAACGGAGATCGCACCGACCGGATCGTCGATTTTGATCTTATCGAAGAACAGAATGGACAGAACCACCAGGAGTCCGGCGACCAGACCAATGAAGAGAGCCACCATAATGCTGACCGCATCCGCACCAGCGGTAATACCAACCAGACCGGCCAGAACACCGTTGAGGGCCATCGTCACATCAGGTTTCTTCAACAGAATCCAGGAGAAGAAAATCGCTCCGAGAGCGCCGGAGGAGGCAGAGACGGCAGTAGTCGAGAAGACCAAGCCCAAGTCAGCAGGCTCGGCGGAGAGAACGGAACCACCATTGAATCCGAACCAGCCGAACCAGAGGAGGAATACACCGATACCAGCCAAAGGCAGGTTGTGACCGGGAATCGGGCGAAGTTTTCCACCCGACAGGTATTTTCCGGCGCGGGGTCCAAGAATCAGCACCGCACCAAGAGCGGCAAAACCACCGAATCCGTGAACGACCGTGGAACCAGCAAAGTCATAGAAAGAGGTATCCAATTGATACAACCAGCCTTCACCCCAGTGCCAGGAACCGACAATCGGGTAAGCCAAAGCGACCAGAATGATCGTAAAGATGAAGAAGGACCCGAGCTTAATACGCTCCGCAACCGCACCGGAAACAATCGTCGCGGCCGTAGCAGCGAACATTGCCTGGAAGATGAAATCGCCATACTCCGACATGGCCAGACCTACTCCCCCATTCCCGAAGGTGGCAGCATCTTCACCAAGCGGCCCGCCGATACCCAGAACGTTTGGAATGATCCAATCGCCCAATGGATAGTGCGTGTTAAATCCGATCAGGAAGTACGTGAAAATCCCGATTGAGATGATGAAGACGTTTTTGGTTAAGACGTTGACCGCATTCTTTTGTCGGGTCAGGCCTATCTCCAGCGTAGCAAAGCCGAGGTGCATCAAGAAGACCAAGGCCGCGGCGATGACCGTCCAGAGCATACTGGTGACGAAGAAATTGAAAGCGAAGGCGTGGTCACCATGAGCAGCAACCATTTCATAGTACTCGTCCGCGTAATCAATCCCTTCTTCCACCGCCAGGGCAGCAGGAGCGAGGGCCGCCTCCGTGGAGGCTGACATTGCCGCAGCTTCTTCTTCCTCTTCCCCGGAGACTGCGTGTGGAACCGCAGAAGCGAGGACGAAGCCGAGAAGCATCGACCATCTAGTTAAGCTTTTATACCAAGTTTTCATTTTATTATCCTTTGTTGGTTTGCGTTTGGGTTGATTCATTCCGTTCTCCAGAGTGGAAGAGCCCACTTCGAGAAAGAACTTGGCAGAGAGTAAGCAATGGGTGTGCCAACTTTTAACAATCCTCTTTCGTTTTTTTGTTTTGCCTTTAAAAAGCCCTTCCACAAAGGTTTCAAGAGGCATGACCACTTATAAAAAACGCGCTTTTATTCTTCTCGCCGCTGGTTCGGGCCGCCGGATGGAGGGTGCGGTTAGGGATAAGATCCTGCACTGCTATGAAGGATTTTCACCTTTGCAATTATTGCGTAAAACCCTTGGCCAACTCCGCCAAACACCGGAGATGGTCATCGTCTATCGGGATGCGCCGCAAAAAGAAGCTCTGGCCAAAGCCTGGGGCCAGGACCTGCCGGTTCTATGGGTTCAGGGCGGGCGGGAGCGAAGAGACTCCGTTTGGGCAGCTTTGCAGGCCCTACCCTCCCAAACCCGCCTGGTAGCGATCCATGACGGGGCCCGCCCGCTGGTGCGCCCGGAACAGATCGAGGAATTGTATGAAAAAGCCCAAAACCATGGGGCCGCCGCCTTGGCTCATCCCGTACGTGATTCGATCAAACAGGTTGCCGAAGATCCCTCCTCGGGGGCTGCAACCAACCTGCAAAGCCTTCCGAGGGAAAATTTGTGGGCCATGGAAACCCCACAGGTCTTTACTTTTCCGCAAATCGCCACTGCATATGCCAAGGCAATCGCCCGAAAACTTCCCCTAACCGACGATTTGGGCGCTTGGGAATTAACTGGCAAACCTTGCCATCTGCTTGCCAATCCCCATCCCAATCCGAAAATCACCACGGTTGCCGATGCCGAATGGTTGGCATCTTATATCCGCTCGCGTAAGGATCTGGTCACGAAATGATTATTTTCTTTTCATCATTAGGGAAATTTGCGAAGATTGACCTTTGTTTTTGATGCAAAGCTATCCTTATCGAGAAATTTACGAGGCCTTTTACAGTTGTCTTCAAATTTCTCTAACTTGCTTTATTCCAATAACAAAGAAACTAAACGCGCAGCTCAAGTGAGCAAATAGTGCAATTGTTAACCGCTCCGGTCAAAAATATACCGTCGAGCAAAACGAAACGAACCAAAATGGAAGACCAAACCAATCCCTCCAACGAAAAAAAACCAGAACCCTCCAAAGAATCAAACCACGAAAGTCCGCCAGTGAAGGCTTTCCAACCCGCTGGAAGCGTCCCCACCCGTCGCCGCGGAAAAGCCAAGGCCCCCGCCGGGGTTCCCCTACAACCATCCTTTGGGGCAGGTACTGTTCCCGTCCCCCCGCAGGGACTCTCTGAAAAACCGGAAAATCCAAAACCCGCCCCCGAGCAAGCTTTTCCGGATGCCCAAAAAGCCAAAGAGGCCAGAGAAGAAAGTGCCAAGGTAAGTGGGGCGGACCAAGCGTCCCAAACTCCGAAAGAAGACAAACCAAAGGATTCGCCCGCGGAACCCAAAGCCGAAGAGCCCCAGGCCGAAAAGCCAGCTCCCGCCAAAGAGGCCCCCGCGCAGTCCTCCGGGGACGATGTGCCGCCTCCGGTGGAAGGTCCGAAACCGCGTCGAGGAAAAAAGCCGGCCGTTCTGGAGAAGGAGGAAGCCCCTTCTCAGGAAACAAAAAAATCCACCTCCCACGAAGAAACTCCTTCCCGAGCCCCCAGGGACGCCGGTTCCGACAACACTCAAGAGAAATCAAAGCCGCAGGAAGGCTCTTCTGAAGAAGGCCAGGCCCCGCGTAAAAGAACCCGCCGCCGGGGTGGCCGGGGCCGTCGGCGAAGTTCAAATGAAGAAGGTCAAAAAGCCAACGCCGAGGGCTCTCCCGCAGCGGAGAAATCGGGGGAAGGTGCTGCTAACGACCCTGATGAAAAAAGGCCTGCCCGCAAACGAAGCCGGCGGCGCGGTGGACGCGGCCGTCGCAAACCCCGTCAAGAAGGCGGCGAAGGCACTGCCGACAGCTCCTCCTCTTCCGACCGTCCCCGGCAAGGCTCCGGGGCCAGGAAACAATCCCGGCGGGGAGGAGGCTCACGAGGCCGAGGCGGTCAATCACGTGAACCTGCCAAAAAGCAATCCCGCCCCGAAACTTCCTCAACCCGGGATTCCAGCGAAGGGGTCATTCAGAAAATCGGTGGGTTTTTCAAATCCTGGTTAGGACCCAAGGAGGAAAAATCAACCAACGACGCCTCCCGGGAGCGGGATGATCGTCCCTCCAGGCCTTCGAGGAACCGCCGATCAACGAAAAATGATGAAGACTCGTCCACCTCTTTTTCGGCACGCGAAGAACAAAATCCCTCCCGCCGACGGGATACTCCCCCGCCCCCCAAACCAGGGGAAGACTGGAACCCCGGGAGCTAATCCCCTCATTTTACGGGAATGGATGTTTTACGCATAAAAGGCGGTCAGCCGCTGTACGGAGAAGTTGAGGTCAGCGGGGCCAAAAACGCCTGTCTGCCACTTTTTGCAGCCTGTCTGCTGACCGATCAGGAATGTATTCTTGAAAACGTTCCTGATTTGGCCGATGTGCGATTCATGGCCGAACTTCTCCGCCATTTGGGTGCGTCAGTCGAGAAGCTTGATACGCACACTTGGAAAATCGAAGCCAAAAACATTGAAACCCGCGCGCCCTACGATCTGGTGCGCAAAATGCGGGCTTCGGTTTGCCTTATGGGGCCGTTGCTGGGCCGCTGCCGCCAGGCGGAAATCTCTCTGCCGGGGGGTTGTGTCATCGGCCCCCGGCCCATCGACCTTCATCTGAAGGGCTTCACCCGGATGGGTTGCGAAATCACCACCGAGAAGGGGTATGTCCATCTGGATGGCAAGGCCATGCGGGGCAGTCAAGTCTTTCTCGGAGGCCGTCATGGCAGTACCGTTCTGGGAACCGCCAATATTCTCATGGCAGCCGTCCTTACCCCCGGCGTGACCCGGATCGAAAGCTCGGCCTGCGAACCGGAGGTGGTGGATTTATGCCATTTTCTACAGGCCATGGGCGCGGACATCGAAGGTGTGGGCAGCCACGAGCTGGTGGTCACCGGGGTGCAAAAACTCAAGGGTGCCCGCCACGCCGTTATTCCGGACCGTATTGAGGCGGGAACCTTATTGATCGCAGCCGCAATGACCAGGGGAAATCTTTTGGTCAAGGGTTTGCGTCCCGGTCACCTTACGGCCCTCCTGGACAAATTGGAGGAAGTGGGGGTTTCCTTTTCCCAGGAATCCCCCTCCGCGATTAGGGTTCAAGGCGGGGACACCTACCAGCCGGTCGATATCGTCACCCTTCCCCATCCTGGCTTTCCGACCGATTTACAGGCCCAGATGTGCGCTTTGATGGCCATCACTCCCGGACTGAGTATTGTGACGGAAAAAATCTACCCCAACCGCTTCATGCATGTTCCGGAACTTCAGCGAATGGGGGCCGACATTGCCATTGAAGGGCATTCGGCAATCATTAAGGGAAATAAGATTTTGTCGGGGGCCCCCGTGATGGCCTCGGACTTGCGGGCCAGTGCCGCGCTGGTCCTCGCGGGCTTGGCCGCCAGTGGTGAGACTTGGGTCCAGCGGATCTACCACCTCGACCGGGGATATGAGAAGTTGGAACAAAAACTCAGCCAAGTCGGCGCGCGGATCGAGCGCTTGGATGAATCCGCTCTGCCGGCCGAATTCAGCGAGGAGTAAAGAGGTCACCAGATGTTTGATTCCGCGATACTCCAGGTTTTCTATCTCGGAGCGGCGATATTCTTGCTGTGGCTCTGGGTAAAAGATCTCCGCGCAAATCAGGCGGGAATTCCGCAGCATGGGGCCTTGCCGGGTGCTTGGCCCGCTTCTTTCAGAATTTGCCTGATCGGCGTTATCGGGGCCATGGTACTTTTGGCGTTCGAGGTTCTCGGGGAATACCAGCTGGACCTGGTGGACCAACAAAGTGAAATCACTTTATTGTTTGGCTTTGTTTCCCTCGGAGCCGCCGTCATTGAGGAAGTCATTTTCCGCGGTTATCTGGTGGTAAGCAAACGAGGCAAAGCTTTTCTGGTGGGCAGTATTCTCTTTTTCTCGGCCTGCTTTGCGGTGATCCACGGTCATTTCTGGGACTGGGAAGAGGAATTTACCTGGACCTTCGACAACAAAGCCTGGTTTACCACTATTTTTCTTTTTTTAAACTCTGTCTGGTTTTATGTCCTGCGTTTTCTGCCGGCCAATTCCCGGAACTCCCTGTTGCCCTGCTTTATCGCCCATGCGGTGAGCAACCTGGGGGTTTTCCTGGTTAAAGCTGCGCAAGGTTATGTCATTTGGCCATAATTCTCCAAAAGAAAATTTTCAGCGACAAAAGTGCTTCCCGGTGGTCAAATGAAATTGTGAAAGCCGTTCGCCTCAGTCTTATCAGTCTTGGCATTCTCGGACTTCTGATCCTGGGAATCATAAGCCTCCTTTTGCTCCCGCCGGTGCAAAAAGCTCTGTTTGTGCGATACCTGGAAGCCGATGGGATTATGAAAGCCGAAGTCGATGGCTTTCGGGTTGGCTGGCGAACGGTTACCATTGATAATTTGCAACTGGAACGACGGAATGACCGTTATGGCACCGACCGGGCCACGATTACGCTTTCGCTGGGACGACTTTTGCGGGGCCAGGGATTGCATATTACCGAAGGAGACCTCGGTAATGTCTATTTCATCTACCATGAAAGAGACCCCGACGAAGAGGATCCTCCCAAAAGAGAAAGACCGTTCCAGGGAATTGTGGAGGAAATCAGGGAAGCCCAGAAAATCGAGAGCCCCGATGATGACCCGGCCTTTCCCATCTCCATCGATCAACTCAAGGGACAGCTCAATTGGGCTTACCACACTCTCAACGGATCGGTCCAGCAGGGCGAAGTATCCCTGGAGCTTGCGCACTATCAACCGGAAACCACGGCCGTTCTTTCCGCTGATGGGTGGTACCGTACCTCGCCGCTGGCGGAGGTGGTGGAAAAGCTGCCTTTCACCGGACAACTTACCGTTCCCCTTTCCAAACAGAGCTTATGGACCGCCGCAAGTCTGCAGATCCAAGCCGAAGTCCTTTCGATTGATGCGGACCGCTCCCCTCTTCCCTTGAATCTTGAGGCCACATGGAGACCAACCTCACGGGGGGAACAAACAGAAGTCTCGCTGCAGGCCTATTACCGGGAAGCTTCGGCAATTTCCCTTGAACACCAACTGGACTGGAATGGCCAAGACCGAAAATGGCGGGGCGATGGGAAGCTACGAATTGACCCCGCCTTGCTCTCCTTTTTCGGAAAAACGAGTGAAGACGACGAGTCCTTAACCGAGCTTTCGCTCTCTTGGACCAGCGATGAGGAATGGAAAGTATTCACCACCGCACTCTCTGCCGACGGATCTCCCGGGCTCCTCAGGCTTTTCTTGCCTAAAGACTCCGACCTTCCTGACCTGCAATCCTTGGCCGAGCTAAACCTGGCCTTCGACGCCAACACCGGAGACTGGTTTCTGAACCGCGCCGAACTTCATCTCAGCGAGAGCGGAACGCGCCAGCCCGTACTTGCCTTCAGCACGACCACCCCCTTGCGGGGAAACCTTAAAGACCCCTGGCAATCCATCGAGTTTCAAGACGAGCCAGCCGATTCTTATGGCCATCTGCACATTCCCCACCTCCCCTTGGATTGGTTCGCCAGGGTGCTACCCACCGACCCCCTGGCAATTGCCGGGGGCGTTCTCACCCTCCAGGGAGTTTGGGATCAAAAAGGCTGGACCGTGGAAGAACTGAGCGTAGCGGAATTATTGCTACAGGAGGCCCCGCCAACCGATGAATCTATCCCGGAAAGGTCCCGTACCAAACGCGATCGCCAGAACCGCGAGCGCCCCCCCTCGGACCCGGCACCCCACACCTTCAATGGGATACTCTATGAAATCGACTGGCCCCGCTGGCTTCACCTCGAGAGCCTTTCCATCGAAGGCAGAGGGCTTTATTCATTAGCCGGCAACACCCCCACCGAGAACGCCTTTTCCTTCGATTTTCAGGGCGAAAACCTCGGAGCTGGGCAAACCTCACGTTTCCAGGCGATGATAAAGCAGGAAGGGCCCGAACGTGAAACCTGGAAAAATGAATGGCAGGGTGGATTGGAAATTCGGCCCGATGGCAAACTTCAGCGCCTGTTTGCCCACGGTCATGTCCATCCTCCGGAAGAGCTGGCCATTCCCCCGGTGTTTTTGCAAAAAGAGATATCCCGCCGTCAACAGGGAGAAAGCTACCAGCTCCACTGGTCTTTTCCAGAGACCGAATTCCAGCATGACTATGTTGAGGTTTCCGGCGCATGGTTCCAGGGAAATAACGAAACCCCACCCAGGGGAGATTTTTCCCTCACCGGTTCCCTTTCACCAATTCATCTCTCGCGCCATTGGCCATGGTTGCCAAACGAGGGCTTATTGGTTCCGCAGGCATCGGCGGAGTGGAATCCGGACTCCGGGGAAATCGAGGGACAACTGGAGATTTCCCTGGAAAGCCGGGAACCCCATCACTTTCTCACCCCGGACGATCCGGAGGCGGCGCAAAATCTGGTTTTGCACACCCCCTTCTCATGGCGCGATTCCACCTTGGCCTTGCCTCACCCATCGCTTTCCCTGGGTGGTGACCGCCCCTATCTCCGTCTGGTCGCCCCCGGAGTTGTTCGGTGGTCAGCAGCCGAGGACTGGAGTGGCTGGGCCGATCAGGCGGAAAGCCCCGTAGGGATCCTTGAAATCGATCGGCTACCTCTGAAAAGAGCAAACCACTGGCTCGGGCAGGAGCCATGGAGTTGGTCTAAAGGCGAACTTCACGGATTGGCTCACTTCCATTTTGAAGATCATCATTGGCGCGTGACATTTCCTGAACCTCTCACCTTGCGACACGGGGTATTACAAAAGCACCAACGCCCCTTTCTGAATTTTGACAAGGTCGCCATGCCCATCAAAGAGCTTTTGTTCAACCAAAACCTGATACACCTTCAGGCACTGCAGGTTGACAGCCTTTGGGACGACGAGAATCTATTCTCTTTAACCATTGAGGAACTCCGCGCCAATCCGCAAAAGAGACAGGGAACGATACGTGCGAATGGCCAAGTAAACTTGCCCGCCTGGCGCTCCCAACCCGGCCTCCAGGACTATCACAATGCCCGCTCCGGAAACCTGCGCTGGGGCCTCGAACTGTCCTACCAGGCCGAATTGACCGGTTCCGCCAAATGGCATCTGGAGGATCTACAAACCCGCAGTCCCCGGCGGCACCTGCCTGAATTCTCCGGCACCATGAAACTCGAACCGGCCGCCGAAGGTGCCAGCTTTACCCGGGCGGAAATGCCGATAACCATGAAATGGGGAGAGCAGGAGGAAACCCTGCACAACACCATCGTTTTCTCCCTGGCCCACCAAACCTGGGACATCCTTGCCGAATCAGTTGCCGACAAACTGACCCTTCCGCAGTGGACCCTTCTCCAAGGTTTGTTTCAACCACCCCCCGAAAGAGTCCCTACCGGTCCTTCAGGCCGTCCCCTAAAGAGCGAAGACACCTTTGGAGAAGCGGAGGAACTTCCCCACAGAGAGACTACCGAACCCACTCTCCGGGCCGACGAAATGCCTTTCTGGAATCTACTGCGGGGAGAATGGTCCGTTCGGGTCGATAAACTT
Organism: Opitutales bacterium; assembly: GCA_022565335.1. GTDB lineage: Bacteria > Verrucomicrobiota > Verrucomicrobiia > Opitutales > T3Sed10-336 > JAIUMY01. The sequence goes on from JAIUMY010000046.1 coordinate 10,013, forward strand.
CATGCCGACGAAGGTTGGGACTTTGACAATTTTCGCCAATCGCTCCAATTTACCGAGAACCGGTTTGAAAAATACTTGGATTTCCGCATTGCCGGAGCGGATTGGAGAGTTCGCTCCCTTATTACCCATAAGGGATCCACCGATCCCTCCTATTCGTGGCGTGCCAATTTGGATTTTGCCGATTTCGAGCCCGCCCAATTACTCAATCCCGGGGCCCCCGCCGACGCCCCGTTCAGTGGAACCTTCAAGGGCCGTGCCAGCATTTCGTCCGCCCAAAAACCCTTGGAATCTCTTTTTTCAGATTGGCAGGGGGAAATCAAGATCACCGGGCAATCCGGACGCATCCGGGCTCTTGCGGCCGATGAAAGGGCGGGCCGCTATGCCGGTTTGGCGGGTGGCGTTGCCGGACTGTTGGGGGATATTGGGCGGAGGCCGGAATTAACGGCGATTGCCGAATTGACCCGCTTCTTTTCCGATTTCCCCTATGATCATTTGGATCTCCAAATCGAACGCGATCATACCCTTGATACCTCGTTGCCGAACCTCCGTGTGCAATCCCCCGATTTTCTGCTCACCGGTTCGGGAATAATGCCTCATCGGGAAGGCCGAAACTACCTCGATCAGCCGTTTCTGGCAGAGCTCCGATTGGGTGCCCGTAATGACCTTGCCAGGTGGATGCAAGCTCTTCGTCTGCTGGAATCCGAACCGCAACAAAGTGGATACCATCTTATGAACCGGTCCATTCCTCTTCGCGGAACACCCCGCCAACCGGACCTGCAAACGCTGACCGACTTTATCATCCAAACCGGATTGGAAGCCACCGGGCTACGCCGCCGCAGCACCGAGGACCGCTCACCATCCTCCCCCAACCGGGAAGACGATTTGCGGGATCTTCTTCCCAGAATCTTTCGCTAGGCCGGACTGCCGACAAACCCTTAGGTTCGCTAACGCCGCAGCAGGCTACGGCTGGAGAAAACGGCAAGGCGTGCCGACCTTCGACAGGCTCAGGGCCTTGAGCTTGTCGAAAGGCAGACCAAGGTGCCAGCGGCACGGGCGGCGTTCCACAAGGAGGCACTAAAGTTGGGGTCCTCCCCCATGCCACTGCTGGCGGGCCATTTGGCGCCAATGGGAAACCGGGAACTTACCCCTGGGGTCGAGTGGGCTGGACGGGGTGTGCAAAAACACCCGGGGGATTTTGTGTTTAGCCATCCGTGAGGCAAGGGCTTTGGGCCAGTCGGGCGTTTGCCCGGCGTTTCCGGTCCAGACCGCAAAAACCACCTCCCCCCATTCAGGATCAGGGAAAGCCTCCACCCAACACTCTTGCACTTGCTCGAATTGCCGCAAAACCTCTTCCACCTCCGCTGGATCAACCTTTTCACCACCAGTGTTCAGGGTTCTTCTTTTCCTGCCTAACACCTGAAAACGTCCCTCCCCAGTGAGAACTCCGCGATCTCCGCTACGCCAAATTCCATGAAAGCCAAAGGTCTCTCCCCAATACCCGCAAGCCAAGGCCTCCGACGCCACCGTTACCTCTCCTTCCCGGACACTAATCGTGGCGTGCGGCAATGGGGCAAAGGCCCATTCACCCTCTTCGTTCAGGCCTTCCGCCGCCGCAACCATAGCCGCGGTTTCGGTAGCGCCATAGGAAACCCGCAAGGGAATGCCCTCTTCCACACAGCGGCCGGCGAATTCCTTTGGCACGGACGCCCCACCAACCAAAACGCCGTCAAAGCAGGCCAAGGCTCCACAAACTTCGGAATCGGTCAGCAAACGGGCCAATTGGGTTGGCACCAACGACAAAACTCCTCCGAAATCCGGCTGGGCCGCGATCCGGCAAATCGCTTTTCCGGGAGACCCGGGGTCTGCCCATGCCACCCGTCCTCCTCCTTCCAAGGCCCGTACCACAGGCATAAAACCACTCACATGCCAAGGAGGCAAGGCCGCCAGGGCATTCGCTTTCGTGGTGCCGAGCCATTCCAGGTAACCTTTGGCGGCAACGCGAAGATTTTTTTCCCCATGCAACGCAAAACGCACTGAACCCCCACTGCCCCCGGTGGCAATGCCAAGCAAAAGGTCGGACGGAACGACAAACCCCTCCCCGGCCCGTCCGCTTTCATGGATGAGGGATTGGTCACTCAGACGCAGGTATCCTGGAAAAGTCCGGGCCAAAGCCTGACGCTCGGACTCCCCCCAGGAAGGATTGGCCAAAAGAGGGAAGTATCCATTTTCCCAACACCAACGCAAGCCGGCCCAAAACCGGGGAAGGTTTGAAACGGTGAGCACCACCGGAAGGTTCTCCGCCTGCGGGGGGACCTTCAAGCGTTGGGCCCAAGATGCGGCCCCGGCACATTCCGCCTCGCTCAAGGACGCCATCGCCAAATCAACCAAGGCGGAACTCCAGTCGTTCATAAGGACTCTCCCCTTTCCCATACTCTGGCGATCAGGGCATTATCCAAACTACTGAAAGAAAGCTTGGACTCCTCGGGTAATCCCAAGGGCGGAGACTCCTCGCCGAAGGCCTCCCCAACCCCGAGCCCATGGTCCCGTTTTCCTGGCAAGGAGGAGGCCAATTTTAGCAAATGCCACCCGCCAATGGCGGTTTCCAAGGCTGAAGACAATATAACCCGGGAGAGTTCCCCTTTTTCCTGTAAAGGTTTCCACCAACGATTCACCGGGCCGCTTAAAGAAGGTTTGATCACATAAAAACCCGGCCACCCGCGCGATTGCCACCAGGTCACCCCGGTATGGCTTTGCCGAAGACGCTCATCCAAAGCCAACGGGACCGGAAATTCCGAAGCGAGTTGTCGCATTTCACGATCCTTACCCGGCCCGAGCGGTTCTTCCACATATTCCACCGGAGCGCCGCGTAAGGCCTTCGCCCAAAGGGCAGCTTCCTCTTCACGCCACCCCCCATTGGCATCCAGGCGGAACTTAACGGCAGCGGGTACGGAGGAAAAGAGCTTTTCCGCCAGGTGAATTTCTTCCGCCGCTTCATAAACCCCGACCTTCCACTTGAAGGTCAGATAGCCCTGGTCCAACAAGGAGGGTAATTTTCCCAAGGCCCGGGGACCGGCCGGCAAAAGACTGCTGCACGGAACGATGCCGTGCGCATTTCCCGCGGATTCATGGTCATTGGCCAGACACCATAGGGCAAATCCGAAAACCTCATGCTCTGCCAGAGCGCGAATGGCTTGCGACTCGTTAATCCGCCAAGCCCGTAAACGATTCTCCTGGGCCTCTGCCTCCTCCGGGGCAAGTGCCTCTAGGGGAGACGCCTCCGCATAGCGCCAGCGTTCCCCGGCAGACTTCTCCCGCAAAAGGTAGCCGGTTTTTTCCCAGTGGGTCTCCCTCGCATTTTCGAGAGGGCAGGACAAAGTCCGGCGATAGCGTTTTACTTCACGCTCGACTGGGAGGTTATTCGGATCGTTTTCCACTCTGACCAATTTCCTCCCGACAACAGCGAAGGTCAAGTTTCCCGGAAACCAGGGTAGGAATCTTTTCCGTCTTCACAATCCGGGAGGGAATGTACAAATTGGATGCGCCCTCGTCGCGGAGCTTCTTTCGCACGTCATCTAATTCGACGGGTTTGGTGGTGAGCAAGACCAATTTTTCGCCCTTTTTTTCATCTTCCTCGGGGAGAACGGCAAGAATTGTCTCCTCTTCATCCTGCCATCCCATAACTTTTTCGATGGCTGCCTCAACCGCCGCATGACTGATCATTTCGCCTCCGATTTTGGAGAAGCGGGACACCCGCCCGGCAATACTGAGGAATCCGTCCTCATCCAGTTTTCCACGGTCACTGGTGAGCAACCAACCCTCCTCATCAAAAATCTCCGCATTCTTGTCTTCCAGATCCAAATATCCCGGGAAAACATTTACTCCTTTAAGACAAACCTGCCCTTCCTCCCCGGATTGAAGAACCTCTCCGTCTGCGAAGTTTCGAATTTGCACTCCGATCCCCGGAAGCGGTTTGCCCACGGTATCCTTTCGACTCACCGGACGCTCTTCCGCGCGGGCATAGTTCTCCGGGAGATTTACGCTAACCACTGGCGAGGTTTCACTCAGCCCATAGCCTTCCAACAAAGGAACACCGAATTGCCCGACAAAATCGTCCCGAAAAACCGGAGACAATTTTTCGGCACCGCAAATGATAAACTTGAGCGAGCTCAAATCGCCTTTGGAGGCTTTTTTGAGATACGGACGCAAAAACGTCGGGGTGCTCAAAAGGACGGTACACTTTTCCTCGCGGATAGCTTCAATGGATTTCCTTGTTTCAAGGGGCGAAGGCACGGTGACGTAGCGAACCCCGGCGAGCAGGCAATACCACATGGTGACCATAAACCCAAAGCTGTGAAAAACGGGGAGGTTCGCCAATAAGACATGTGTTTCACGAAGCAAAAGACGGGTTGCGGTAATTTGGGAGGCCTGGCCCAACAAATTGGCATGGGTTAACGGAACCCCTTTAGGGAAACCCGAACTCCCACTGGTGAACAACAGTCCCGCCTCGGTGTCGCCTCCTTCCGCAGGCAAATCCAAGAGTGAGGCAAGGCGGTCGACCGAAGTCACTTTCGCGCGGAAAGCCCACCCGAGAATTCTGGCTTTTCCGATGGCCTGCAATTCGCGCCGAAGGTCGACAAAATTTTCGGGCCAAGGAAAATTCTCAACTTTCTTCTTCATCAAAGCCGCCGAAACGACCGTTTTCACGCCAGCAATTTTCAGCGAATGCTCCGAAGCTTCACGTCCTTGCGTGAAATTGAGATTCACCGGTATTTTATTGAGGAAAACCAGCGCCAGATTGGCCACCGTAGCCCCCGCTCCCGGAGGCAGCACCAGGCCGATACGCCGATCCGCAAAAAGATCCGAAGACTTCCAACGCATCGCAAGGGCCAACGCCGCCCCCAGAACCATTGGTTTGCGGAGCACTTTCCGCTCTTCCGTACGGTCCACCAACTGAACGTCCCAACCGGATTTTAAGGATATCAACAAAGCCCTCCCCAAATGTTCCGTATGCCGATGAGGATCATTGCTTATGCTTTTGGAAGACATAAGCATAGTTTACCAGAAGGAAAATCGCCTTCAAGAAAAGACCACCGGAATCCTCACCCGCGGCAACTTTCGCCACGGTTAGATCGCGTCCAAAGATCCCCAGGCCAGACCCGTATGGGGTTTGCGCACAAGCCTAAAGCTTTTCCCATCGAGGGACGGGTTCCACCTCAGGTTTTCGTCAAACGGCTGAAATACCCCTCACGCCGCGGCGGTCCCGCAGTTTTGGAGGAGTCCGGGGACGCCACTGGAGCCGCTTCGGTGGGCCCCCCGCTTTCGACCGTAACCCCTTCTTTCCCGCGCCTTTTGATGGACCTGCCAAGTTTTTTCTCGATGGTGAGAAAGGTGAGATAATCCGATGGGGTGATAAAGGAAACGGCCTCCCCGTCGGCTTCCGCGCGCGCGGTCCGACCGACCCGATGGACGTAGTCCTCGTAGTTGTTGGGCAAGTCGTAATTGATCACGTGGGTTACATCCTTGATATCGAGGCCCCGCGCCGCGATGTCGGTGGCAATCAGCACCGGCGTGGACCCGTCCTTGAAGGAAGACAAGGCCCGCAAACGTTGTTTTTGGTCGCGGTCACTATGAATCACCCCTGCTTTGACGCCGTGTTGTTCAAGGACTTCGTAAATGAAATCAGCTTCCACCTTCATCCCGCAGAATACCATTACGGAGTTCATTCCTTCCTCTTCAAGAAGAGCACGGAGGAGGCGGGGTTTGCGCATCTTCTCGACGTAAAAAGCCCCCTGGACAATCTTTTCCGGAGTGGCCACCTTGGGGGTCACGTTGATTTTGACCGGGTCCTTCATCAACCGGGAAGCCAAATGTTCGATGGGACCGGGAAAGGTTGCGGAAAACATCAGGGTTTGCCGCTGGCCCTCCCCCAAAAAGCGGAGAAGCTCCCGAATATCGGGCAAAAACCCCATATCGAGCATGCGGTCGGCTTCATCAAGAATGAACGTCGTAACCGATTTCAAGTGCAGGTTTTTCTGCTTCAGGTGATCCAGCAAGCGACCTGGTGTGGCAACGATAATATCGGCGCCTTCCTTGAGTTGCCGTAGTTGCTTGTTGTAGGGAACTCCACCGAGCAGCAAGCAAACCGAAAGCTCCAGGTATTTGGAGAATTCGCGAAACTTTTCCTCCACTTGGTAAGCCAACTCCCGGGTGGGACTGAGAACCAATACCCGGGGCCCGGTATAATCCTCGTCGTAGTGGTCGGTAAGGAATTTTTGCAAGGTGGGCAAGGCGAAAGCCGCCGTTTTCCCGGTTCCGGTTTGGGCAATGCCGATCACGTCCTTGCGCTCAAGGGTCGGGGGGATGGCTTCGGCCTGAATTTGGGTGGGGGTGGTGAAGCCCAATTCGTAAACCGCCCGCGCAATGTGGACGTCGAAATTAAAATCTGAAAACTTTGTACTCATAAAACGAACAAATCGTCAGGGGCGTTCCTGACGAACAAAGATCAGGTTGTAGCACAATTTCCCTTGGACAACAATGGGAAAAACATTTCCCTTCTTTTCAAAACTCCGGAATGCAGGCAATCTATGAAAGTGCACATCGATCCCGAAAAGAAAATTGTCAGCCTGAGCATTGGTGAGTTCTCCCGATTTCGGGCCTGGCCGGGACCTCCGGAGCGGGGCCAACGCCCTTCCCTTGCCCGGGCGCGTGAAGGGAGTGAGTGGCACCGGGCCCTGCAAGAGAAAGCGCAGCAAGAGGATTCGAACGCCCGGTTTGAAGTGACGATCTCAGGACGGATCCCCCACCGGGGGTGGACCATTGAACTGCAAGGAAGAATCGACCAACTGCTCCACTCCCCCGGGCAAACGATTCTGCGGGAAGTAAAAACCATTACCGATTCCTTGCCTGCCGAGGAGGAAGAATTGCGAAACCGCTTTCCCGAGTATTTTTTGCAACTCGCCGCTTATCAACGGGTCGCCATGGCCGAAACCGGCTCGCCCCTCGCGGGGAAAGGCCCATTGGAAGCCGAATTGCTGTTTCTTGAAACCACCACGGGCTTTTCCCAAAGGGTTCTTCTTTCCGAGACCGATCAAAAAGCCTGCGACCAACAATTTGACCAATTGGTGGAACGCGCCCGCTCCCGCCAGAAGCGCCGCCACTCGTTGGAGAGTCTGGAGACGATCCCACCTTTTGCCGAATGGCGGGCCGGCCAGGAAAGCTGCCAACGGGAACTCCGGGAAGGAATGCGTCGCCAACGCTTCACCTTACTGGAAGCGCCCACGGGCTTTGGCAAAACCGCTCTTGCCTGGGAAGCTGCTTTGCGGGCGCTGAAAGAAGGCTATTGCCAAAGGGTTGTTTTCCTAAGCAGTAAAACCAACGGTCAATGGCAAGCGGAGGCCGAGTTAAAACGGTTACTGGGAAACTCCCCCGACTTGCCTTACATTCGGTTTCAAAACAAAAAGCGTCACTGCCTGAACGATCAATTCCATTGCTTCCGGGAAGCCTGTCATTATCTGCGCGGGAACGAACAATGGCGAACCCCGAACCCTGCTGGCGGCCTTCATCCGGAGGCCCGATTCAGCTTGGAGGAGGCCCTGCTGGAGGGTCAAAAATGGCAGATCTGCCCCTACGAAGTTAGCCGGGCCGGCCTTTCGGTCAGTGATCTATGGATTGCCGATACCAATTATATTTTCTCTCCGGCCAACCAGACGGTTTTCACCAGCCAGCCGGATTTTCAACCCAAGGAAACGCTTTTGATTATCGATGAGGCTCACCAGCTGCCCGAGCGGACCGCCGGCAACTGGTCGCTTCGTCTTTCCGCCACGCGGGCCCGGGACCTTTTTGGGGATTTTACGTTTTCCACTCTCGACCACGAGTTAGTCCGGTTATGGGAACAATGGGTGAAAAGCCTGGCCCGTCTGCGGCCCAATGACGAGCTATCACCGGAGGATTTCTACGAGTTACGGGAAACCGCCAAGGACTGTTTCCGAGCCTGGGAAAAAACCGGTCTACCCGAAGCTTCGTCCCTTGCTCCGGCAAGTCTGGAGCAATGGGACCAACTAGCCCTTTTTCTCTCTATTGTCGAGCAACCGGACCTCCAGATCCATTTATGGAGTCCGGCATCCGGAGAATTGGAAGTGTCCTGCCTCGATGCCTCCCTGCCTACCGGACAGATCCTGCGCCAGTATGGTGGTGTCTTGTTTTTGTCGGCTACCGTCGGACCTCCCGCGGATTTTATAAAAAGTTGCGGGCTCAACGAAGACGAAGTTTCGTTGGTTCGCGGCCAGTCTCCCTGGCGCCGGGAAGCCTACGACGTGGCCATTGATGTTCGGGTGGATACGACCTTTCGCCACCGCCAAACCTATCTTCCCCTAACCGCCGAAACCTTGCATACCCTCAAAGAAAGCGAAGAGGGCCCGGTCGTCGTCTTCTTTCCCTCCTTTGCCTATGCCCGGGCGGTTGCGGAGGAAATGGAAAACACTTTCGGCCAATGGCGGATTTCCACTCAACCCCGACACGGCTATGCCGGGCAGTGCAGTGATGGCAATGAGGGAGACGCAAGTTTCCTGGAGGAAGCTTTACACTTTTCAGATTTCCTTTTTCTCGTTTTGGGCAGTCGTTTCACCGAAAGCATCGATGCGCTCGGCGGCAAGGTTCCTTTAGCCGTGGTGGTCAGCCCTGCCCTTCCCCAGGTAAATCCTATCCAAAAGGCCCGTTTGGGTCAGTTCCCCCCGAATAAAAGAGACGAGGCGGTAGAAAAAGTCTATCGCCTTCCAGGTATGAGAAAAGTCAACCAAGCCATCGGTCGCTTGGTCCGCCGTCCGGGCGAACACACCAAAATCCTTTTACACTGCCAGCGGTTCCAGGAAAAAGCCTTTACGCAATTTCTCCACCCGGATTTTTTCCCCAAGACCATCATCGAAAACACCGACGATCTCATTTCCTGGGGAAAGCCGGGCAGGAAATTGTAAAGGATCATTTGGGAACGTAAAAGGGTTACCGCAAAGAGGTGCCCTATCGTTTTTGGAAAATGCACCCTCAGCGGGAGAAGTAACGTCCAGTCGTTCCCGGACGGACCACCCGGTGAGTGGCGTCCCTCAAAACGACCCTTTTTATCTTTGAGGTTTGCCCTTGAACCTGAATTTCTGAAACTTGCTTAGTATGGAAAACTCACTAGCTCAATACCTGGATGCCGCCGTTTTGGTGCCGGAAATGAAAGAATCCGAAGCAAAGGAAGCGATTCGTCACTGTATTGCTCACCAAACCCGAACGGTTTGTGTCCGTCCCTGTGATTTGCCCATGGCCGTGACCTTATGCCAAGGCACGGCCACCGAGCCGATAGTCGTCGTAGCCTTTCCCCACGGGACCAATACCCCGGAGACGAAAGCATCGGAAACCCGCGAAACGATCCAAGCCGGGGCCCGGGAAGTTGATATGGTCGCTAATGTCAGTCGGATTCGTTCCGGAGACTGGGACTATGTGCGCAAGGACATCGAAGCCGTAGCCACCGTAACCAAAGAGGCTACGGTTCCGTTGAAAGTCATCCTGGAAACAGCGTTTTTGAACCTGGAGGAAATTCACCAGGCCACTTTGTGTGCGATCAAGGCAGGTGCGGATTTTGTGAAAACTTCCACCGGCTTCGGCCCCGGCGGGGCCAGCGAGGAGGCCGTCCGTCAAATGCTGAAAACCTCCGGCGGACGAATCAAAGTGAAGGCGTCCGGCGGGATTCGAACAATTGAGCAGGCAAACACCTATCTGACTATGGGAGTTGAACGTCTCGGGGTCGGCTTTGGCTCGGTCGAGGCCCTTTGTGGCAACAGCGGGAAGCCCTCCCCTGAAGGCTCATCGTATTAGGGAGAAACGGGATCACCTTTTCTCTGAAAATTCCGCCAGATAACGCTGCAACTCCTGGTCCAGTAAAGCGAATTTTTTTAGCAAGGAAGAGACGACAGAGGAGACAACATTCGGGTCGCCGGTTTCGGCAGCTTTTTCCAAAGCGATGACCTCTTGTTCCATTTGCTTCCCATGAATGTATCCACTGGCCCCTTTCAGGGAATGCGCTACTTGGCGCAAACAGGCAAAATCCTTATTCTTCAAAGCCTCCTCCATCTGCCCGATTTTCTTTTGGCTGTCCTGCCGGTAGCATTCAACCATCTCCCGGATAAATTGATCGTCCGCTTCGAGGGCTTGTTTAAGCCCCTCGAAATCCCATACCGGCAAATCTTTCCCGGGTAAGCTCTCGCTACCTTCCCCTTCGGTGGGGTCAGCAATTTCGGAAGGCTCTCCCGAAACCACTAAAGGACCATTGGGGAGATTTTCCAAATGGCGGGTAAGAACGCGGCAAAGGGTTTCCATGGAAACTGGTTTGGTGAGATAATTATCCATACCGGCTTGGATACATTTTTGCCGGTCACCCTGCATCGCATAGGCGGTCATGGCAACGATAGGGGTGTGCGGGCGATTTTCCTTTACTTCGATTTCCCGCCACTTCCGGGTGGCGGTCAAACCATCCATAACCGGCATTTGGAGATCCATTAAAACCAAATCGAAAGGTTTTTTACGTAACGCCGCCAAAGCCTCTTCACCATTCTCCACGGTCTTGGTTTCGATTTTCAATTTATGCAGCAATCCTTTGGCAACCCGGGTATTCAAATTATTGTCTTCCACCAAGAGAACCGAGAAACCCGCAAAATCAGTGACTCTTTTACGGTCCGGGATTAACTCCCCGTTTATTTCATCCCCTACTTCATCAACCGGCGCGGATGTTTCCTTCAAGGGGAAACAAAACCAAAAACGCGAGCCTTCGCCTTCCGTACTATCGTAATCCATCCTTCCACCCATCAAAGCAACAAGTTCCCGGCAAATCGCCAAACCCAAGCCACTTCCCCCATGTTTACGGGTAGGAGATGCATCAATTTGCGAAAATTTCCCGAATAATTTATCCCGAAAACCTTCCGGAATACCAACTCCGGTATCCGCAATCTCGAAACATAATTCATTACCGCCATTAGACGGGTTCTTCTCTACCCTGGCGGCGAGCGACACCTCCCCCTTTTCAGTGAATTTCACCGCGTTACTCAGAAGATTGTACAGTACTTGTCGCACTCGCTGAAAATCACACAGAATCCACTCCGGCAAATCGTCACAAACTTGAAGGGCAAAGGATAGGTTTTTGGCCTCCGCCTGGGTGCGAAAATAAACTCCGATGGATCTCAGGGCCGGTTGGATTTGGGTGGGATGTTCGTTTAACTCCAAATAACCCACTTCAATGCGGGACAAATCGAGAATGTCATTTACCAACGCAAGCAGTATTTCACCACTGTAGTTTAGGGAGGATACCAATTCGGTCTGCTCTTCATTCAAAGGAGTCTCTTTCAGCAAGGCGGAAAGCCCGATCACCCCGTTCAGCGGGGTCCGGATTTCGTGGCTCATGTTGGCGAGAAAATCACTCTTCGCCCGATTGGCCTTGTCCGCCTCTTTTTTCGCTTCCAATAATCCGGCCTCAAAACGGAAACGAACCAAAGCATCCGCCAGAACGTTACCCAGAATCAAGAGCCATTCTTCCTTGTCTCTCTCCAAGACCGGTTTGTCCGTTCGCTTTTCGAAACCAAAATACCCAATCAGGTGATCCTCTCTCTGCAAAGGATACGCAAAAATCGAAAGCGACCGGTCATCCGGGGAGGGAATTTTCAGCCCCGCCTGATCAGGCTCATCGTAAATATTCTCAATAAAGGTCAACTGTGGGTTTTTCACCATTTTCTGTACGAACGGAATTTCTTCAATCGGGTGATTTTGCACCGTCTCTTTCATTTCCGGAACGCCATCAGCACACCACTCATGGGTATTGCTCACCGTCTCGACGCTCTCATCGAACTGAAACAGAAAAACCCGGTCCACTTGTAAAAACTCGCCGCATCGCCGAAACATTTGGTTGATTTGCTGATCGATTGATTCTTTCTCCGAACGCAGAAAATCGCTGGAAGTATGGGCAATCATTTGCTGCATTTTTTCCCGGAAATGAAGCTCTTTTTGCAAACGATATCGTTCGGTCGAATCAATGGCAAAACCGGTCCAACGAAGCTTTCCGTTGGATTGTTTATAGGGCTGATCCACAGCATCGATCCATAAGACTTCGCCAGCAGGTAGAAACAGTCGGAATTTTCCTCGCCAGGCTATGCCTTGTTCAGCCAACGCATAAGACTCACCCCGGATTCTCTCCCGCTCCCCGGGATGAATGCGCGAGAAGAGATACTCCGGATCATCAAGGATTTTCTCAGGATCCAGCCCAAACTGGTGAGCCCCATCACTGGCAAAAGTAAAACGAAGTTTTTGCTCTTCATCGAATTCGTATTGATAGATAAAGGCCGGCGCGGTACCGATAATTTCATCAAGCAAGTGCTCCCGTTGAGCCAATTTCTCTTCGTTACGCTTCCTATCGGAAATATCCATCTTAACGGCAATAAAGCGCTCTACTTTGCCATCTTCGTTAGTGATAGGGGTAATGGTCGTCTCCTCTTCGTAAAAGGTACCATCTTTACGGCGATTGGTAAACTCCCCTTTCCAAACCTTTCCGGCAAGGATGGTTTGCCACATTTCGGCGAAAAAGGCCTTCTCGTGGAGGCCCGAATTCAGGAGTGCCCGAGGATTACTTCCAAGAACTTCCTCATGCGCGTAACCGGTAATTTCACAAAAGGCCGGATTCACCCACTCGAAGTTGCCTTCCACATCGGTAATGGCCACCCCATTGACGGTTGATTCCAGAGCTTTGCGCAGGACTTTCAAATTTGCCAGATCCTCCTGCTGTTTAGTGACATCGCGCACCACCCCATAAACATAACCGTTTTGAAAGCGCGCATTCCATTCAAACCAAAGAATCTTTCCCTCTTTATTCAGGTAACGACTGCGAAACCCCTCCAGCAATCCTTTACTTAAATTTTCGGCCAGCGCCTTGGTCATCTTTTCACGGTCTTCGGGATAAATAAACTCAAAAACCGGGCGACCCATCAATTCCTTTTCCTCGTAGCCCAGAGTTTCCACCCAGCGGGGATTTATCCGCACAAACCTTCCCGCCTCATCGGCGATACAAAACAGGTCCCGACTGAGGCGGAAATAACGGCTTATCTCCTCATCCTTCGAACGCAAATCTTTGCTTTGTCTCTCATAAGCCTCCGCCAATACCTTTTTCTGTCGCCAAAGCAAAAAAGCCATTCCACAGCTTACTAAGAACAACCCCACCAAGACTCCGGGAAAAACCTTACCCCAAGGCACGATCTCTTCCCGTAAGGGGACCACCCATTTTTGCAAAAGGGCTCTTTTCTCCTCGGTCGACAAACGACTTATTTGCTCATTGATCTGAACCAGCAGATCATCGTGACCCAAGGCCACGCCGACCTTCAAAGGCTTATCATAGAGACGAGCCAGAGGACGAAAATCCCCTGGTTCAGCTAAAACTTCCAAAAGGTACTGGCCCACCGGATAATCGGCAATGAAGACATCCAGTCGTCCGGCCACCGCATCTTCCACCAGCAAACGGTTGTTGGCATAAGGCACAAGATTCAATTCGGGCAGATTTTCCCGCGCAAAGGTTTCTTCAAACCCTCCCGCCGTAACCCCAACGGGTCCATCAATCTCGGAAAGGTCAAATATCATTTCCCTTGACCGAACGAAAATAAAAACCTCCAAGGGGATTAAATCCACTGAAAAATCCATGTACTCATTGCGCTCCTCGGAAAAAAGCAATCCTCCGTGCACGTCGGCTTCGCCCCGGCGAACCAACTCCAAACTTTCGTTCCAATCGACCAAAACAAATTCCACCGGCCGCCCCAACTCCCGGCCAAAACCTTTCCACATCTCAATAAGCAACCCCCGGGGGACTCCCTCGCTGTCCAAGTAGGAAAAAGGCGGCCACGCATGATCCTGTGCCACGATAATGGGTTCTGGGGAGGACCCTTGTTCCTCCTGACCAAAGAGAGGTTCCGCACTAAAAAAACCAATAAGCACTAAAGAAAACGCGAAGACCTTTCCATATCGGGACATCCATGCACCGGAAAAAGGAGAATAACAGAATCTAAACTGTTTGGATAATTGCTGAATGATCGTGCTGGGGGTCTTTGAAAAGGAAACAAATATAAAACTACTTTAAAACTCCAGCGTTTCTTAATCAATGTTTTTCTTTTGCGCGTAGGCTGACTCAGCGATCACCCGGGCGTTCACAACCGTTTGAGGATCATCCCGCCAGGAATCCGCACCGCAACCCGACCACTCGAGCTCGGAGAGACCTTCGCCCTCCCAGGGAAACGCAACCGCTCTGCCGGGAGGGCGAAGGTCCCTCTGAGCTTTCGCGCGACAACCGACCAATCGCTTCCACATGCACCCGACCG
>JAIUMY010000047.1 GCA_022565335.1 Opitutales bacterium
CCTCCGGGACTTAGGTTTCATTTGCCGTTTCACACGATTTATAAGAGTAGACCTATCGTCTTGCGCTTAAGTCTTTATTCAAAAACAACTTGAAATTTTCGATGTCGGGTTTCCGGGAAATGTGGGTCAGGAGTCCTGAGCCTGCTGCGGCGTTACTCGAACCGAACGGTTCGCCAGCAGGGCTGGCTTCACGGAAAGCGCTCCCGTCAGAACGGGACCGCACTCCAAAGACGGCTCCGCCGTCGGATTGGCCGGTCCGATAAACCATAACCGGTCACCCTTCGTGCCGCAGGCACCTTGGACTGCGGCAAGCTCTTGCCGCTTTCTCCAGCCGCTGCCTGCTGCGGCGTTATCCTGCGACCTTATTCCTGCGACGTTGTCCTGCGACGTTGTCCTGCGAAGCCCGCAGGGCGAAGAAGGAAGCCCGCAGGGCGAAGAAGGATCCGCGTCAATCGGAGTAATCTGCGGTTGAAAATGGCTGTTTCTCTTTCCGACCTCTGCTAACGTTCCTGTTCCCTTTCACTTTGACACTTCTACTGAAACCTCTTCAAATAGCCCAATGAAAGCATTCACGGAAGACCAGATGTTGTTGATTCCCTCAGCGGCTGACCTTCCCGCGATGGTTCATAATTATCCGCGCTTCCGCTATATGGGGAGTAAATTCCGCCTTCTGCCTTGGATTCACGAAACTCTGGCCGGAATAGAATTTGAAACGGTAACAGACGCATTTTCCGGGTCCGGGGTTGTTTCTTATCTTTTTAAAACAATGGGCAAAAAGGTGCATTCCAATGACTCTCTCGCTTTCCCTTCTGTACTCTCCCATGCCACGGTTGCCAATAATGACACGAGGATCAGCGATACCGACCTAAAATGTCTCCTTTCCGCCAAAGCAAAATCCGATACTGAACGATTTATACGCCGCACCTTTGAAGGTATTTTCTACACCCCCGCAGAACTTTCCTTCCTGGACGATCTTTAGGCTGGCGTTCGTCTTTTGGATTCACCATCCAAGCGTGCCGTCGCCTTGGCCGCAATGCTGCGATCAGCAATCAAACGTCAACCACGGGGCCTTTTTACGGTCAGTGATCCCACCCGCTACCAAGACGGGAGACGGGATTTGCAACTCTCTATAAAAGAGCATTTTATTGAACAAATCAAAGCCTACAACGCCGCCGTATTCGACAACGGCAGACCAAACGCCGTTACCTGCGGCGATGTTTTCGACACCCCGCCCAAAAGCGATTTAGTGTAATTGGATCCACCCTATGTCCCCTTATCCGATGACAATTGCTACATTAAACGCTATCACTTTCTCGAAGGGCTTGCTTGTTACTGGGAAGGCAAAGAAATTATGATGAACACCAAGGTGCGCAAAATAGTAAAACCCTTTACCCCGTTTTCCTATAGAAGAACGGCTTTGGATGCCTTTGACCGGTTATTTCGCCACTTTGCCAATTCCATTCAAGTACTTTCGTATTCCTCCAACGCCTACCCTGACCTGGAGACCCTCCGCTCACTTATGAAACGATACAAAAAAAGTGTCGAAATTTTCCAAAAAGAGCACCACTACCACTTCGGCAATCACGCCAAAGCCAAACGAAATCTGGTTCAGGAATACCTTATAGTCGGTTCATGAAACGAATTCGCCAAACCTTTGAAAATGTTGAAAACTCCCTTTCTCGCGTAGAAAGCACGTGGATGGATGCCCACGCCGGAGAGGTGATCTCAATGCTTAAGACCATTCCGGTGAAGAAAAAGTACGGAGCGGATGACATAAAGGCGATCCTGGATAGGGATTTTAAGGTCGGGTTCACCGTCATCCGCCTTTTCGTTGACCAATCAAAAGATGAGTTTGTCCCAAACCTCAAGGAAGCCTTGGGCAAGGATGGGAATCAATTCGGCAGCGGAATAAAATGCTATAAGGCGATTCCCGAAAAGTATATTAAGGCCCTGATCAACATGGGACTGGCCGAGGATATGAGCAAGTCCATCAATCGCAGGCTTCAATGGCATGACGTCCTCAGGGAACGTCTCAAAAGTGGCCGTGGCAGCGCCACAAAAGGCCAGGCACGGGGCCGCAACATGGAAAATTTCGTCGAACAGATCCTTCAGGAAGTATTCAGTGCCAAACAGATCGCCGTACGCTGCCGTTTTATAGGCGCAAACGGCCTTTCCTATGAAAAGACCGACCGCCATTCCGGCAGCGGCCGATCCAGCGATTCTCATCGAAGTAAAAGCCTATGGCGCCACTGGTAGTAAACAGACCGATATTCTCGGAGACATTGAACGTATCGTAAACCAAAAGCGGCACGATACTCACTTTATTCTCGTTACCGATGGCATCACCTGGAAGCAACGTTCCAGCGATCTGCAAAAGCTTATCGCCCTTCAAAATGAAGGTAAGATCTTCAAGATCTATACCAAAACCATGGCCTTGGAGCTAAAAGAGGACCTTGTCACGCTCAAAGAAGAATTCGGATTGTAATACCGGTCGGCGCGGAATCACCGCTCAGTCCAACCGAAGAACACCGCAAGGTTCCCGGCCTCCTCCCCCGGAATTCCGGCTGCTTTCCCCACCAAGAATTGCCAAAACTTTTCCTTGACGGATGAATGTAGTTGTAGCTACGGTTACATTCTATGAATTCTATCTTCTCTCGTTTCTCAACTCTTTTGTTACTTGCGGCCCTGTCGCTGGGAATATCCGCCTGTGCTCCGGAGGAGCCATCCTCGGGGGCGACCACCGACCGGGAAGGGCCTTTTGAGGTGATTACCACCACCGGCATGGTGGCGGATCTGGTCCGGGCGGCCGGCGGCGAGCATTTTGCGGTGCGCAGTCTGCTCGGTGAAGGCACCGACCCGCACGAATACTCCCCTACCCGCAGGGATGTGCTGGCGCTCCAGGAGGCCGACCTGATTTTCTACAACGGCCTCATGCTGGAAGGCAAAATGACCGATATTCTGGTGCGTATGGCCCGCCGCGGCCAACCGGTTTACGCGGTAACGGAATTTGTCGAGGAAAGAGAGGACTATCTGCTCATGGACGAGGACGATGAGGACTACTTTGACCCGCATGTGTGGATGGATGTTCAGGGCTGGATTCTCGCCCTCGGTGTGGTCCGGGACGCCCTGACCGAATTTCTCCCCGCAGAGGAAGCAACCTTTCGCCAAAATGCCGACGCCTTCCGCGCTGAATTGGAAGAGCTGGATCACTATTCCCGCGAGGCCATCGCCTCGATCCCTGAAGAGCGCCGGGTCCTGGTCACCGCCCATGATGCCTTTCAATACATGAGCCGCGCCTATGGCATCGAAGTTCGCGGTATCCAGGGAATCAGCACCGAAACCGAGGCGGGGGTCCGGGATATTGAGAATGTGGTCCGCTTTGTCACCGAACGTAACATCCCCGCGATTTTTGTGGAAACCTCGGTCAGTGACCGCAATGTCCGGGCGGTCATCGAAGGCGCCCGCGCGAAGGGTCATGAAATTCAGATTGGCGGCGAATTGTTTTCCGATGCCATGGGACCGGAAGGCACCTACGAAGGAACATATATCGGGATGATCGATCACAATGTCACGACCATTGTCCGCGCCCTCGGCGGAGAGGCCCCGGAAGGTGGAATGCAAGGTCGTCTGGGGGGCGGAAACTAATTCTTTCACCACCAAAAAAGGGGAAACATTGATGACCACTTTGCTATTTTGCCTTGCGTCCATTTTCGACAACCGATGGCCTCCAAAGGTAGATCAGGCTTACCGCCTGATAAACAGGCTGGAAGCCTGTTCTACTTCTTTACACTGATAAACTCCCTTATTCCTTCCAAAACCGGAGGCTGGTTACGGCTTTGACCTCTGGTTCCGGACCGCTCATTTTAGGACCATGACCCAGAACAATCTCCCAACGGCCGAGGACAACCTGCATCCCGAACATTCGCGCGATGCACCGTTGTCCATTCACGACCTGACGGTGGCCTACCACCGCAAGCCGGTGATTTGGGATATTGATCTGGACCTGCCAGAGGGCAAACTGATTGCCGTGGTGGGTCCCAATGGGGCCGGGAAAAGCACCTTGCTGAAAGCTTGTCTGGATTTAATTCCCCGGGTTTCCGGGGACATTCGGGTTTACGGAAAACCGTATCGGCAACAACGGTCCCTGATCGGCTATGTCCCCCAACGGGAGAGCGTTGACTGGGATTTTCCGGTCAGCGCGCTGGATGTGGTAACGATGGGGGTTTACGGGAGCATCGGGTGGTTTCGCCCGGTCCTGCGGAGGCACCGGGCCAAAGCGCAGGAGGCTCTCGAGAAGGTCGGCATCGGGCACTTGGCGGGGCGTCAAATCAGCCAGCTCTCGGGAGGTCAGCAACAACGGGTTTTTCTGGCCCGGGCACTGGCCCAGGAGGCGCAGCTGTATTTTATGGACGAGCCCTTCGCGGCGGTCGATGCGGCCACCGAGCGGGCGATTGTCGCCCTCTTGCGGGAATTGCAAAAACAAGGAAAAACCTGCCTTGTGGTGCACCACGATCTGGCCACTGTGGCCCGTTATTTTGACCATGTGATTCTCCTGAACATGCGGGTCGTGGCGGCAGGCCCAACGGCGGAGGTCTTTCATAACGAAAACCTGCAAAAAACCTACGGAGGGAAAATGCCCCTCCTGGAAGAAGCGGGTCAGGCTCTTCGGCAGAACCTTTCCTAAGGCACTATGTTTTTGGGCGACCCGATTCTGCTGGCAACCTTTTCCTGGGAAATTTTCCGGGAGGTTTTGTTCTTGCAGGAATACAACACCCGCACCGTGGTGACCAGCACCAGCTTGCTGGGGATCGCCGCGGGGATGGTCGGGAGCTTTTTGCTCTTGCGCAAGCGCTCGTTGATGGGGGATGCGCTTTCCCACGCCTGCCTTCCCGGCTTGGTGATCGCCTTTCTGATCCTTGTCCTCTTTGGCGGCACCGGGCGAAACCTCCCCGTGCTTTTGGTGGGTGCCGGGGCCACGGGGCTGTTGGGCAGCGCCATGGTGTTATGGCTGCGCAACCATACCCGGATCAAGGACGATGCCGGCATGGGGATTGTGCTCAGCGTCTTTTTCGGGGCGGGGGTGGTACTTTTGAATATTGCCCAGCAAATGCCCGGCACCCGCACCGCCGGGCTGGAGAGTTTTATCTATGGACAGGCCGCGGCCATGATGCGCGCGGACTTCATTCTCCTGTCGGTGCTGGCGGTCGCCATCACCCTGTGGTGCCTCGCCCTGAAAAAAGAGTTTACCCTCCTCTGCTTTGACGAAAGCTTTGCCCGCTCGCTGGGCTGGCCGGTGCAGCGGCTGGATTTGTTTTTGCTGCTCCTTATCGCCGCCGTAACGGTGATTGGAATGCAGGCAGTGGGACTGATTTTGATCATTGCGTTTCTCATCATTCCGGCGGCCGCCGCCCGCTTCTGGACCGATAACCTGGGCAAAATGCTGTTCCTGAGCGCTTTCATCGGAGGCGCCAGCGGATGGGTGGGCGCTTCCCTCAGCGCCCTGCTTCCCCGCTTGCCGGCCGGCGCGATCGTGGTTCTGGTGGCCTCTTCTATTTTTCTCTTCAGTCTGCTCTTCGGAACCGCCAGAGGGGTTTTGCGGCGAAGCCTGGACCAGCTTCGCCTTCGCCGAAAGATCGGTCGTCAACACCTGTTGCGGGCGGTCTACGAGATTCTCGAACAAATGAGCCCGACCCCCGACGACCCCTACCCCCGCAATCGGCCGGTGTCTCTCGAAAAAATTGTGACGCGCCGCTCCTGGAACCGGAATGACGTGCGCCAGCTTCTCCGCAAAGCGGAGCGCGAGGATCATCTGCATGAATGGAATGAGAAGGAAGTCACGCTCTCCGAATCCGGTTTCGGCGAGGCCTCCCGTATCACCCGCAATCACCGCCTCTGGGAAATTTTCATGATCACCCACGCCGATATTGCCCCCAGCCATGTGGACCGGGATGCGGATTCGGTGGAGCATTTGCTCAGCCCCGAAATGGTGCGGGAATTGGAAGAAAAACTGGGACTGCAAAATATCCCGGCGAGTCCTCACCCGCTAACCAGGGAGGTGCGCCCATGACGTGGTATAGCATGGATACCTGGATTGTCGTGGTGGGTGCCCTGGCGGGCATTGCCTGTGCCATTCCCGGCTGTTTTCTGGTGCTTCGCCAAATGAGCATGATGGGCGACGCCATCAGCCACGCGGTCCTCCCCGGCCTGGCCCTGGCCTTTATCATTACCGGCAGCCGCGCCAGTATCGGAATGTTTCTCGGGGCCGCCCTCATCGGCCTCTTGACCGCCGTTTTCACCCAATGGATCAGCGCCTGGGGCAAAGTGGAGCGCGGAGCCTCCATGGGAATTGTCTTTACCACCTTGTTTGCCATCGGACTGTTGCTCATCGTACAAGCGGCCCACCATGTCGATCTGGACCCCGGTTGCGTCCTCTATGGTGCCCTGGAACTGACCCCATTGGACACCGTGATCCCTTTTTTCTGGCTGGGGATCGGGTGGGAAACGCCGCGGGCCTTTGTGGTCCTGGGGATGATTACCCTGGTCAATTTCGCCCTCCTTCTTCTTTTCTACAAGGAATTTAAAATTAGTTCCTTTGACCCCAGCCTGGCCACCACCCTGGGCATTAACGCCCAAAAAATGCACTACCTGCTGATGTCCATGGTGGCCGTAACCACGGTGGCGGCGTTTGAGGCGGTGGGCAGCATTCTGGTCATCGCCCTGCTCATCGTGCCCCCGGCAACCGCCTATTTGTTGACCGACCGCTTGGGGATGATGCTTTTGCTAAGCGGAATCTTTGGTGTTCTGGCTGCCGCCGTGGGACATTTCCTGGCGGTCTGGTTGCCGGAAGTGCAGGGTTTGCCGGACATGTCCTCGGCCGGACTGGTTGCCGTCGCCAGCGGGATCTTTTTTGCCGCCGCGGTACTCTTAGCCCCCCGCTACGGAATGTTGGGAAAATTCCTCAATCGCCGTCCCTTTAAGGAACAGAAAACCGAGGGGCCTCTTTCGCCGGAACAACCGTGATCGGTTCACTCTTGGCTCCGGGCAGCTCTCCGCTCCTCCCGGGCCTGGTACCAGACGACTTGGTGCAAGCGTTCTCCCAACTGCTGACGGTCTTCAGCGGAGATGGACTCGATGGAGCCGATTTCCTCCCGGGCAACCTGGTTTAAGTTGCGAAATTCCTCAATCAACCCTTGGCGCACCTCGGCTAATTCCTGAAACGCTTCACTATCCCGGTCAATCCCCCGGGCATCCCTTTGTAAACGGCGAAAGTCGTTCATCATTTCAACAAAATTTTCATGCAGTTCCTCCACTCGCGGCGAGGCCTCCCGGGCCTCTTGCAAAACCCCGCCCAAACGCTGTAATTCCTCCCGGTCCTCGTCGCTCATCCGGCGTCCACGGCGGCCTTCCCGCCGCTCATCATCCGAGTCTTCTTCATTAGCCTCCGCGGAGGATTCCTCTTCCTGGTCCTCCTCCAAGGTGCTCACCCGACTACTGGCTAAACCAAGCTCGCGCTCGAAATCCCCCAAAGCCAAAACCAATCGCCCCTTCTGCACATCATAATCAACAATTTCATAGTCATGTCGGCTCTGCCCCGGTTCGAGCCAGAAGGAGCGGTCCAATACCTGATCATGTAAGGAAAACCGCACCTCCCCTCCCAGAGAAAAAATACTTCGCAATTCGACTGACCCCAAGCGCTCCTCCTCTTCGGAAAGCTCTTCCCCGTCGACCAGAGGCGAAAGACCAACCAAAGCGAAAAGAAAGGCGCAGCTAAGAAAAGGGATCGTTTTCATACGTAACAAAGACTCCGAAACATACTGAAAGTTACTTTTCTTTTTCGCAACCTTAACCGTAGAAAAGGCCAATGTGCAAAGATGGCGAAGGAAAGGGAGGGATTGAGAAGTAAACAACGGTATGGGAGCTCTCCACCCCCGGGCAAAGGAATCTTTCCCGCGGAGTCGAAACTGCGGCTGAAGACCGCAGCTACCAGTGAGTCCCCGTAAAACTACCGCACGATTTTTCTCTTTCCTCAAGCTTCCTCAAAACAGAAACCACCCGAAAACTCCAAGGAGAAACAGAGTCGCAAGGACCAGAATGGCGGTCTTTTCTTGTTTGGTTAGGCGAAAGGGCGTCACCCCTGCAGGATTTTTCACTTCTCCGTCGTTGGCAAGAAAAGTTTCTTTGTCCTCGGCCGCTTTTTCTCTAAGATTAAGCTATGAAAACGAAAAAATCGCGGGTGCCCCGTCCCAACCTATACCTTGTCGGTTTTATGGGAACGGGCAAAAGCACCCATGGACGGGCCCTGGCAAGACGGCTGGGTTACCAATTCCTTGATTCCGATCACGAGATCGAAAAATCCGAAAAAAGAGCTATCAAAACCATCTTCGCCGAGGAAGGAGAACCCTATTTTCGCGAATTGGAAAAAACCTTTATCGAGAAGGGACATCCGCCGGAAGGCTGTGTGGTCTCCTGCGGCGGCGGACTGGTAGCCCGCGAGGGCATGCCGGATATTCTACAAAGCAAAGGTGTGGTTATCGCCCTCGTAGCCAGCCCGGAATGTATCCTTGCACGTACTTCACAAAACCCCGACCGCCCCCTGCTGCAAGTTTCCAATCCCGAGCAAAAGATCAGGGATTTGCTGGCCGCGCGGGAACCCTACTACCGCCAAGCCGGTATTCTGGTCTTAACCGACCATCGGCGAATGAAAGAAATCCAGGACCACATCCTGCGCATCTACCGGCGCAAACAAAAGGAATGGCCCTGATTTCTGAACGTCCTAACCAACCATTTCTCCAAGCCACATTTTGTCCGAAACATTGAAAGAACGTTTTCGCGAAAAGTTGCACGACCTGGGCTTTTCCGAGGTGCGCTTTGCCCCCGTGGGCGAAGCCACCCCCGCAGCCGCTGACCGATTCCGCCGCTGGCTCGCGGAAGGCCAGCATGCCGATATGCACTGGCTCGCCAAAAACCCCGAACGCCGTCTGGACCCGCGCGAAGTGCTCGCCACAACGGCCTCCCTTGTGGTCGTGGGCACTCACTACCAGGAATCCCCCTTTGCGGGACACCAGGCGATCCCGGTTGTTGGCCGCTACGCCCGCTATACCGACTACCATGAAACCATCGGCAAGGCCCTGCGCCAGGCTTGTCAGTGGTTCGAAGAAAAAATGTCCCTGCCGCCCCGTTCCCTCCGCGCCTATACCGATACCGGACCCATTCTGGAACGCGGCTGGGCGGCCCGGGCAGGTTTGGGGTTTCAGGGAAAAAACGGCATGCTCATTTCCCGACAACACGGCAATTGGTTGATTCTGGGCGTTTTCCTTCTTCCCTATCCCTTTTCCCCCGACCCGTTGCCGGATCCGCGGGTCGAGCCCGGAGAGGACCCTCCGCTGGCCGAGTATTGCGGCACCTGCACCCGTTGTCTCACCGCTTGCCCCACTGGTGCGATCACCGAGCCCGGACTCGTTGATGCCCGGCTTTGCCTGTCTTACCAGACCATCGAAAACCGGGGCTCCATTCCCCTCGAATTGCGGCGCCCGATGGGCTACCGGCTTTTTGGATGCGACGATTGCCTGGAAGTTTGCCCCTGGAATAAGTTTGCCCAAAAAGGACACAGCCGCCTCCTCGAGGCCAGGCCCCTGATCACCTCCCTGGGGCTTTTGGGATTTCTTCGCTTGGATCGGCAAACCTATGTGGAAATTTTTCGCAAAAGCCCTCTAAAACGAGCGAAACTCGAAGGCCTGTGGCGCAATGCCGCCGTCGTTGCCGGCAATTTTTTGCGCAACGAACCCCACCACCCGGATGTCCCCGGGATCAAAAAGGCGTTGCAGGAACTCAGCCATTCCCCCAACGAAATGGTGGCCGAACACGCCCAATGGGCGCTACACCAAGAGCGGTAGAGCAGCTTTATCCGCAGGGAAAAAATTTTCATTTGCCAACAAGCTGGGAATGATGAAAATGAAAGGGTTTCGTTCTATCACAAAATCCGATTTTCTAAACTTTTATGCGTAAATTTCTTCTATTTCTTTCCCTGGTCACTACCACCGTGTTTTTTACCGGCTGCCAAACCGGCCCGCGAAGCCAAAGAGGGGATTTCGAACCTCTTTACGCCAAGTTTTATCTCGAAGCCCCTGACGATACCCGCATGCGGGGTCGCACTGAGACCGTTACCCTCCCCATCAGCGATGTGCAAATCGACGTTGACGTACGAGCCGTGTTCGTTGAATGGGACATCACCGAGGTGGAACTTGTCGAAACTCGCGACGGTCCGGTTTTTGCCTTTCGGTTGACCAGAGATGCCGCACGGGACTTCATGCGTGACATTCGCGAACGGGACCGGCAGCGGAGGCTGGTAACCGTCATATCCTCCGACAATCCCTCCGTTCGCCCGATTGTTGGAGCCGCTCCCGTGGCGCGCGCCTTCTCCGGAGGCATCGTCTATATGTATTTGGAAATCTCTGATGAAAGGGCGGCGGAAGTCGCGCGAAATCTTGACTTAACCTCCGAGGCAATACAGCGAGAGATCTCCGGTCGCCGTTGAAAATGGAGCGGAAAATCCCTTTTTTCTATCAATGAATGGTCTCTCCTTTTTCTTCGGACTGAGTGTAGGCTTAGTAGTCGGAGCAGGCATTCTGGTGGTATTTTGGTACCTCTGGAAAACCAACAAGGAGAACATCTGGCAGAGGGAACTCCAGCTCATCAAGCACAAGGAGGAAAAACGCGGGCGGGCAATTAAGGAAGAAACGGATGCACTCATTGCGGAGAAGGAAAAATCCTGGACAAAAATCAAGGCCGAACAAGAAACGGAAAAACTAGAAATTGCCGCAGAACAAGAATCACTTGGTCGGGAAAAGAAACAAATAGCGCTGGAAAGAAAAAAAGTCGATCAGGAGAAGATGGATGTTTGGCAATCCCTCAATGACGCCCGGGAACATTTGGAGAGGCTTTCGCGTATCTCTTCCGAGGAGGCAAAGAGTTTGCTTCTGCAAATTGTCGAGAAGGAGGCCGCCACGGAACTTCGCGCCCTGCGGCGCAGTCTCTTGGAAAAACCGCAGGCGGCCATTCGCGAGGAGTCCCGGGAAAAACTCATCACCGCCATGCAACGGTTGGCCAGCCAACCGCTGAACGATGTCACCGCCACCATCGTGCAACTGCCCAACGAGGAGATGAAAGGGCGAATCATCGGCAAAGAGGGACGCAATATCAAAAGCTTTGAATCAAACACTGGAGTTACCCTGATGATCGACGAATCTCCCCAGTCGGTCCTTATCTCCTCCTTCGATCCAATTCGCCGTGAAGTCGCGCGAGTCGCACTGGAAAACCTGGTCAACGACGGCCGTATCCACCCGGCCCTGATCGAGGAGCAAATCCAGAAGGCTGAACAACAAGTCAAGGAGGATGTGTCCAATTTCGGCATGGAAGCCGCTGACCAGCTCAAGCTGAGCGGCCTGCACCCGGATCTCATCGAGTTGCTCGGCAAATTGAAATACCGGTTTTCCTTTACCCAAAATGCCCTCGATCACTCCATCGAGGTAGCCTTTCTCTCTTCCATGCTTGCTTCCGAACTGGGACTGGACCCCCTTCCCGCCAAGCGCGCTGGACTCTTCCATGATATCGGGAAAGCCATGGAACATCAGTTCGAACGTAGCCATGCTCTTGCCGCAGCGGATTTTCTCCGCCGTCACAACGAAGACGAACGGGTGGTCAATGCGGTTGCCGCCCATCATGAGGAAGTGCCTTCGGAAAGCCTGTATGCTCCTCTTTTGATGATTGCCGACGGCCTCTCGGCAAGTCGCCCGGGTGCGCGGGTCGAGTCCCAAATCACCTATCTGGAACGATTGGAAAACCTCGAAAAGCTCGCCCGCCAACACGAGGAGGTCGAAGAAGCCTACGCCATTCAAGGAGGCCGCGAAGTTCGGGTCATCGTCAATCCAAAGAGAGTTTCTGACGAAATCTCCGAACAACTGGCTTCCAAAATCCGTCAGGAGATTGAAGATAACCTGAACTACCCAGGGTCCATCAAAATTACCCTCATCCGCGAAAAACGGGTCACCGAAATCGCGAAATAAACGCGGGCACCTGCCGCAGATTTCATTCGCAACCACCACCGTAGTCGGGCTGATTCATCGCCCGACCGATGCGGCGATAAACCAAACGAACACCGGACCTTGCCCAACGACGCCGAAAACCTCCCTAATTCCGCAAGGCCCCCGGCCGCCACGAATCGGGAGCTAAAGCCAGCCCGACTGCTTCATTTCCCGCCCTGGTAGCGCTGACTTTTCTGTCCTTCCTAGCTTTAGCGAAGCAGGAAGCCTGGGTTGCAACGACCAGCACGCGAACGAATCACCTCCCTTGTTGCCATGAAGACCAGACCATGATCCACACAAATCCCGCCAGAAACCCGTATAGGTGAGCCAAAACATCGGTTCGCTCACCACCCGCCCCGAGAAAACCGAGGAGGGCCAATCCGGCCCCAACAACCCCCACTAAAGCCCACTTGCCGTAAGACCGCATAACCCCACGACGGCGCTTTTTCCCAGATAGATCTCTAACCCGTAAGCCAATCAACCCTCCGAGCAGAGCAAAGACCGCCGTAGAAGCCCCGATGGATAGATGAGGGGCATGCCAGAAAGTCAGAAGATTGAGGAAATTCCCTCCGGTCCCACCCACCAATGCGGTCCAATAGGCCACCGCAACGCCCTTTTGTCGCGCCACAAAGTACCCAAAGAACAATCCCCCAAGAATGTTTCCCCACAAATGGGCGGCATCGGCATGAAGGAAGAGAGGTGTCAGGAGTCGCCACCACTCCCCTTCCCCTCGAATCCGCTGACTGTCAAATCGCCCCCACTCCAGAAGAAAAGCCCCAGCCTCCGTGGCGGTGGCCGCGAAAACCAGTACCAAAATGGCGGGAGCGATCAGCAAATGCCATCCCGAAACAGTATGCGATGACCAAAGCGCAGAGAGGTCCGGAGGATGTTCCACCTCCTCCTTACGGTTGCGCAAAATCAAATCGGAAGCCTCCAAGGCAAAAGTCGAAGGGACATAAATACCAAAGCGCCCGTCTTCTTCGGGCTCCGGTAGCACCACATACCAGTTTCCCGTCGCCAACAAAACCGTTGCCGCCCGATGTGCTTCCCGCGAACCGGGATATCGTCCGACACAAATCAAGTCCGCCTTTTCTTCAGGAGTTAGCTCCCCTCTGTCCCGTGGTTGCGACAAAAGTAATTCCTCCCCAACAAATCAACAAGCCAGTTTTGCCTTAGTCCTTCTCCGCGTAGGAGGAAGGGGGATTGCGGGCAATAAATTCTTCCACAAAGGCGGTTGTGGCTAAACCCTGGCGAAAGCCCGGATCAGACATAATCGCCTTGGAGAAGGGTATGGTGGTGTAGATTCCCCGAATGATATATTCATCCAAGGCCCGGTACATCCGGGCAATTGCAGTCTCGCGGTCAGGACCACTGGCAATCAGCTTCCCGATCATACTGTCATAATGCGAAGGCACGCGGTAGCCGCCATAAATATGGCTGTCCACCCGAATCCCGATCCCCCCGGGAGCATAGTAGAGTTCGATGTCCCCGGGCGAGGGCGCGAAATTGCGAGCGGGATTCTCCGCGTTGATCCGGCATTCAATCACATGCTTGTCGAACGTGATGTCACGTTGGTCAAAAGGGATTTTCTCCCCGGCAGCGATTAGAATTTGCTGGCGTATCAAATCTACCCCCGTCACTTCCTCAGTAACCGGATGCTCGACCTGGATCCGGGTGTTCATTTCCATGAAATAAAAATCCCCGTTTTTATCGACCAGGAATTCAATCGTTCCCGCGTTCTCGTATTTGGCCGCTCTGGCCGCCCGAATGGCCGCCTTGCCCATGCGCTTGCGCAAGTCCGGGGTCATGAAAGGACTGGGGGATTCTTCCACCAGTTTCTGATTACGTCTTTGCACCGAGCAATCACGCTCCCCCAAGTGGACGATTTTACCATGCGAGTCGGCCAAAATCTGAAACTCAATATGGCGGGGATTTTGAATAAATTTCTCTACGTACACCGTCCCATTGCCAAAGACCGACTCAGCCTCATTCTTGGCTTGGGCCAACTCCTTGACAAAACTGACTTCGTTGTAAGCTACCCGCATGCCACGACCCCCGCCGCCAGCCACCGCTTTAATGATTACCGGATATCCGATCTTCTTCGCTACCTTAAGGGCTTCAGCTTCGGTCTCCACCGGCCCATCGCTCCCCGGGGTAATCGGCACTCCGGCCTTACGAACCGTCTCCCGGGCCACCGATTTATCACCCATCTTGCGAATCGCTTCGGAACTCGGCCCGATGAAACGGATATTGCAACGCTCGCACTGCTCGGCGAAACGCGCGTTTTCGGAGAGAAATCCATAGCCGGGATGTATGGCGTCAACATTGGCCACTTCAGCCGCACTGATAATACGGTCGGCTTTGAGATAACTCTGTGCTCCACTGGCCGGACCGATACAAATCGCCTCGTCCGCCAGCTGAACATGAAGAGACTCCACATCGGCCTCACTGTACACGGCCATGGTTTTAATGCCCAGATCTTTACAGGCGCGAATAATCCGCAAGGCAATTTCCCCCCGGTTGGCGATAAGAATTTTTTGAATCATAAGGCAACGACCCTTAGCCGTAAAATGATGGGGTTTTCTCACGAAAAGAACCTTTGTGAGCACCTAAGGCACAAAAGCTCAAGAAGGTTTAATTTTGAAAAGAGGTTGACCAAATTCCACCGGCTGGCCGTTCTCCACCAAGACTTCCAGGACAACGCCTTTCACTTCGGCCTGAATTTCATTCATGACCTTCATCGCCTCAATGATACAGACCACCGTTTTTTCGTTCACTTTACTGTCGGCATCAACGTAAACCGCACTATCCGGTGAAGGGGATCGGTAGAACGTTCCCACCATCGGCGATTTGATGTAAACTCCATCATCGGCTGGCGCACTCGATGTCGGAGCGGAAATTTGCTTGGGCTCCTGGCCTCCCTGCGGAAGAGCTTCCGGAGGGAGAAAATTTGTCGTGGCGTTGACTTGTCCGGCGCGTCCGCGGGATATCTTGACCCGCATCCCTTCTTTCTCGATCTCCAGTTCAGTAAGATCGGAGCGCTTCATCAAATCAACGAGTTCTTTTACTTCTTTAATATCCAAGGGAAAAATTGAAAATGAGTTAAAATTCTCGACCGTCGCGGAAAAACTCCACCAGAGGGTCAGTTAGAAAACAAACTATCAAAATAGATTTTTCCAGCTCTATGGCAAGGGAAAATACCTGGAGTAAAAATCCCCTTTTTCAAGTCTTGCTGAAGGCTCCCTTCCGACCGCCAAAACAAAAATCCAAAGGTCTCTGCCCGCATCGCTTGACTTATCCCTATTTACGCCGAAACCTTCCCCCGACATGGACAATCCCTGGATCCTTCTATTTCCTCTTTTTTCCGCCTTGGGTTATGCAGTCAGCGCCCTTTTTCTTAAAAAGGCGATGGAAGAAGGCGCGGGCGTCTTGCGGACGGGCTTTATTGCCAATCTTGCCATGGGACTCATCTCACTGCCCTTTCTCGCCGGCCACCAGGATCCTTTGCCCGGGGAAAGCCTTCCGCTGACCCCCTTCCTCGCCGCCATTTTCTTTTTTGCCGGCCAAATCTTCACTTTTCTCGCTTTGCGCAAAGGGGATGTTTCTGTAGCCACTCCTCTGATGGGAAGTAAGGTCGTTTTCGTCGCGGCCTTTTCGGTATTCTTATTACCGGAACCGGTTCCCCTCTCCTGGTGGTTGGCCGCCCTGTTGACCTTCTGGTCCGTCTGGCTACTGCGCATTGGTCGGCCGGCGGACCGCAAAAAGCTGATGGTCTCGATCCTCTACGCCCTGCTGAGCGCCTTGAGTTTCGCCGTCTGCGACGTCTTGGTTCAACGTCACGGTGAGGATTTGGGATTCCATCTATTCGTTCCTCTGCTTTTCGGCAGCGTGGCTCTCGCCTCTTTTGTCTTCGTGCCGTTTTTCAAAGAGCCTTTGCGGGCCATCCCACCCCAAGCCTGGCCCTGGTTGGCCCCCGGCGCGATCTTACTCGCCTTCCAGGCGATGAGTATGGCCTTCGCCCTAAGCACCTACGGAAGTGCCACCGCAGTAAATGTGGTCTACAGTCTGAGAGGGATTTTGAGCATTGTTCTCGTCATCACCATAGGATCTTATTTTGGCAACTCCGAGAAAAGCGCCGGTACCAAAGCCATGACCCGAAGATTTATCTCCGGAATCCTCATCCTCATCGCCGTAATTCTTGTCTTGGTCTAAAGAGCCATCCGAGTCAATTCCCAACTTGTCAATATTTTAGTTCTTAGAACTTTTTATATTTCCTTTTAGTTTCCGACCAGCGATCGTCTTTATTTTCGTTTCGGTGATCCGGTTTTGTTGAAACGGAAAAAATTCGGCGAAAACAATCCGCTAAGTGGAGTTTCAAAAGTAAGACTGGGGCGCCGGACTTTAGCCGAAAGGCATTGCCTCGCTTCCTTCAAGAGTCCGCCCACAAAAGACTCTGAACCCAAAACCTGTGCTCTGGTAATGGCCGCGAAAACCCTTTCCCGGGTGCGACAATCACCTTCACTTTGCGCCTGCTCACTGAGCAAACGGGTAATTTCCTCTTGCGCTTCCTGGTCATCAAGGTGTCCCTTGCCTTCCCGCGGCATTCGCCCCTGTCCGAGCACCAACATTCGGTAAAACCGCAACACATCGCTGCCCGTATCTTTGTCAATCGCATCCACAATATACCCCAGATCGACCATTGGCTCTCCCGCCATCACCGACTCCCCGTAACCACTGTAGGCATATTTGCCCGGATCATCCACCAATCCCGCCCGTACCGGATTCAGATCGATGTAGGCCGCCACTACCTTCAAGGCATTGGCCCTGCCCTCCACCAGGACACTCTTA
Organism: Opitutales bacterium; assembly: GCA_022565335.1. Lineage (GTDB taxonomy): Bacteria > Verrucomicrobiota > Verrucomicrobiia > Opitutales > T3Sed10-336 > JAIUMY01. The sequence goes on from JAIUMY010000047.1 coordinate 16,929, forward strand.
AACTTCTCGCTCCACAACGGACCATAGCGCCGGTACTCGCTGTTATACCAGATACTCACTCGTTGTTTGAAGGTTTTCACGAATTCCGGCAGATTGTGCATCCTCTTATGCAAAGCCTCGCGGAGTTCCTCAGCCTCCTTGCCTCCCTGTTCCAGCGTCCGTTGCACCTGCTCCACCGAATTGGGCGCATAGGCTATTGAGCGGGGAGACTTCCGCAGATGATTATTCTCCCCGTGCAAATGCTCATACCGCTCTACCAACTCCTCGTCGGTCAGCTCCACCCCCTCCGCGCTGGGCACTTCAACCAGAATATGGAAGTGATTTGCCATCATACAGTAGGTCAGAACCTTGACCCCTGAAAAGGCGGCTACCTTATGTAACATCTTGGCGAGCACGGCTTTCTCCTTTTCGCCAAAAATCTTTTCTCCGTTCACCGTCCGCGACATCACATGATAAACCGCCGGACAGTCCGTAAAATGTAAACGTTTTCGTTGCATACCCCAAAAAAAATCAAAATCTCCCCTAACGTCAAATACTAAGTTTAAGAAACTTAAAAAATGTTGTGATGGGGGTTCTTGTATGGGTTGGTGGCGGGGTTATTTATTGGTTGTGGTGTAGCGTCGTTCTTTGCCGACGATTTCTAGAACGACGGGGCAACCTAGGAGATCGAATTTTTCGCCGAGTCCCCGTAGGAGATACTTGCGGTAGTTTTCGTCGAGTTTTTCTTCGCGGTTACAAAAGAGTCGAAGCCGAAGGGGCTTGGTTCCCGTTTGCACGGCGTAGTAGACCTTGAACCTCTTCCCTCCACGAATTGCCGGAGGCTGACGGGTGAAGAGTTCTTGGATGACTTTGTTTAGCTCGGCCGTTTTGAATTTTTGGGTCTGCCGTCGCTCGACACCGCGGGCAGCCCGCAACATTCTCTCCAATTCCCAGGATTCCTTGGCCGACACGAAAATCACCGGTGCCCCCCAGAAAGGGAAAAGCTCGCGGGTAACGGCTTCCAGATAGGCGTCACGGAATTCTCTTTCCGATTCGTAATCCTCCGATTCCACCGAGGCGAGACGTTCTTTGGCCAGGTCCCATTTGTTCACCAAAACCACCAAGCCGCAGCCGGCTTCGCGTACGGTGTTTACCAAAGCTTTTTCCTGACGTGACACCCCTTCCTCGGAATCAAGCACCAAATACACCACATCAGCCCGACCGAGGGCGTCCTGGGAACGCACCGTGGAAAAGTATTCCACCGAGCTACTTACACGGTTTTTCTTTCGCAAACCGGCAGTATCAATGAGGGTAAAAAACCATTCATCGCCGTGTTTATTGGTGTAATCGAGGGCATATTCCACCGCGTCCCTGGTCGTTCCGGGGGTATCCGAAACAATCAGGCGGTCGGAATGGAGCAAGCTGTTGGCGAGAGATGACTTGCCCACGTTGGGCCGTCCGGCAAAACACAGTTTGATACGCGGTTTTTCTTCTTCCTGAGAATCTTCGGAGATATCCTGGCCTACCGTTTCCCGCACTTTTTCCCACAGTTGGTCAGTGCCGCGGCCATGCTCTGCGGAAACGCCGAAAACCTCTTTGAAGCCCAACTTGGCGAATTCATTTTCGGCATAATTGTCGGTATCATGATCGAGCTTATTGATCACCAGAAAAACCTCTTTACCGGCCTTGCGCAGGGTCTTGGCGACTTCCAAATCCCCGGCGGCCAATCCGCTGCGCCCGTCTACCACGAACAAGATAAGACTGGCCGTGGTTAAAGCAAAATGAACTTGTTGCTGGGTAGCTTCGAGCAGTTCGGTGTCCTTTTCCTGGTCTTCGCGCCCCAAACCACCGGTGTCCAACAAGCTGATTCCTCCTGGAAGGGTTTGCGAAACAATGTCGCGGGTGACCCCGGGTTCGTCATGAACAATGGAAACCCGTCGGCCAACCAAGCGGTTGAATAAACGGCTTTTGCCCACATTGGGGCGACCAACGAGGGCGACAAAAACGGGATCAATGCTCATAAATGATTTTTTTCTTTCTGCAGGAAGTCTTCCATGCGGTTGGTGGCTTCCACCAGTTGATCGTAGGCGGTGGCAAAACAGGCCCGGACAAAGCCTTTACCGTATTTGCCGAAGGCGGTTCCCGGAACCACGGCAACGTTTTTGGTTTCCAATAAAGCCAGGGAAAAGTCCCGTTCCGAATACCCGGTCCCTTCCACCGAAGGAAAGGCATAAAAGGACCCCATGGGAGAATGACAGCGCAAGCCCATTTCGTTGAAACGGCGAACGATAAAATCCCTCCTACGGCAGTACTGCTCGCGCATTCTTTCGACGCTTTCCTCCCCATGATTAAGGGCTTCACAGGCGGCCTCCTGACTGAGAATGGGTGCGCAAAGCATACTGTATTGGTGGATTTTCATCATGGCTTCGATCAGGGGAGCCGGGCCACAGGCCCACCCCAGGCGAAATCCGGTCATGGCGAAAGCTTTGGATACACCGTGCAGGAAAATCGTCCGTTCGGACAGTCCGGGCAGGGAAGCGATGCTAATGCGTTCCCCTTCAAAGGTCAGTTCCGAATAAATCTCATCGGCGATCACCACCAAATCCTTCTCGACGGCGAAGCGGGCGATACGCTCCAAGCGCTCGCGATCCAAAACCCCACCGGTCGGATTGGTTGGAAAATTTAAAATCAAGACCTTGCACCCTGGTTCCCAAGCGGTCTCCAAATCTTCCGGGTCCAAGGCAAAGTCATTTTCCGCGCGGGTCGGGACCCCGATGGGAATCCCGTGAGTCAAGCTAATCGAGGGGTGGTAGGAAACATAACAAGGCTCGTGATACATGACCTTGTCACCGGGATTGACCAAGGCCCGTAAAGCAATATCCAAGGCTTCCGAAACTCCAACAGTGACTAAAACTTCCTTCTCCGGGTGGTAAGATACCGCGAAGGCTTTTTCCACGTAACGGCTGATCGCTTTACAAAGTTTAGGGAGTCCCCGGTTTCCGGTGTAGGAGGTAGCGCCTTTTTCCAAGGCATAGATAGCGGCCTCGCGGACATTCCAGGGGGTCACAAAATCGGGTTCTCCCACACTGAGGGAAATGACTTCTTTTTTCTGGGACACGATTTCAAAGAAATCCCGAATGCCCGAACGGGGTAGCCCTACCACGTGCGAGGCGACAAACTTTTGCATACTATCGGACATACCGTGACTTTTCGAAAAGCGATTAGCTTTAGGCTGAGACCTCCGGCCGACCGGTGTCCTTGTCCCCACCGTTCAGCAGGAAACCCTGTTCCTTATAAGAGCGGAGGAGGAAATGCGTGGAAGTTGACAAAACCCCCTCAATCGTGGCCAAACGCTCGGATACGAATTCCGCCGCCCGCGCCAGGTTTTTACCACGCACAATGACCATCAGATCATATCCACCGGACATGAGATAACAACTTTCCACTTGGTCGAAACGGCTGATGCGCTCGGCCAGGCGATTGAAACCACCTCCGCGTTCGGGGGCGATTTTCACCTCGATGACGGCGCGCACCGCATCGCTTTCCTCTTTGCCAGGATAAAAGACGGGGCGCCAGCCAAGAAGAACCTTTTGGGATTTCAATTCTTCAATCTGGCGTTCCACATCGCTTTCCGTAAGGCCAAGGATTTTGGCCATTTGGGAAATACTTAAGGTTTCCTGCTCGCGCAGAAGGGAAAGGACATCGCTCATAACTCAACAAATTAAAACCCTTTATTGTGTCTGCTTTGTCGTGACTTAGCAATGGTAAAGGCAAAGAAACAAAAAGGCCCTTGGGATTCCGACGGATTCTTCGCTTGGCCACCGTCGGGCGACCATTGTTTCGTCGCGCTCAATCGCCGTCCTCTTCCTCCGGACGGCTTAAGTAAAGCAAGGCCACGGCTTCCACCAAATGCTCCCGGGGCACAAAAAGATCACTGTAAAAGGGGTTTTTCCCGCTAAAAAACCCCTGTCCGCCCAAGCCGCCCAAGGATTCGTCGTTGAGCAAGCGAACGGAAAACCCGGCGGCCTCGAGGAAGCTGCGTTGAACTTGCAAAAACTCCGGAGGCCCGTGAGAGACCGAAGCCCATTGGTCATGCCCCCTTTCCGGCAAGTGAAACCCAGTCTCCCGCCACAGAAAGAAAAATGTTTTGAAAGTGGGCGAAAACTTTTCCGATCCTTCCGTCAGAGCCCTGACCAAGTCTTGCTCGGCCCACCAACGCAATTCCCTGATTTCTTCAGGATCGGCCCGGAAACGCTGGGTTTTCGTTTTCCCGACATGAAAGAGGATCCACTCCTGACCGTTTTCCGCGGAAGGTTCCAAAAGGAACATCGGAAAAAATTCCCTGGGAACATAACCAATTTCCTCGGCAGCCTCTTTTCGCACCGTCGCCTCGAAATCGTCCCCGGCGACAACATGGCCGGACACGGAAGAATCCCAATGCTCTGGGTAATCGCGCTTCTTGGCACTGCGCTTTTGCAAGAGAAAACGGCCCTGACCATCGGTTAAAAGCAGATGCGTTGCGCGGTGAGCAAGATTTCGACGGTGGATTTCCCCTCTGGGCGCCTGTCCAAGTACCTGATTTTCATCGTCCACAATATCCAAAAGCTCTTCATTTTCCGATAACATACCCCTACTCTAGTCTGAAACGGCTTGATGACAACTTTCCACGAAGCTAAACCTTAGCTACGGTTTGATCGCGCCATACTTGCTTGGACCTAATCCGCTTGGTCGAAAACGTCCCTCAAAGATGCCCCACCTTATCCCAACTACCCCAGCCCGGAGGGTCTTTGGTCCCAGCGGCAAGCGCCTTCTCCTCGATTCGCCTGCCAAAACGAAGCTTGCTTCACCTCCCCTACTGCCGGATTTTAGCCAGAACACGGGCCGAAACCGCCGTCCCAAAAGCCTTGGGCAATTTGGAAGAGACGGCCATAAGCATCTTATTTTTCCATCCGGAAACGACCAAACTCCGGTTTTTTTCCAAGGCCCGCAAAGCGGCCTGTACCACTTCTTCAGATGTCTGCCCAAAAGCATCCGGTACCACCTTGCCTTCGAAGCCGGCCCTCTTAAAGAAATCGGTCGCGGTAGGCCCCGGGCAAAGAGCCAGAACTCTGATTCCGTCTTTTTTCAGATCATAATGCAACCCCATACTCCAATGTAGCAAAAAGGCTTTGGTCGCACCATAAGTGGAAAGAAAGGGGGTCGGTTGAAAACCCGCCGTACTTGCCACATTGATAATGGCCCCACCTTCCCGGCGCATCCACGGTAAGGCCTTACCGACCATCCATACCGGGGCTTTAACATTTAAATCAATCATATTCAGATGCTTATCGACATCCTGCGGCGAAAACGGTCCATACAATCCATATCCACTGTTGTTGATCAAAAGCACCGGACCGTTGCGGAATATTCGGGAAAAATCCTCTTCCAGGCGCTGCAAACCAGTCAAGTCGGTCAAATCCACCGAAATTGCTTCGTAATCGACAGTTTCGCCCTCCGCAGGAACCCTCCGGGAAAGCCCATAAATATGGGCATCGGGACATTTTTCCCGCAATTTAGGCACGAAAGCCGCTCCAATACCGGAAGATGCTCCCGTGATGACGATTGTGCGAAACTTTTTCCAAAATGACATGACTCTAAGACTCATGGTTGGTTTTCCTATGACCGCAAGAAATCTCTCACTTAAAACAAAATTTCGCTGGTTTTGCTTGTCTTTTCGAAAGAGCACTACGAAGATGACAGGTGAATCGTCATGGTTCTTCTTTCTTTACCCAACCCCAGGCTTTATTACGGGCCATCGAAACTTACCCTTGTTTCTCACCTCAGACTTTTCGTCTCCAAGGAAAGCCATCGCATCGCGCGAATGGGCACTTCCTGCTGAGGAGACACCAACAACAAACCCATAACCAAAGGACAAATACCATGAGCAATGAAAACGAACTGATCCTGACTGGTCGGCATATCGAACTGACCGATGCCCTCAAAGAATTCGTTGAGGAGAAGGCGGATAAACTCTTCCGTCACGAAGAACGCATTATCAGGATCCGATTCGAGTTGGATATCGATAAAAACCACCACAAAGACCGCCCATTCATTGCAAAGGGCATCATCGAAATCAATGGGCCGCAAATGGTTGTTACCGAGGCCACGCATGACATGCACAAATCGATTGATGAGGTCGTCAACAAGCTCGACCGCAAAATTCGGCGGCGCTGTCGCATGGAACGGGTGAAACGCAAACACCCGCACGAAGTCGAACTCGACGCGCAGCTGCCGAAGGTGAGTCCCGCCTAAGGTTTACCGATTGCTTTTTAAGAAAAAACCCGGTCTTTGGTGGCCGGGTTTTTCTTTTTTTTTGAGCGGGCACTGCGATTGAAGCTGGATCCTTCCCCAGTCTCAGGAAACTTGATTCCAGTGAAGTAAAGGTGACACCAATGGATTTTTTTTAGGTAGAAGGCGTACGCATTTGGTAAGTCCCAGAGGGACGGCAAGAGGATAGCCGTGGATGAAAATCCACGGAATAGGCATCACACCCCCCAATAGAATGCCTCGCAGAGCGAGAGCAGGAGGGGATTACGCTCGGTGTTGGGCTAATGGGAATGGCTCTCGGTTAACCCAAGTTCCGCAGTTATTTAGAAGGTTTTGTTGTAAATCAATGGCTTACGTAATAAATCACCTGTTTTTCTCCACTACATTTTGCACAAGTTTTGATCCTGTGGGCAGTTTGAGTCCGAGGTGGGA
>JAIUMY010000048.1 GCA_022565335.1 Opitutales bacterium
AGTGTTGACGTGATCTCCGCTTCGTTTTGAGAGGGGTGGAGGAATGGAGTAGGGGAATAAACAGCGATGGGAACTACGAAAACGACGAAAATACGCGAAAGGGAGGGGCCGGTGGTTCCGCGGCGGCAGTGCGCATGTGTGCTGAGCGGGAAAGCATCTGGGGGTGGTTGGTTGTATTTGCGCCCCAAAGCAAACCCTTGCTTCTTCCTTCGCCAAGGCTATGGCTCGACAGGGAAAGCGGCCCCGCGGGGTATAGAGAGGCAGGGTGGATCGGATACCTGAAGGGTTCCGGGCAGGGGCCCAAGGCCCCCGCCCGGGGGTTCGTCCAAAGCGCGCGGGGGCCTTGCGCCCCTGTGCGCAATACTTCGAAGGAGGAACTGAAGTCCACCTCACAAGGCCCCCGCCCGGGGGGTCTCCCAAAGCGCGCGGGGGCCTTGCGCCCCTGAGCGAAATGCTTCGGAGGAGGAACTGAAGTCCACCTCACAAGGCCCCCGCCAGGGGGGTCTCCCAAAGCGCACGAGGGCCTTGCGCCCCTGTGCGCAATACTTCGGAGGAGGAAATATTACCCCCTCAAAGATAGCGCGCGGGGGCTTCAGCCCCTGCGCGCAACACTCCTGGCCGCGAAATGAAGAAAATCTTTTTCTTGGCAAGGGAGGGCCTTTGCTTAGGCTTTTGCCTATGGCTTTTCTTGCGAAACTCGCTTTTGGCTATTTCGCCGAATTTCGTTCGGATTGGAAGGCCGTTACGCCCGCATATCCACCCTCCGAAACCCTCGTTCTGGCGTTCGCCCGAGAAGGTGTTACGCTACTTTCTTCCTGCTACGAAAACCGCCGCCTGCGCTTGGTGGTAGAGATAGAAGATCAGGTAGCCCCCACGTTTTTAACCCAGCGTTTGAAAGGACGTTTTGCTCATGTCTTGCGAAATGCGCCCGAAGCGTTTCCTGGATTTTCCCCTCACTTTTATCTTCGTACGTTGGGACAAAACACCCGGGAGGTTGTGAACCATTACATTCGAGAGCAGGTGGATCGTTCTGATTTGGTGGATCCGCTGTATCGGGAACGATTGAAAAAGCTCCGGTTTCAAGAGGAGGGTGGGTTATCGGTTCACAAAACCCGCCATCGGGGAGTTTATGATCTTTTTGTGCATTTGGTTTTGGTGACCGGTGGGCGCTATCGCATGGCCTCAGGGGAGGCCGAAAGGGTGTTTGTGGCCTTGGGGGAGGCTGCCCGGGGATTGGCGGCGGATCCTTTGGAAATCAGTATGATGCCGGATCATGCCCATCTCTTGCTTCGCTGGCCGGAAAAATTATCGGCCAATGAATTGCTGGAAGGGGTAAAGCGTGAGTCGGGACGGTTGTTTGGCCGAAGTGCGTTTTGGAACAACGGTGGTTATGTCGGGACGGTCGGCCCCTATTCCCTCAATAAGGCCCTGAACCAGAATAGGGCAGATGGCGGTTGGAGGAGTGTTCCGCGCAGGCGCTGAAAGCCCCCGCGCGGGGTGTAGAGGGGCAGGGTGGAGCGGAGGTCTGAAGGGTTCCGGGCAGGGGCACAAGGCCCCCGCCCGGGGGGTCTCCCAAAGCGCACGAGGGCCTTGCGCCCCTGAGCGCAATGCTTCGGAGGAGGAACTGAAGTCGACCTCACAAAGGCCCCCGCCCAAGCGATCGTCCAAAGCGCACGGGGGCCTTGCGCCCCTGAGCGCAATGCTTCGGTAAACGGAACTCTCGTCCCCTCAAAGATAGCGCGCGGGGTATAGAGGGGCAGGGTGGATCGGATACCTGAAGGGTTCCGGGCAGGGGCACAAAGACCCCCGCCCGGGGGGTCTCCCAAAGCGCACGGGGGCCTTGCGCCCCTGAGCGCAATGTTTCGGAGGAGGAACTGAAGTCGACCTCACAAAGGCCCCCGCCCGTGGGTTCTCCCAAAGCGCGCGGGGGCTTCAGCCCCTGCGCGCAACACTCCTGGCCGGGAAATCCCTTATCGTCACACCCAATTCTCCTGCCCTCCGGGAATAACCTTTGCCCTGAAAGCTCTTAGGGTTAGGCTTTTGGGTTTTTCCTACGCTTGACCTGACGGGCTTTGGGGAATTCTTTTTTTTTGCCCGATGAGACTCCATTCCTTATGATATTACCATTGCTACGACCAACGATGCGCCGGGGAAGGCGGGCGGCTTTTATTGCCGGTTTGCTTTCCGCGGCCATTCCGGCTTCGGGGGAGGTTTCGGTGGAGGCTTTTCTGGAGTCCGTCTGGGAGGAAAATCCGCGTTTACAGGCGCGTTCCCTGGAAGGGGACAGCGCGCGGTCCGCCGAGCGGGCGGCCGGGCGTTGGGCGGATCCGATGGTCGGGGTGGAGCTTTTTCCGCAGGGAGGGATGGCGGATTACCGGGTGATGGTGCAGCAAACCTTGCCGCGGGCAGGGGAGTTGCGATCGGCGCGGGAACAAGCGCAAGCGCGGGCCGAGGGGACCGAATGGGCGAAGACCGGAGACCGGTGGTTGGTGGCGGAACAGGCGCTGACCGCACTGGCGGCGGTGGTGGAGGAGAAGGAGCGCGAAGCGGTTTTACAGGAGACGGTGAATCTGGTGGAGGAAATCCTGAAGGCGGCCCGCCAGCAGGTGGGGACGGGGACGATTTCGCAGGTCCAGGTTTTGCAATGGGAAAATGAATTACGCTCCCTGCAGCGGCAGTTGGCTTCCTCGCAGGAAAAGCAGGCCTCCTTGCGCCAGCGTCTGGCCTATTGGCAGGGTGGGGAAGGGGTGAGTGGGGAGGGCTTTACCCTGCCGGCCCTGGTAGAGGGGTTTCGGGTCCCCGAGGCCCGGGCGGCAGAGGAGGTGGAAGAGCCGGTCGCGGGAACGTTGCGGTCCCGGATTCGGGAAGCGGAAGCGGCGGAGGCCGGGGTCCGCAGTTCGGGGCGTCCGCAGTTCGGGTTGGGGTTGGAATATGCGCGTATGCCCTCCGCCGAGGAGGATGAGATCATGGCGGTGGGTACGGTATCCATTCCCCTGTGGCGGGATTCCCTGCGGGCCGAAACCCGGTCCTATGCCCTGCAACGTTCGGCCTGGGAACGAAGGTTGCGGGATCGGGAAAGAGAGTGGCAAACGGAGTGGGCGGAAATCCGTTTTGCCTGGGAGGATCTGGAGGCGGAGGTTCGTTTGTTGGAAGACGAACTGGTGCCCCGGGCGGAGGAGATTTTAAAACAGACCCGCTCGGCCTACCTCTCCGGGCAGGTGGGGTATGCGGATATTCTTTTGGCTCAGCGCTCGTTATTGGACTGGTCCCTCGCGCTGGTGGAAACGCGGCGTCAACAGGTCGAAACAGCGGCCCGCTGGCAGCGGCTCGCGGCCGAATTGCAGTGGAACTAACGCAAATGCAGTGATTTAAAAATGAAAAGAATTGATTCATCAGATGGGAATACAGAAAGCAAAAAGGAGTCCCGGAGGGACGGACCGAAGGTAGCCGTGGATAGCTATCCACGGAACCTCTATCCGCAAAACACCCCGTCTCGCAGAGCGAGACCGGAGACGATGGGGTCCGATTCCTGCCCGCGCCTTCCGTTAGTGAAACCGCTTACCCTCCTGCACTCGCTCTGCGAGGCTTTTGTGGGGGGGGCGAAACGCCAAATCCGTGGATTTCATCCACGGCTACCCTCTCATCGTCCCTACGGGACTCTGAAGTTTCGACATTTCGCGATTTTCCGCATCGGCAAGTTTTTTAATTTAGGGCTGACTTCCGGGCGAGGAAGTCACTATGGGACGGGAACCGCCCCTGAGCGAATTCATCTTGTCCGGGCCCTGGGGTTGGAGTCCCGCATTTATGCGGTCCCCCAAGGGCGCGAAAACCGCCTGGTGGCGGGACTCCAACGGAGAAACGTCCCCATCTACAACCGGTTGAATGGGATCTTCCCTCTTGGCGTATGGCTTGGGGTGCTGCTTTTTCTGGGCTCATTGGCCCTCACCCCGGCCCAGGCGGGCAACGGAGAGGGGAACGATGAGGAGGAGACGACCTGGTATATCAGCGGGATGCACCCCTGGATTATTCAACCGGAGCCGGGGAATTGTCCCATTTGCGGGATGGAATTGACCCCCCTGCAACCGGATATGCTGACCGGGGAGCTGGAAATTGATCCGCTGATCACGCAGAATATCGGGGTGCGCATTGCCCCGGTGGAAACGGGGTTTCTACAGGAGGATGTCCGCTTGGTGGGGGAGATCGTGGTGGACCCGACTTTACGTCATCAAATCGTACTCCGGGCCGAGGGGTATCTGGAGGAACTGTATGTCCACTACGAAGGCCAAAAGGTGGAAGAGGGGGAGTTGCTGGCGAAAGTTCACAGCCCCCGGGTTCAGTCGGCGGGCTATGAATTGCTGGCCGCCTTACCCAGTGGGGATCCCGCACGGATCGGATCAGCCCGGTCGCGGCTGCGTATTCTGGGGGTTGGGAAGGAGGATATTGACGCCATTGAAGAGACCGGCGAGGTCGGGCATACCTTTTCCCTGCGCAGCCCGCAGGAAGGGATAGTCACTTTCCTCGACGCCCATACAGGAAGTTGGCAACCGGAGGGGGCGTTTTTTCTGGAAATCACCAATCTCGATAAACTCTGGGCCGAGGCGATGGCTTATCCCAATCAGCAGAAGGCTTTGCGCGAAGGTCTGTCGGTCACGGTGCGGCATGGGGAGGATCGGGAGCGCACCGTAACGGGGGAACTTGACTACCTTTATCCGACCGAAAATTCCTCGACCCGGCAGCGCAAGGTGCGGGTGGTTCTGCACAACGGGGATCGGCAATGGGTGCCGGGCAGTTGGGTGCGGTTGGATGTACAAACCGATCCGGGGGAGGAAACCTTGATCGCTCCGCGTATGGCTTTTCTCGATACCGGTGAACGAACATTGGCTTTCGTCAGTCGGGGCAACGGACGTTTTGACCCCCGCGAGGTTCGGCTGGGACGGGAAAACCGTTTTGGGCAGGTGGAGATCCTGGAGGGTCTTTCCGAGGGGGAGAACCTGGTGGTGAGTGGCCAGTTCCTTCTCGACAGTGAGGCGAAAATCCGCGAAGCCATCATCAAAATGGTGGAAGGGGATATGGCCGCCGAGCAGGCGGTGGAGGCCGATGAAAGCGGGGAGATCACTATCGCCCACCTTCCCGAAGGAGGAGGGGAACACTTGGCCCGCGCCCTGCGGGCGGCTTTTGCGGTCAATCATTTACTGGTCAATGATACGACCGAAGGACTCGGTGCGGCGGCCCGGGAATGGGAAGCCGCGTTGCGGGAATTGACGGGGGCTTCCTTTACCGGGGGTGAAAAACCGCTGGATTGGGACGATGAATGGAAACCAAGGTTACAGCGGGCGGCACGGGAAGCCGGTCGCCTCGCAGAGGAATCCCGTCCGCGGGCGGCGCGGATCATTCTCCGCGATTTGAATGACGCCTGGCTGCCCTTTGTGCGGGCGGCGGGAATTCCCGCCGAAATGGAGCGTAATGTCCACGAAGTACGTTGTCCGATGTTTCCGGAGATGGGGGAGAATGCTTACTGGCTGCAACCCGATGTGACCACGGCCAATCCCTATATGGGGCAGGCTATGCTTACCTGCATGGACCAGCGGGAGGCGATTGCCCGCCGCGATGGCGAGGCAGTGGCGGAGCCGGAAGAGAACGGGGACGATCATGACCGCGTCGATGAGGAAGAAACTACCGGGCCGGTGGAACCCGCCTTTGCGGAAGAGGACATCCTCGCCATGGCGGCTCTGGTGGAGGACTGGGACGTTGAGCTGGCGGAAGCCGATCAGGCCTTTCTGCGGGAAATGATTACCGGGTACCTCGAGTTGGCGGGGATTCTGGTAAAGGATGAGACCGAGGGGAAGGCAGAACCCCTGGGGGCGATGAGGGACGCCTGGGATGCCTGGGTGGATCAGGGGCTCGGCGGGGAGGCCCATTTCTGGCACCAGCAGGATGAGTTTGTCGCCTTTGTCCGCGAACGGCTGGAGGAGATGATGGCGGTTGAGGAATTGGATGAGGTGCGTCGTTCCCTGCGGGCCTTCAGTCCTTCGTTGATTGCCCTGATTGAGCATTTGGGTTCGCCGCCGGAGTATGCGGGCGAACTGATGGCGGCGCAGTGCCCGATGTATCCGGAAATGGGTGACAATGCCTGGTGGTTGCAGAAACGTGAACCCTTGGAAAATCCCTACTGGGGGGATGCCATGCTGCGTTGTGCGGATGAGCAAAAGGATCTGCCATGATCGAGCGTTTGATTGATCTTTGCCTCCGGCACCGGGGGTTGGTGGTTCTTTTGGTGGCTGGCTTGGCGGTGCTGGGGATTTGGAGTACCCAGCGGGTGACCGTGGATGCCATTCCCGATCTGGGAGAGGTCCAGGTGGTGGTGCGGGTGGACTATCCGGGCCAGGCTCCGCAGGTGCTGGAGGACCAGGTGATAAATCCCCTTACCCGGGGCTTGCTGGCGGTACCCAAGGCCCGTGATGTGCGGGGGTTCAGCATGTTTGGCACCGGCTTCGTCTATGTCCTTTTTGAGGATGGGACCGATCTCTATTGGGCGCGTGCGCGGGTGCAGGAGCAGCTGGCGACCCTGACGCCCCGTTTGCCGGAGCAGGCGGAGTTGCAATTGGGTCCGGATGCCTCGGGGGTAGGGTGGGTGTATCAGTATGTGCTGACCACCGGAAAATACTCGCCCGAATACCCGAACGGATTTTGGTATGATGCAGAGGAGGATCATTGGTACACCGATAAGGAGGCGGTGCCGGCGGATGCACGGCAACGAATCGAGCGGATACGGGTTTTTCCCGCCGAAGGGGATCAGGAGAGCTGTCCGGTCAGCGGGCGCCCTCTACGGGCCGCGGATGTTGATCTCTCCGAATTGCGGAGTTTGCAGGACTGGTATTTACGGGACGAGTTAACCGCTCTGCGGGGAGTGAGTGAAGTGGCCTCGGCCGGCGGCATGGTCAAGGAATACCAGGTGGTCCTCGATCCCTATAAGCTGGAGGCCTACAATTTGACCTTAGGGGAGATTGAGCGGGCCGTATCCCGTTCCAACCGCGATGTTGGGGGAGGCTTGGTGGAGATTGCGGAGATGGAATACATGGTACGGTCCTACGGCTTTCTCGGGACGCTTCGTCCGGAGCAGCGGGAGGGGGTTCCGGAGGACGGGCTTTCGCTGCGGCGATTGCGCACCGAGCAGGTGCTGCAGGATCTGAAGGCCATTCCGCTCCGGCGGGATGACCGCGGGGTGCCGTTGTTGCTGGAGCAAGTCGCCGATATTACGCTCACCCCGGCGAGCCGCCGGGGAATCGTTACCTGGAATGACCAGGGGGAAGCGGTGGGCGGCATCATTGTCATGCGGCACCTGGAAAATGCGCGGGACGTGATTGAGCGGGTGGAAAGACGGTTGGGCGAACTGGAGGCCGGTTTGCCGGCCGGGGTAGCGGTGGAAACGGCGTATGACCGTTCGGATCTTATCGACCGATCCTTGCAAACCCTGCGGGCGACGCTTTTAAAGGAGATGTTGGCAGTGACGCTGGTGATTTTGTTGTTTCTGTGGCATGTCCGCTCGGCGGTGGTGGCGGCGGTGGTCTTGCCGACGGCGGTTTTGCTCAGCGTGGCGGTGATGCACTTTTTGGGGATCAATGCGAACATCATGAGCCTGGGAGGAATTGCCATTGCGGTGGGGGTGATGGTGGACTGTTCCATTGTGATGGTGGACAACGCGCACCAGCGTTTGCAGGAGTGGAAGGAGAAGGGAGGAGGCGATGAAGCGAGCCGGGTAGCGGTGCTCGGCCAGTCCGCGCGGGAAGTGGGGCCGGCGCTTTTCTTTAGCTTACTGGTGATTACGGTGAGTTTCCTGCCGGTCTTTTTGCTCGGTGAACAGGCGGGGCGGTTGTTTCATCCGCTGGCCTACACCAAAACCTTTACCATGGCGGCGGCCGCCGTGCTGGCGGTGACGCTCATTCCGGTATTGCTGGTTTTTCTGGTGCGGGATGATTTGTTTCCCGACAAGTGGGGGCGGGGACAGCGTTGGGGGGTGCGCTTGGCGGCGATCATTCTCCCCGCGCTCGTACTGGCCTATGTCCCCTTGGGGCAGTTTGCTTCCTGGCGCTGGCCGTTGGTCGGCGGTTGGTTGTTGGCAATGACCCTGTTTTTGCTGCGGCAGGAGATTCGACCGGCGGAAAAGAATCCTTTGGTGAAAGGGTTGGTCTGGGGATACCGACCGGTTTTTCACTTTGCCCTGCGGTTTCGCTGGCCCTTGGTTTTGGGATCAGTGGCGTTAGTGATTTATACCTTTACCTTCCCGCTGCGCGATCTGGGAACGGAATTTATGCCGCCGCTGGAGGAGGGGGATTTGCTCTATATGCCGACCACCGTGGAGCCGGGGCTGAGTCCGTTGAAGGCACGGGAACTTTTGCAGCATACGGATAAGCTAATCAGTAATTTTCCCGAAGTGAAAACGGTGAAGGGAAAAATCGGCCGGGCCGAGACAGCCACCGATCCGGCGCCCCTCAACATGATTGAGACGACCATTGTTTTGCACCGGGACAAAAAGGAATGGCGTCATGTGCCGCGGGAACGCTTTTTTACCAATTGGCCCTCATGGGCCCGGTGGTTGCCGTCTAAAGTGTTTTCGGAGTCGCGTCCGATTACCCAGGAGGAATTGATTTACGGGTTTGAATGGGAGGATGGCCGGATCATCCCCGGATTGGATACGGCGGTACAGATTCCCGGTTTGGCCAATTCCTGGACCCAGCCCATCCGCACCCGGATCGATATGTTATCGACGGGCATTCGCACACCGGTGGGGATCAAGGTCATGGGCGAGGACCTGACCACGCTGGGGAAAATCGCCGCCGAGGTGGAGCAGATATTAATGACCGATGCGGCCCTTTCACCCCATACCGCCAGTGCCTATGCAGAACGGACCACCGGGGGCAAGTACCTGGACATCCGGCCTCTACGCGAGGAGGTTTTGGGGCGGTATGGACTGACGGTGGAGGATGTGCAGGAAATGGTGGAGACGGCGATGGCCGGGCGAACGATTACCGAGACGGTGGAGGGGCTGGAACGCTATCCGGTCAGCGTTCGCTGGGCCCGGGAGTATCGGGACAACCTGCCCGCGTTGCGGGATCTGCGGGTAACTTCTCCCGAGGGGCGTCACATCCCCTTGGGGGAGGTGGCGGAGATTTCGCTGCGGGAAGGTCCGCCGATGATAAAATCCGAGAATGCCCGTCTGACCGCCTGGGTGTATGCCGAAGTACGTGATTTGGATGTCGGTACCTATGTACAGGAAGCGCAGCGGGCGGTGGCCGAAAACCTCGACTTGCCACCCGGATATTCACTGGTTTGGTCGGGACAATTTGAATACCTTGAATCGGCGCGGGAAAATTTCATGGTGGCGATTCCCCTGACCCTGTTGGCGATCTTCGTACTCCTTTACCTGGCGACCCGGAGTTTTCTGCGGGTTTTGCTGATCTTCTCCACCCTGACCTTCAGTGTGATCGGGGCGATCTGGTTTGTTTGGTTGCTCGATTATAATTTGTCCGTGGCGGTGGTGATTGGGATTATTGCCCTTTTGGGACTCGATGCCGAGACCAGTCTGATTATGCTCTTGTATTTGGATCAGGCCTACGACCGTCACCGCAAGGAAGGAAAGTTGGTTGATACGGCCGCTTTGCGAAAAGCGATTTACGAGGGCGCGGTGATGCGTATCCGCCCCAAGACGATGACCGTACTGACCACCATCGCCGGGTTGATGCCCCTGTTGTTCGCCACCGGTGCCGGAGCGGATACGATGCGCCGGCTCGCCGCCCCGATGATCGGGGGGTTGGTGACCAGCTTTATTCTCGAATTGGTCCTTTATCCGGCGATCTATTACCTCGCCCGCAAACGGGGCATGCCAAAGTAAAGACGATCCAACCCCGTATTGGAGTTCACCACAACGCCCGCATTTACCCAGCCTCTTAACCGAAAAATCGGGCACCTGCCCGATTTTTCGGTTTCGGGTACCCGTTGGAGTTGGTGGTTATTGGGGGCAGGATGAGATTTTCTGCATTGGGAGTTGTCCCGAAAGCAAAAAAAGGCAAAATTATTCTTCCATGAACTGGAAACCAGCACTTCAATTCAACGACATTCTTTACGACAAATTCGAAGGGATTGCCAAAATCACCATCAACCGTCCCGAGAAACGCAACGCTTTTCGTCCGGAAACGGTAAACGAGATGATTCAGGCCTTTCAGGATGCCAGGGATGATGCGGAAATCGGGGTCATTTTACTTACTGGTGCTGGCCCCCATAGCGACGGAAAATATGCCTTCTGCAGTGGGGGCGACCAAGGTATTCGTGGCGATGCCGGGTACGTTGACGGTAAGGGGGTCCCGCGTTTGAATGTTCTGGACCTGCAAAAACTCATTCGGTCCATTCCCAAAGTAGTTATTGCTCTGGTCGCGGGGTACGCCATCGGAGGGGGGCATGTGCTCCATGTTATGTGTGATTTGTCAATCGCCGCGGACAACGCAATTTTCGGGCAAACGGGCCCTAAAGTGGGAAGCTTTGACGGTGGTTTTGGCGCCAGTTATTTGGCCCGGATTGTGGGACAGAAAAAGGCTCGGGAAATTTGGTATCTTTGTCGGCAATACAATGCCAACGAGGCTTTGCAAATGGGCTTGGTCAATAAGGTGGTGCCGGTTTATAGTTTGGAAAAAGAAGGTGTGCAATGGGCCCGGGAGATTCTCGAGAAAAGTCCGATCGCCATCCGTTGTCTCAAGTCGGCTTTGAACGCCGATTGTGACGGCCAGGCCGGGTTGCAGGAATTATCCGGTAATGCGACCCTTCTTTACTATATGACTCAGGAAGGAACCGAGGGGAAGAAGGCTTTCCTGGAAAAACGTGCTCCGAATTTTCGTAAATACCCATGGTTGCCGTAATATCCAAAGGGTGGCCTGGTAAGAGAGGAGGTTCACGTGTTCGACGTTGACTGGTCCACGGGGGCGACCATCTATCTGCTCTGCGCCTGCCTTTTTCTTTTTGCTCTCTGGCTTTGGTATGACCGTCGGGACCGGAGCTATTACGAAAGCAAACGACGGCGTTCGGTCTATCACTGTGTGAAATGTGGCAAAATGTATGATGGTTCGGCCGATAAAGCGGTCAAAGACTGTCCCTCCTGTGGTTTTACCAATGCGCCTTTGCGGTTTTAGGGAATTCTCTCTACCCCGAATAGCCCAGGGAAAAGGCCGAGGAAGGAGTAACATCTAAGCATTAGGATAAACCGCGCTTAGGGAGTGGGGTAGTGGAGTGTTGCAAAAGGGCGGGAGCCAAAGTTAGGGATACGGGATTCCTTCATTATAAATTCCCTCGATATTACTCAATGATCCGGAGGTCGATAAGCTCGCCCGGACGGAGGTCAAGGCCAGGGGGGATATCAATGAGAATTGGCAAGGCGCGTTCTTCGATGTCGGCGAAGGGACGTTGAAAGGCTGGCCCGAGGGGTTCAAATTGCGGTCCGATACTGCGAACGGTACTGACCGCGGTTTTACGTTGACCGCCACGGGTAACCACCTCAATCGAATCACCGGCTTGCGGGAAGGTTCCGGCCGGTTGGAGGACATAGCCGATAATATATTCCGTTTCGCGGGAACGAATGGTCGCGAGAATCTTGCCTGCCGGGGCAAAGCTCCCGGGTTGGACGGTCAGGGAGGTAATGATCCCTGCCGAGGGGGCCCGCACCTCCACGGTGGGCAGGTGGTTTTCCGTTTCGCGCATTAGGGAACCCGCCGTCATGGGCTGTATTCGGGCAATCACCTCGCCCGCGGCCACCTCCTCAAAAAGACCTTTTTCCAAGGAGTGAACAAGACCGGCCTCCGCAGCGGTAAGCTCACTTACGGGGGCGTATACTTCCCCGACGATATGGGTTGGCGCGATTTCACGGTCCCAGAGATAGGAGACCGCGAGGACCACCCCCGCGAAAACCAGGAAAGGAAGAGCCTGGGTCCGGAATTGTCTCCAGCGGATCCGCAGTGGGGTCGGTATGGTTGGGTATTCCGGCATGATAAGTTAGAGTTCGGATTCCTTTTCCGCACTGAGTCCGGTCACTCGGGAAGTGCCGTCAAATTCACGGATCTTGCGAACCAATTCATCCATGCGCTGCGGGTCCCGTAGCAAGAGACGGTACGACAAATCGGTGCCGACTCCCTCGTCTTGCGAACGTTGACTGGCGCAAATCGTGCGCAAGCTGTAACTTTTCAGAAGCTGGCGCAAATCGTTCATTTCCTCCATCGGGCGCCCCCAGTGGAAATTTAATATCATATCGTAGCGGTGGCGGGCACCGAAGGAGGTATAATACAGGTAAATCAGAATCCCGCAGATAAGAATCAGTCCGGCAATGGCGGTGCTGTAACGCGCCGTCCCGCATGCCATGCCGAGGGTGATTCCGGCAAGAATGTAGCAGGTGTCGAGAGTGTCCCGTAAAATGTTGCGAAAGCGAACGATGGCGAAGAGCGCCATTAAGCCGAAGGCGGTGATCAGATTGTTGGAGAGAACCATCATGACCATGGCGACCAGAATGGGAATAAGGACCAGGGCATTGACGTAACTACGCGAATAGGAAAGCCCGGAATGGGTGAGCATATAGGTCCAGGCCAAAACCTGCCCTGCCCCGAAAGCCATTAAAAGCCCCAGTAAGACCCGGGCCGTGTGGATCGGTTCATTCGCTTGATCACCAAAAAAAAGACTTTCCAGCATGTCAAAATCCTCCGTGGGGTGCTCGCATGGTGACCGCCGGGGCGCGTCTCCGTCCCGACGAAACGGGGAGGCGGTCAGATTTTAGTTGCAAAGAATTCGGGTTCAGCAGGTGCCGGTCCTCCATCGACAGGAGACCATCAACGTATTTTGCCGCAGAGGTTTGCCGGAGTTGGAAAACCTGCACCATCTCCTGCATCCATTGCGGGAATCGCCCTGTAAATTTGAGCTCGAGCACTATCTTGGGGCCGAATACCGGGATACCGTCGCTAAGCTTTGGGTCAAGACGCCCTTCCGGTTCCGGACGGGTAGTGACCTGGCGATCCAGAGTTAGCCGGACACGATTGCCCTCGTCCCCGTACCAGGCTTCGCGCAGGTAGGAAACATGAGCAATCGGTTGGGCCGATAATTCATTATAGAGTCGGCAGAAGTTCCCCAGTGCTCGTTCCTGCTCGGGTTGGGGGTTGACCAAATCGGCCCGGGTAGGTTGTTGGCAGGCAAGGATTCCCGGCACCGTGGCACGTCTAAGCAGACAACGTTCCTTGTAAATGACATTGTTTTCCCGACGTTTTATCTCGGCATAAACTGGTGCATCATTTTCTTTTTCATAAAAACGAATCCGCAGCTTAAATCGGTTGCGATCACCATTAATCGTGCTCTGATACAGTTGCAGGTCCGGCGAATCACAATAAAGACTGTGGACGGGATAGGCCCGGTCCGTTCGATAAGCACCATAAGGGTCCGGTTTTAGATAGGGAAAAATGAAATCCCTTATTCCCCTGGCCGTTTGCTCGTCCAAAAGGTATTTTAACTCAAAACGCTGGGCTTGCAACATGGTGAATAGGCAGAGGTGTAAAGACCTCCAGGCAAGAACCTTGAGGGATCAGGGCACAATTGACGAGAAAAAAAGGCATTAGCCCTTCACCCCCGGTTTTACAAGGAGACGGTGAGCTGCAAGGTGCCGGCGGGGGAGCCTTTGCGGAAGGTTTGGGAAGGTGAGGAGGGGCGACGCGCGCGCCGATTGCGCGGACCGGAGACGGCATTTGTTTCGCGCAGGGTTTTGTTCAGGAGGATTGGGATTTCCAGGGGGCCATCGGATAGACTCTCACTGGAAAGGTCCAAGCTGCCCTCGGCTACGTATTTCGGACTGGTGTCCTGAATGGCCTCGGCCACAGTATCACTCGGAAACATGGCAATACGTCGGGCGGGAGGTGTGGTAAAGGCCATCCGCGCAAAGATGTCTCCGGCATTTTTAATACCCGTGGAGAGAATATCGCTCAACAGATCGCCAAAACGGTTGGGGGCGGTTGGTTCGGTCACCGCGACTCTGAGGCCAAACGCGCCATCCACCCGTTCTTTTAGCAGAGCTTTTTCAAAAAAAGCGGCTTTGGCCAATGACCGCTTACCTTGCCGCAGCGACACTTCCAGGAGCGCCCGCCGCAAAGCAATGGCCGGGCGGGGCAGGATCAACTCGGCCATGACCAAAATCTTGCCGTTGCGATTCAAGGGTGAGGAGAGATCAACTTTTTCCAGAGTGAGAAGCATAAAAGAGAATTCGAAGCTACAAAATTACAGAAACGTTGGAAAGAAAAAAGGGAAGACAATCAGGAAGGAAAACAGCGGTTGGGAATGGCTTGCCTGGGGAAATTTTTTTACGCAGGGTGGGGGGATGTCTGCCGAAATGATTACCAATCCGATTCTACCGGGATTTCACCCTGACCCTTCGATGCTTAGAGTCGGGAATGATTTTTATATAGCTACCTCGACCTTTGAGTGGTTTCCTGGAGTGCGTATCTACCATAGCCGCGATTTGCGGCATTGGCGGTTTTTGACCTCTCCACTGGATCGGCGGGAAATGCTGGATATGCGGGGCGAAACCGCCTCTTGCGGAGTCTGGGCCCCTTGTTTAACCCATGACGGGGAATATTATTATTTAATCTACAGCAATACCCGTTCTTTTGCTGGTCCGTATTGGGATGTGTACAACTATCTAACCCGGGCCAAGGAAATTACCGGTCCCTGGTCCGATCCGGTTTACCTGAATGGCAGTGGCTTCGACCCCTCCCTGTTTCATGCCCCGGACGGACGTAAATGGCTTCTCAATATGGTTCAGGACCCCCGTCCGGGACACCATCGTTTCGGGGGAATTGAAATGACTGAATACGATCCCGTCGCGGGCCGGTTGGTCGGGACGCCGGAGGTCATTTTCAAGGGCTCGGATTTGAAGATAACCGAAGGGCCTCACTTGTATTTTCACCAAGGGTGGTATTATCTGATGACCGCCGAGGGTGGTACCGGGTATGAACATGCGGTCACGATGGCTCGTTCGCGGGATCTGCGGGGACCTTACGAAATCGATCCGGTGAACCCCATGCTGACTTCGCGTGGTAGCAATGCGGCTTTGCAAAAGGCTGGGCACGGGTCCCTGGTCGATACCCCGACAGGAGAATGGTATTTGGCGCACCTGTGTGGACGCCCGTTGGATTCTACCCAGCGTTGCCCGCTTGGGAGGGAGACTGCGCTGCAAAAGGTTTATTGGAATGATGAAGGGTGGTTGCGCCTGTCCCATGGCGGAAACAAGCCCTCCCTGCAGGTGGCGGCGCCTGATCTGCCGCCTCATCAATGGCCGGAGGATGCGGAGGAGGTGCTCTTTGACGGCCCCCTTTTGCCAGCGGATTTTCAAACTCTGCGCGAGCCGCCCGAGGAGACCTGGCTATCCCTGACTGAGCGGCCCGGGTATTTGCGTTTACAGGGGCGTCTTTCTCTTTGTTCCCCTTTTGAGCAAAGTCTGGTAGGGCGGAGGATTCAGGATTTTGCCTGTGAAGCCGAAACCGAGCTGGAGTTTTCTCCCGAGCACTATTTGCAAACCGCTGGATTGGCAGCGTTTTACGATGACCAACACTGGTTCTATCTGCAGGTAAGCTATGAGGAAACGCAGGGTCGGGTTTTGCGTTTGGTGGTCAACGAACAATATAAAACCCGGGAGCCTGTTGCCGCGATCCCCTTGCCAGGTGGCCCGGTGCGCTTGGGCGCAATTCTCGAAGGTGCCGTTTTGCGCTTTCGCTATGCCGTCGGCGAGGGAGAGTGGTGCCTTTTGGAACCCCAATTGGATGCGTCCCTGCTGTCCGATGAAGTGGGGCAGCGCTATCGCTTTACCGGATCCTTTTTTGTTTTATGTGCGCAAAACCATACTCTTCGGAAAGTCCCCGCAGATTTCCGGAAATTTGCGTATCGCCGAAAGGGGTAAAGGCCGGGTTTTAGGTAACGCAATGCCTTCTGGTTGAGGAAAGCGAAAAAAATGATTTCTTCTTGGATTGGCCGAAGGGTTTCCGGTAGGATAGGGTTTTATGAAAACTTTTATCACCGAAGATTTCCTCCTGCACAGTGATGTCGCGCGCGAGCTTTACCACGAGCATTCCGCCACCCAGCCCATTATCGATTATCATTGCCACTTGCCGCCCCGGCAGATTGCCGAGAACTACCAGTTTAAAAATCTCTACGACGTCTGGTTGGCCGGGGACCATTACAAATGGCGTGCCATGCGAACCAATGGGGTCGAGGAAAAATACTGCACCGGCGATGCGGAGGATTTTGAGAAATTTCTGGCCTATGCCAAAACCGTTCCCGCCACTTTGCGCAACCCGCTGTATCATTGGACCCACTTGGAATTGAAGCGGTATTTTGGCATCGAGGATTTGCTCGACGGAGATTCCGCCAAGGCGATCTGGGAAAAGGCCAACGAAAAACTGGCCACCGAGGATCTGCGGGTAGGGGGGATTCTGCGTTCCCACCGGGTCGCGGTGGTCTGTACCACTGATGACCCCATAGACTCACTCGAGGATCATCAGAAAATTGCCGCCTCGACCGAGGTGAAAACCAAGGTATATCCCACCTTTCGCCCCGATAAGGCTTTCGCCATTGCCGATCCCGAGGCTTGGAATGCCTGGACCGATAAACTCGCTGCGGTCAGCGATACCGAGATTGGGGATCTGAAAGACTTTCTCTGCGCTCTGCGCAAGCGTCACGACTTCTTCCATTCGCTCGGTGGCCGATTGTCGGACCATGGTTTGGAGCGCTGTTTTGACGCCGATTGTACCGAAGCCGAAGCCGGGGAAATCTTTGCCAAAGTCCGCGGCGGCAAAGCTCCGACCGGTGAGGATTTGGAAAAATTCGGCACCTTCCTGATGGTCTATTTCGGCGAGTTGGATGCGGAAAAAGGCTGGACCAAGCAGCTTCATCTCGGAGCCATGCGCAACAACAATACCCGTTTGTTCAAAGCCCTTGGGCCGGATACCGGGTTCGACTCCATTGGCGATTATTCACAGGGTCGGGCGTTGTCTAATTATCTCGACCGCATGGATCGGAATGACCGTCTTCCCAAAATTGTCTTTTACAATCTCAATCCCGCCGATAACTACCTCTTTGCCACCATGGCCGGCAATTTTCAGGACGGCAGCATTGCCGGCAAGATCCAATTCGGCAGTGGCTGGTGGTTTCTCGACCAGAAGGAAGGCATGACCTGGCAAATGAACGCCCTGTCCAATCTCGGCCTGCTAAGCCGCTTTGTCGGCATGCTCACCGATTCGCGGAGTTTTCTATCCTTTCCTCGCCATGAGTATTTCCGCCGCATTCTTTGCAACTTGATTGCAGAAGACGTAGTCCGGGGAGAATTGCCCCGTGACATGAAGATGCTCGGCAAAATGGTTCGCGATATCAGCTACGGCAATGCCCGCGAATTTTTCGGGTTTGAGGTGCCCGAAGTATAGGTCTTTAAAAGGATTCTAAAAAAAGAGAATTCCGGACAGGGACCGAAGTCCCCCTCACTTTTACCTTACCCTCACTTTGCCTTTTTCAAAAAGTCGCGGGTCTCGCGTCGTAGTCGTTTCAGCTTTTTCTCCTGTTTTTTCAATTCAGCCGGAGAAAGGTGATCGATGAACAGGATCCCGTTGAGGTGATCGATTTCATGTTGGATACATCGGGCCAGAATCCCATCGGCCCTAAGCTGGCGCCATTGGCCTTCGAGATCCTGATAGCGTACTAGAATTTCCTGCGGTCGTTCGATTTCACCCCGAATTTCCGGAAGCGAGAGACAACCTTCCTCAAAAACGTTTTGCTGAGCCGAGTTTTTCGTAATTTCCGGATTTGCCAGAAACAGGGGCATGAGCAAGTCAGGAAGTTGCGGTTTGCCATCAAGTTCGCAGAGGTAGCTTTCCTCTGCCCCGCGCACATCCACCACGCAGAATTGTTTATCCAAGCCCACCTGTTGTGCGGCGATGCCGATGCCGTTTTCCTCTTCCATGATCAAGACCATTTTCTGAGCCAAGTCACGAAGATCACGGTCAAAGGTTTTTATCGGCTCTCCTTTTTGACGGAGGATTGGTTCATTGTACAAACAAAGGCGCAAATTCATAAGTAAATAAAAACAGTAGAAAGTTTTTCCGCAAATTGCCAAACTCTTTCTTCGGCAGCGCAATCGCAAGACCCAAGGCCAGAGCAAGAAATCTATTGTTTCCGGGGATGGGGTCGGTTTGAATGGGAAAATGCAATTGTCGGTGTCTCCTTCTGAATTCCAATGGCCTGTTCGCGGGCGAATGGCACAACCCGAAACTTTGGCCAACCGGCCTACGGATATTGATCCGCTCTACGATTCCAAAAAGGCCTACCGCAAGCGGATGGAAGAGTTTACCGGTGAGCTGCACGATTTGCAGCGGGTGCTCTACGCCCACCAGCGGTTTTCGTTGTTGCTGATCTTTCAGGGAATGGATACTGCCGGCAAGGATGGGGCAATCCGGCATGTGATGAGTGGGGTCAACCCCCAGGGGTGCTCGGTGCACAGTTTTAAGCAACCGAGCGAGGAGGAGTTGAGTCATGACTTTCTCTGGCGCACCACCCGGCGCTTGCCCCGCCGGGGCCATATCGGGATTTTTAATCGCTCGTACTACGAGGAAGTTTTGGTGGTGAAAGCGGTGCCTGCGGTTTTAGCCGCGCAAAAGCTCCCCGAAGGCACTTCTTCGCAGCCCGGTTTTTGGGCGGATCGTTATCGGGATATTTGTCACTTTGAGGAGTATTTACATCGCAATGGCACCCGGGTACTCAAATTTTTTCTTCATCTTTCCAAGGACGAGCAACGGGAGCGTCTTTTATCGCGAGCCGGGGAACCGGATAAGCATTGGAAAATCAGTTCTGCGGATCTGGATAGCCGGGCCCAGTGGGATGATTTTCAAAAGGTGTATGAAGAATGCCTGCAAAACACCAGTCACGCCTTGGCCCCCTGGTACTGTATTCCCGCCGATGATAAGAAAAATGCCCGCCTGATCATCTCGCATATCGTGGTCGAGGCCCTGCGTTCCCTCCCCATTGCCTATCCGGAAGTGGACGCCAAGCAAAAAGCCGAGGTCCTCCGAGTGAAGGCCGCGTTGGAAGGAAAGGATGAGGGATGAAGGAAACCGCCGATAACAATATAGCGGGCTTTGGCTTTGTTGAGGGCCTCACAAATGCGAAGTAAATCTCCCGATTCAGGATCTCTGGTCTCCGAATTGTCGTCCATAATACAACCCAGTAGAAAGATGGTGGCCTTTACGCAAAGGGCGTAAGCTGCGCTGCAGACGGTCAAAACGCTTCCACTTGGAAACTTCCCGTTTTTTCGCTAATGGGCCTTGCAGCACTTTTACGGTTAGCTCTCTTTTCTCAGCCACACTCATGTAGTTTTACTCTAACTTTAGATTAGGTTTGTGCAAGTGTAAAACCGCCGCGGAAATATCGTAGCTGCGGTCTTTAGCTGCCACTTTTCGAGAACTGGACCGGTTTTTTTTGGAGTTCATCCGTTTGCAAAGGAGAATGACGCCCGGTGACCCACTAACCTGTATGGGAATCGTCTCACTGTGCCATAATGGCCCACATATTGAAGTCTTTAGTTTCTTTCTGCATTCTGTAAAGCATTCTTCTATAACAAATAAGGGAACAGGGGGAGAGTTTCGGAAGGGTGGAATGCAATATGCACCAGAGTCTATAAACCAAAATCTTTATGAATTTACAAAAGCTAACCGAAAAATCCCGTGAGGCGTTGAACGAGGCTCAACAACAGGCTCGTCGCCGTTCTCATAATGAAGTCGATACCCTTCATCTCCTGCAGGCCCTGCTCGAACAAGAACAAGGATTGGTTCCCTCCTTGCTGCGCAAAATGGAGATCACTCCCAATGCCCTGCAACTCGCGAACGAACGCGAGCTTGAGCGCTTGCCCAAAGTTTCCGGGAGTGTGGATACCTCCAAAATCTATGTCTCCCAGGCGGTCAACGATGCTTTGACCAAAGCGGAGGGCCTGGCGAAGTCGATGAAGGACGAATATGTGAGCGTAGAACATTTGTTTCTCGCGCTGACCGAAGTGGCCCGTCCTACCGCATTGGCTAATCTGTTGAAAAGTTTCGCCCTTGAACCCAAGAAGGTACGCGAAGCCATCACGCAGATCCGGGGAAATCAACGGGTGACCACTGACAATCCCGAGGGCACTTTCGAAGCCTTGGAGAAATACGGCATCGATCTGGTGGACCAAGTCAAGAAAGGCAAAGTTGATCCGGTAATCGGCCGCGACAGCGAGATTCGCCGGGTCATTCGGATTCTTTCCCGAAAAACGAAAAACAATCCGGTTCTCATCGGGGAACCCGGAGTTGGGAAGACCGCGATAGTCGAAGGCCTCGCCCACCGGATCGTGCGGGGTGATGTTCCCGAGGGTCTCAAAGACCGTACCATTTTCGCACTGGACATGGGATCACTCCTGGCGGGAGCCAAATACCGGGGTGAATTTGAGGAGCGCCTGAAAGCCGTGCTAAAGGAAATCAAAGAGAGCGATGGCCAGATCATTCTCTTTATTGATGAGCTCCATACCATTGTCGGAGCAGGGAAGGCCGAGGGGGCCATTGATGCCGGTAATATGCTCAAACCGATGTTGGCCCGCGGCGAATTGCATTGTATTGGAGCTACCACGCTGGACGAATACCGTAAGAACATTGAAAAAGATGCCGCCTTGGAACGCCGTTTCCAAACCGTACTGGTGGATCAGCCGACGGTGGAGGACACCGTTTCCATTCTCCGTGGATTGCGCGAGCGTTTCGAACTTCACCATGGGGTCCGGATTCAGGACAACGCTTTGGTGAATGCGGCAACGCTTTCGAACCGTTACATCACGGATCGTTTTCTACCGGACAAGGCAATTGATTTGGTCGACGAGGCCTGTGCCATGATCCGGACCGAAATCGACAGCATGCCCACCGAGTTGGACGAGTTGACCCGCCGGCAAATGCAGCTGGAAATCGAAGAGGCCGCCCTGAAGCAGGAAAAGGATGAAGCCAGTAAACAAAGGTTGGAGGATTTGCGTAAGGAATTGGCGGATACCAAGGAAAAAGCAGAGGCCTTGCGTCGACAATGGGAGGCCGAAAAGGAAGAATTGCAAAAGGGCCAGAAGATCCGCGAGGAAATTGATCAAATCAAACTCCAGATGCAACAGGCCGAGCGAGCATACGATCTCAATAAACTCGCAGAGTTGCGGCATGGAGTTTTGCCACAAAAGGAAAAGGAACTGGCCGACGCCGAGTCGAAGGAAAAAACGACCAGTCTCCTCAAAGAGGAAGTCAGCCAAGAGGAGATTGCGGAAATCGTGGGTCGTTGGACCGGTATTCCGGTAAGCCGATTGCTGGAGGGCGAAAAGGAAAAACTTCTCCGCATGGAAGACGTTTTGCACGAACGGGTGGTCGGCCAGGACGAACCGGTGACGGCCGTTTCCGAATCAATTTTGCGGGCCCGTTCCGGGATCAAGGACCCCCGTCGCCCGATCGGCAGTTTCATCTTCCTTGGACCTACCGGGGTCGGAAAGACCGAATTGGCCAAAACCCTTGCCGCCTCGCTCTTTGATGCCGAGGAAAATCTCATCCGCATCGACATGAGTGAGTACATGGAAAAACATGCCGTTGCCCGTTTGGTCGGTGCCCCGCCGGGATATGTGGGTTACGAGGAAGGCGGTCAGCTTTCTGAAGCGGTGCGGCGAAAACCGTATTCGGTGATCCTTTTCGATGAGGTCGAAAAGGCCCACCCGGATGTCTTTAATATTCTGCTACAAGTGCTCGATGATGGCCGCATCACCGACTCGCAGGGACGGTTGATTGATTTCAAAAACACGGTGGTCATTATGACCTCCAATATTGGCAGTCGTCACTTAACCGAGGGCGTCCTCGATGGAACCATACCTGAGAGCGTGAGAGAATCCGTTTTTGCTGATTTGCGGGCCGGTTTTCGTCCCGAGTTTTTGAACCGGGTCGATGATATCATTCTCTTCAAACCTCTGACGCTTGAAGAGATCGGACAAATCGTCCATCTCCTGGTCGCGGATCTCAACCGCCGCCTGGAGGATCGTCGGATTTCGGTCGAACTCACTCCGGAGGCCGCCCAATGGGTTGGAGAAAAAGGCTACGATCCTATTTACGGCGCCCGTCCGCTGAAGCGTTTCCTGCAAAAACAGATCGAAACCACGCTGGCCCGGGCCTTGATCAAAGGGGAGGTTACCGACGGACACCAAGTCGTCTTTGATCTGGCCGATGAAAAACTCGTTCTCCAGATTAAGGAATAAGCATTGTTTAAAAACATCTCCGTTTGCGCCGCGGCATTTTCGGGAGGGCATGGGAAAGTATCGTCCGCTATTGGGCCAAGCGGGGACTTTGGATGAAACCGCATGGGTCGGGCTTTCAACCCTTGGGGTCCGACTTCACCAAGGGTTCTGCCTGTTCCTGGGGAGGTGACTATATAAGGAGCAAGGACATTCCTGTCCTTGAGAATGGGAGGGATGGTGCATCCCCGGAAATCTCTCCCCTCAATCAGGTCGCCTGATCGGCTCCCCAATGACAGGAATGTCCTTGCTCCTTATGGGGGACCTCGTGTCCCTGCGCGGATTGCTTCTAGCCATGCACGCAAGCCGAGCCACTCCTTCACCCAAAAAAACGGTGCCCTTGTCGGAGGCACTTTACGCCCCGATTGGCTGTTTCAGTAGCGCTGGCTTTAGCCTGCGTTCCGAAGCTCAACTTCTCGTCCTTCCACCCGTAAAATTCCGCTAAGCGGTACTCAAAAGTAGTAGCACAGGCTTCCATCCGGTGTCCCCGAACGGCCCAAACACCGCCAGGATGGCCGTGCTACCTCTGTGAGAAGCCGTGGCCAGCGAAAGCCCTCTGGCCGGAACGCAAATCCTCCCGGGCGGCACTCCACAAGTGGAGGCCCTACAAAACAGTTATGCTCTTTTGTCGGAGGGGCTTTACGCCCCGATTGGCTGTTTCGGTAGCGCTGGCTTTAGCCTGCGTTCCGA
>JAIUMY010000049.1 GCA_022565335.1 Opitutales bacterium
ATTTGCACGGGGAGAAAAATCATTTGCGGAAGGCTCCCCGCTCCATCCCCTAGGCGCCCAATGCGGTGCAGCAGGGGCAGCGGACGCTGGAACAGGGAGGCACGGCGGCGGAGGAACTCCGCGCGGCCCTGCATAAGCGGATGAATAATCTGCCGGAGTTTATGAAAACCTTCAAACAGCGGGTGAGTATCTGGTATAACAGTGAGTACCGGCGCTATGGTCCGCTGTGGAGTGAGAAGTTTAAGAGTGTCCTGGTGGAGGGGCGGGCCAATGCCTTGAAGGTGGTGGCGGCTTATATTGATCTGAATCCGGTTCGGGCGGGATTGGTGGATGATCCGGGCAAATATGCCTACAGTGGTTACGGGGAGTCGGTAATGGCGGGAGAACCGAAGACCGATTTGGGGTATATTGTTGATGCGATAGATAAGGATACGGGTAGCGATGTATTGCGGTTTTACCGGATGCTGGTGCTGGGACAGGGACGAATGCCGCGGGAAGGCAAGGGCCATCTGGATGACCAGGAGGCGCAGGAGGAGATCACCCGGTTACTTAGCGAGCAGGCGAAAAACGAAGGCGAAAGTCGCGAACGGAAAAAGACATTCGCGGCGATTACCAGGGGGCAGGTCGTTGGTTCAGAGTCGTTCGTAATGGGACTTTTGAAGGAAGCAAAGCAATGCTTATCCCGCAAAGTCCGGCGTCCGAGTTTGACTTTTCACACTCCCCTACCCGGATTATTTTCGCCGAATTTTTTCCGTTTCAACAAACCCAAATCACCGGAGAGCAAGACATAAAAATTCAGCGTTTGAATTGTTTTCATAGGCCAATTGATGGGCGATTCCTCGCGGTATTCGTCTCAATATCCACTTAAGTCCTTAAGTCCTCTCGATGAAAAATCAGGAGGCATGGTCAGATTTGATATCCCATGAACCATTCTCCCTTAGGGAACAAGACCTTTTCTTTGGGGCAAAGAATATAGGCCTTTTGGCCCGGTGGAAACCCCAGGTTGGTCGGTTCTATACGGTGGAAATTGGTCAAGAGCTTGCCCCGTCAGGGAAATTTGTAAAAAAAGAGAAGGCAAATGCATTTTAGGTTCGAGGATTTTAAAAGTTGACAGTTCCAGAGGTTGATTTTTTGGGAGAAGTGGGTAAGAAAGGGATATGGTTAAGCCGGTGAATATTCAGACGATTGGGGAGGAAATTGCGATTGCATGGAGCGATGGATCGGAATCTTTTTTTCCGATGCCTTTTTTGCGAAAGCATTCGCCTTCGGCGGAGAATGTGGGTGAATACGACATTTTTGGCAATAAATACGGGGGCCAGGCACCTTCGGAGCATAACGGCGTACAAATCATTGGTTGGAGTATGGTGGGGAATTATGCCATCAAATTCTCCTTTAGCGATGGTCACAACACCGGCTTATTCAGTTTTGGCCTCCTTAAGGGCTTGGAAGCCAAATTGGCGGAGGAAGAAAAGGGCGATTAGGTTGACGGGGCTTCGCAAGGGCCTTCAACAAATTGGGCACTGCGGCGCAATTCATGGCGGATCCACTCCGGTTTAACCTCCCGAACGTTGGGTTTTTTAAGTTGGCTCGCGAGGGCTGCCGCACAACCTGCGGCCTGGCCGATGGCGGTGACGCCACTCATCACGCGATAGCTCGAATGAGCCTCGTGGGTTCCACTGATACAACGTGAACCAAGAAGAAGGTTATCCGCATCGCGGGCGATGATACTCCGATAGGGAATATGATAATACCCGGATCCGGGAATATCGACCATGCGGGTTTCCCCGCCTTCGGGGTCATGGATGTCGATTTCGTAGGCACAGGCCGCAACCATATCCGGGAAACGGGCTTCGCCGAGGCAATCGTTTTCATTGAGGACATACTCACCAATAATACGGCGGCCCTCGCGAACTCCCATTTTCGGGGACACAAAGCAAACCTCAGCCTTGGCAAAGGCTGGATGGCGCCGTAAAATCGCGACCAATTCATCCACCATTTCGAGGGCTTTTTGGCGAGCTTCCTCGACACTGCCGGGCACCGTTGGGTCGATCCCAATCACTTCATTGGAATTAAAAAGAAGGCGTTCCCCGTCGGGGTAAGGGAAAGCGACAACTCCCGATTTTGGGTTTTGGGTTTCTCCTTTTTCCTTTGCTTCCCGATAGAGCTCAGTGAGTTCTTTCCACAGGGAGTCGGCTCCGGCACGGGTAAGAAATTCCGGTTTCCGCAATTTGCTTTTATCGATATTCTCCATGGCGAAGGTCAGGGTGGCACTTTGCAAGGCACCATCCTGGTCACGACCCTTGAGGAAAAAACAATCGGCCAGAGCCGCGAGATTGCCATCGGCGGTAGCATCAATGAAGCATTCTGCTTCGACGACCTTACCATTGGAGAGGGTGACAGAGGTTAACCTCCGGTCCTCCCTGGTCACGGATTTCACGGCAGCGCCGGTTTGCACTGTCAAGTTTACTTCGGCGGCCAGAAGTTTTTGATATCGTTCTAGAAGAATTTTCTCGTCGTAAGTCAATCTTTTGGCGGTGGGCCGGTGGTCTCTGGTGGAAAAAGGATAAATCTCTGGATACAGTTCACTGTGAATCCCGATATTAATGGGTCGATGATCGGTCCCATGAAACTTACAAACCAGGGAAACCGGTGAATGCACCCCGGTGCCTCCGATTTGCCCGGCCTTTTCCACCAAAAGCACCCGCGCTCCCTGGCGGGCCGCCTGTAAGGCTGCACAGATTCCTCCCGCTCCGGCTCCGGCAACGAGGACATCGCAAGAAAAAGTCTTCTCCAAATTCATAAATTAAGTTTCAATCCGAATCCTCTTCTGTCAATTCGAATCCCCTGTCCCAAAATCCCCCAAGGGCAAAGTGGGGCAGAAACAGATTCGTATTTTGCCATTGCTGAAAGGGGCCATGAGTCGTAAATCAAAGGAATGAATTCCCGCGAACGTTTTTTAAAAGCCCTGCACGGAGAGGCGGTATACCCTGTTCCGGTCTGGTTGATGCGCCAGGCCGGAAGATATTTACCCGAATACCGATCCTTAAAAGAAAAGCATGGTTTTCTAAAAATGGTACAAACGCCTGAATTGGCGACCGAAGTTACCTTGCAGCCGATCCGCCGGTTTGATTTTGATGCGGCAATTCTTTTCTCGGACATTCTGGTGATCCCGGAGGCGATGGGGCAACCCTACCATTTTCGTGATCAGGGAGGGATCGGGATGGATTTTGCGATCCGCTCGGCCGAGCAGATACGAGCACTCACTCCGGAAAAGGTACCCGAGCGTCTAGCCTACGTCCCGGCGGCCCTACGAATACTGCGACAGGAACTCGGTGACCGGAAAGCTCTCCTGGGATTCACCGGATCACCATTCACCTTGGCCAGTTACATGATTGAGGGGGGGAGTTCGGCGGACTATCTCACCACCAAGAGGCTTTTTTGGGAAAACCGACCCCTTTACGAGGAGTTGCTGGAGAAACTCACCCAGGCGGTTATCCAATACGCCACTATGCAGGCGGAAGCGGGGGCCGATGCTTTTCAAATTTTCGATTCCTGGGGCGGGGTATTGCCCGGTAATGATTATGAGGAGGCCTCGCTAAAATGGATACGCCGAATCGTCGATCACTTGAAGGGGAAAATTCCCGTCATTCTGTTTGCCAAAGGGCTTAGTCCCCAAGCCGAAACCCTGGCCCAATGCGGGGTGCAGGTTCTGAGTCTGGACTATACTGCGCCGCTGCGCACGGTAGCCCCAAAGCTTGCGGGCAAGGTGGCGATCCAAGGGAATCTGGATCCGCTTATCCTGGAGACCAGTCCAGAGTTAACGAGTAAGGCGGCGAAAAGAATTTTGGCGGAGTTAAAAGACTACCCCGGTCACATTTTCAACTTGGGGCACGGCATTAGACCCGGGGCCAAAATCGAAAATGTGGAAGCTTTGCTGGAGGCTATTCGAGAACCTTCCCTGCTTCAATAAGGCATAAGTTTAACGAAACCACTTGCCTCTCGTTTTTCAGATTTGTTAATTGTTATTTTTTCCCATTGCCCTTGCACCGAAACCGGATGCGGTTTTTATTACATCTTTAGTAAACTAATCCTTTTATGAACCCAGTATTGCCACCACTCCCGGATCACGCACCTTTTTCCGCGGAACAAAGAAAAGCCCTTGAACCCATCCTGGGGACCTTAGACTCGACCCAAACGCTCTGGCTAAGTGGATTTCTCGCGGGAGCGCAACCAGCCGCAGCGGGCCAATCAACAAATGTGCCCGAAGGCTCACCAGCCGCATCAAAAACCAGCAGCCAACGCTTGGATATTCTTTTCGGTTCCGAATCAGGAAATGCCGAGAGTTTAGCGGAGCAAACCGCGCAAACGGCGAGGAAGGCCGGGTTCAAGGCGGTAGTGCGGGGGATGGAAGAGGCCAAGGTAGAAGACTTGGCCAAGGCCGAAAACCTTTTGGTATTGGTGAGCACTTGGGGGGAAGGTGATCCTCCCTCGCCCGCGGAAGACTATTATGAGCAATTTATGAGTGATAAAGCGCCCAAACTTAAAAATACCAGATTTTCGGTATTGGCTTTGGGCGACACCTCTTACGAGCATTTTTGTAAAATCGGGAAAGACTTTGATGAGCGTCTCGAGAAGCTCGGCGGGACCAGAATTTTCCCCCGGCAAGATTGCGATGTGGATTTCGAACCCCCTTTCCAGGATTGGCTCAAGGGATCAATCGGAGCCTTGCGTTCGACGACCGAGAACTCCGGCAGCGCGGAAACTGCGGCCGCGACAATCACTGTCTCCGCCAACCCGGCAGTAACGGTATATGACCGGAGGAATCCCTTCCCTGCTCCGCTTTTGGAGAACATCAACCTGAATAGTCCGGGAAGTGAAACTCTCCCCGCCTCGGCGAAGGAAACCAGGCATTTTGAATTATCGCTCGAAGGTTCCGGTTTGGTTTATGAACCCGGTGATTCTCTGGGGGTTTTCCCGACCAATTGCCCGGAGGTCGTCGAGGATATTCTGTCACTGACCAAGCTTCCCCGGGACACCGTGGTTTCGGTAGACGAAGACGAAATGCCGTTGGAGCGAGCGTTGTTGAGCAAGCTCGATATTACCGGTTTGAGTCAACTGTTTCTCCGTAAATATGCGCCCCGGGCCAAATCCGAGCATCTCGATGCACTCTTGGAAGAAAAGGACAAAAACAACCTGAAAAGCTACCTTTACGGTCGCGAAATCTCCGACACGTTGGCGGATTTCCCGGTAGAGGATCTGACGGCGCAGGAATTGGTTTCCCTGTTGCGAAAAATGCCCCCACGCTTGTATTCCATCGCCTCCAGTTTGAAAGCCCATCCCGAGGAGGTACATCTGACCGTGGCGGCGGTGCGGTATCGTACCAACGGCAAAGTCCGCAAAGGGGTCGCCTCGACCTACCTCGCTGACCGGGTGGCCAAGGGAGAAACGGTCCCGGTCTTTGTACACCACAACAAAAACTTCCGTCTTCCTTCGGACAACAATACCCCCATCATCATGGTCGGCCCGGGAACGGGGATTGCGCCCTTCCGCGCTTTTGTTGAGGAGCGGAGGGAGATTGGCGCGAAGGGAAAAAACTGGTTATTTTTTGGCGATCAGCACATGGTGACCGATTTTCTTTATCAAACCGAATGGCAAGCCGCGCTCAAAGACGGCTCGCTGGACCGGATTGACCTAGCCTGGTCCCGCGATACTGACCGCAAAGTCTACGTGCAGCATAAAATGCGGGACAACGCGGCAGACCTCTGGAAATGGCTACAGGACGGAGCCTATTTCTATGTTTGCGGAGACGCCAGCCGCATGGCCAAAGACGTACATTCAGAGCTTCTGCAAATTGCCCAAACCGAGGGCAAACTTTCCGAGGACGACGCGCAGCAATGGTTGAAGGGCCTGCAGAAAGAAAAACGCTACCAGCGGGACGTCTATTGAGGCCACCGGAACCAGTCTGAGGAGCGCCAATCTTGCCCTCAAAAGCGGAAAAATTTTGCCTTCTGCCGGAGAGAGGCTTTTGTTTAGACGAAATGGCCAAGCAACATCAATTTGAAATCTCCTTTTTCGAGGACATCCTGCGGAAAAGCCCCAAATATGCGGAGGTTGTCGAGATCCTGGGAGGTTTATACACTGAGGTAGGGCGAATCGACGATGGTTTGAAAATGGACCGCAAGCTGGTTCGGCTAATGCCCGAAAACCCGACGGCCCACTACAATCTGGCCTGTAGTTTGGCTTTAAAAAAGCGATCCACCGATGCCATAAAAGCCCTCTCCCGAGCTATTGACTTGGGCTATACCGATGTTGAATGGCTCCAAATGGACCCCGATCTAGACCCTCTGCGCAAGCATCCGCAATTCAAGTCCATCCTCAACCAACTTAAGGACCAAAACTAATTCCATGGATACCGACCAAATCACTCAACTGATCGACAAAATTTGTCGGGAAGCGCGGCAAGCTTCATTGCAATTAGCCGCTGCTTCGATGGAAGAAAAAAATGCTTTCCTCCAATTGCTCGCCCAGGAACTGGACATTGCCCGACCGACCTTGATCGCGGAAAACCAAAAAGATTTGGAAGCGGGCCGGGCGATGGATCTGACTCCCGCCCTGTTGGACCGTCTGGAACTTACGGAAAAACGGATCCAGCAAATGATCGAAGGCGTTTTGGAAGTCGCCGCCCTGGAGGATCCGGTAGGTGAGGATATTGGCAAGATCAAGCGCCCCAACGGTCTGCTTATCCGCAAGGTCAGAGTCCCACTCGGAGTGGTCGGCATTATTTACGAATCCCGCCCCAATGTTACCATCGACTGCGCCGCCCTCTGTCTGAAGTCCGGAAATGCGGCAATTTTGCGCGGAGGCAAAGAAGCCATTCACACCAACCGGGCCTTGGCCGAGGTGCTGACCAAGACGCTCGCCCGCACCAACCTTCCCCCCTATGCCCTGCAATTGATTCCGACCACCGACCGGTATGCCTTGAGCTGTCTTTTGAAGAAAGACGATTTCGTACAATGTCTGATTCCGCGCGGGGGCGAAAGTCTTATTCGGTTTGTGGTGGAAAATTCAACCATTCCCGTGATCAAGCACTACAAAGGCGTTTGCCATCTGTACCTTGACGAAAAGGCCGACCCCGAAATGGCCCGCCGGATCACCATCAATGCCAAATGCCAACGTCCCGGAGTTTGTAATGCCATTGAGAAACTCCTTTTGCACGACCAACTCCCGGGAGATTTGGTCGGGCAGATCCTAAAAGACCTTCATGAACAAGGAGTTGCTCTCCGTCTGGATCCCGAAACGGCGAAGAAAGCGGAAGCACAAGGTTTTACCGACTTTTCCCCCGCCCAGGAATCCGACTGGGACGAGGAATACCTCGACATGATTTTGGCGGTAAAAACGGTTTTGTCGACGAAAGATGCGGTAGATCACATCAACGCCCATGGCAGTGGTCACAGCGAGGCCATCGTAACAGCGGACCCCACGACTGCCCGATCGTTTCAGACCCAAATTGATGCGGCGGCAGTGTACTGGAATGCCAGCACCCGTTTCACCGACGGGTATGAATTCGGCTTGGGGGCCGAGATTGGCATTTCGACCGACAAACTCCATGCCCGGGGTCCGATGGGTTTACGGGAGCTCTGCAGTTATAAATATCTGGTGGACGGGACGGGAACCATTAAAGAATAACCGCTGATGGAGCCCTTCCCTCCCCGAAAGAAAAAAACCGACTATGCGGCTCTTTCCTCGGACTTCATGAAAGTTCCGAGAATGTCGGCCGAAGTCGCCCGCAGCCTTTTGGATATTGGCTACCAGAAAGTTTACGAATTGCAGGGGCTATCCCCGGAAAGTCTTTGGTTGGAAATACAGGGCAAAAAACCGGAAACCCCTCCTCATCAGTTGCCCTATCTACGTATGTTAGTGTATTATGCCGAGAACCCGGATCCCGACCCAAAGCGACTTCATCCCTCTGCATGGTCATGAGCGAATCTCTCGATATCGACATCCCGCGGCACTTACCGGCCATAACCTTGCCCAACACCGTTCTATTCCCGCAGGTTATTTTGCCGCTGCATATTTTCGAGGAGCGCTATCAACAAATGGTCCGTGAATGCCTCGAAACGGATCGGATTTTTGCGGTTTTGACGCTTAAAGAGAAACCCGACGAGGACGATATGCCCCACCTTGAACCGCCCTACCCCATCGCCAGTGCGGGCATTATAAGGGCGTGCCAAGACCTCGAAAACGGGCACTCCAACCTCATCGTGCAAGGCCTCTGTCGCATTCGTGTGGAGGGGATTCTCCAGGAAGAACCTTACCGCAAAATCTCGATTCGTCCCCTGAACTCAGACGCCACCGGGTCATCGGAAGCCGATCTCCCCGCCCTGCGAAGTCGTTTACTGGGAGGACTGCACCGTAAACAGCGTTTGGGGGCACCGATAACCCAAGAAATCATGCAATTTCTCAAAGAAGTGAAAGACCCCGAAGTCGTTGCCGACCTGGTGGCTTTTTCCCTCTGCCCGGACATCACCGAAAGACTTGCGCTCCTCGCCAATCTCAACGTCGGGGAACGCTTGCGCCAACTGATCCGGATGACCGAAAAGGAGATTGCCGAACTTTTATTGCGCAGCCAACTTCAAGGGGGACTTGACGACGAAGATATCGATAAAAACTGAACACCGAGACCAAGGCTTCAGGCCACCCCAAAGCGAAGAAGCCGCAAATGTTGTCTCCCCAAGAGAGCCAGTAGCAACGGCAGGCCCTGCAAAAGAACAACCGCCCCCAGCAAAACGTTTAAGCCCCCGAACAAGTAAGCAAAAGCGATAGCTCCAACAATAAAAGCCGGGGCAAACCACTCATAGTGGCGAAAGGCTTTTACCACCACACAAGCAAGAACAAATGCGAAAAGCCCTCCCCAGGGATCCATTAAGATAAGACTTCCTCCGAGTTGGTAGTGAAAGGGGTAATTGGGCGCAAAATAGCCCTCGAAGCGAAAAAACGTCTGCAGCAAAACACCAATGCCCAAGACGCCCAGTAAAATCCCCAAAAACCAAGGATAGGCCTCATCTTCGGAAGACAATCTAAGAGTATTTTCCGGAAAAACCACATACAACAAGAGGAACACTCCTCCAGCGGCCCGCAATAGATCAAAGGCATTCGGCCAATAAAAAAAGCTCCGGAAAACATGCCCATCCGGAGAATGGTAAAGATCAAAAAGCATGTTCTTTTGTCTTCTGGTATAAAGGAGCCACGAAGGGAACCAGAGAAGAAACAAACAAAATATGGCGGCGGGCCAGGAGATCTCCAAGGGAATGTTCATACCCTTGTTCTCTCTTTATTTTCTATTCACGGCAAGGTTTGATTTAAGCAATTTCCTTAAAATGGCCACTGATAATCACCGAATGCCTCGCCAAGACAAGATTTTACCCTATGCTTCACCAGTGAGAAAAAACCCTCTTCTTTCCCTCCGACCGGAAGGTCTTTACTGTGAGGC
This sequence comes from Opitutales bacterium, assembly GCA_022565335.1. GTDB lineage: Bacteria > Verrucomicrobiota > Verrucomicrobiia > Opitutales > T3Sed10-336 > JAIUMY01. The sequence continues at coordinate 9,491 of JAIUMY010000049.1, forward strand.
CGGAGATTTTTATATAGACCCCTGGCGCCCGGTCAATCGCGCAGTTATCACCCATGCCCATGCCGATCATGCCCGGGCAGGCCATCAACTGTACCTCGCCGAAACCAGCTGCGGGCATTTCCTGCGCGGAAGGCTGGGCGCCGGTATTCATCTTCTTCCACTCCATTATGGCGAAAAGCTGCGGCATCGGGGCGTCACTCTCTCCCTTCACCCGGCCGGACATATCCCTGGCTCCGCCCAAGTCCGCGTAGAGTACCGCGGCGAAATCTGGGTAGCCGGTGGGGATTATAAAGTTGGGGCCGACCCCTTGGCCGCCGCTTTCGAACCCGTTCGCTGTCATACCTTCATCACCGAATGCACCTTCGGTCTGCCCATCTACCGCTGGCCCGATCCCGGAACGGTCGCCCAACAAATCAGCGGTTGGTGGCAGGAATGCCAACAAAACGGCCAAAAAGCGATTCTCTTCGCCTACTCCCTCGGCAAGGCCCAGCGGCTTCTGGCCTTGCTGCCGAAAAACGCGGGGCCCATTTACGCCCATCCCGCCACCGCGCGAATGAACGCCATTGCGAGGCGAAGCGGGTATCCACTCCCAACCACCGACCCTTGGCCAACAGAGGCCCGCAAAGCACCAGCCGAAGGCCTTTATTTGGTACCCCCGGCGATTGAGGACAGTCAGTGGCTGCGCCAATGCGGAAGTCATTCCAAGGCGATGGCCTCCGGTTGGATGACTGTTCGGGGAAACCGCCGGCGCCGGGCACTGGACCGCGGCTTTGTCATTTCCGACCACGCCGACTGGTCCGGCTTGATAGAGGCGATTGCGGCGACGGGCGCAGAAAATGTTCTCGCCACCCATGGGCAAACCCACGCTCTGGTTCGTTGGCTGCGGGAGAAGGGCTATCGCGCGGACAACCTTCAAACCCCTTTCGGAGAGGAGGACGAAGGATGAGACAATTTGCCGCTTTGGTGCTGAACCTTGACCAAACCACCAGTCTCAATCGAAAGATCGACCTCCTGGCCCGTTTTTTTGCCGAGGCCCCGCCTGGGGACCGGGTCTGGACGATTGCCCTTTTTACCGGTCGCCGACCGCGGCGGCAGATCAATGCCCGCCTCTTCCGGGAGGTCGTCCTGGCCGAAACCGGCATTCCCGAATGGCTTTTTGGCGAATGCTATGCCCAGGTTGGAGACCTTGCCGAGACGGCCGCCCTTCTTTTGCCCCCAAGTTCGCAAACCTCCGACGACACTCTAACCCGCTGGATTGAACGTATCCAAAACTCAGGAAAAGCCTCCGAAGAGGAAAAGCAAAACTTCCTGCGGCAAAGTTGGGCGCAACTCGACCGCGACCAGCGATTTGTTTTCAACAAACTAATCACCGGCGGGTTTCGCCTCGGGATTTCCCAAAAAATCATTCTCCGGGCCCTGGCTCAGACCCTCGAACAGCCCGCCGAGCAACTAGCCCACCGACTGATGGGTGATTGGAACCCGCAGGAGTTTCGCTGGGACGATTTGGTCCGACCCAAGGCCGCCGACCAGGACTCCCGCCCCTATCCCTTTTGTCTGGCCTATCCGCTGGAAAAAGATCCGCGGAGTTGCCCTCCCGGCGACCTGCACGAATGGACCTGCGAATGGAAATGGGATGGCATCCGGGCGCAACTGATTCAACGGAGCCAGCAAACCTATCTTTGGTCCCGCGGAGAGGAATTGGTTACCCCGCAGTTTCCCGAATTGCTTCCTCCGGCCAGCCATCTTCCCGACGGCACCGTTTTGGACGGGGAGATCCTCCCCTGGCAGGGAAAAGCCACCAACCCACTGACGTTTCAGGATTTACAAAAGCGCCTCAATCGCAAAAAGCCTGGAGCCGCCACGGTGCGCAGCACCCCGGTCATTTTCATGGCCTACGATCTACTTGAACACAACGGTCAGGACGTCCGGGGAAAACCCTTTTGCGAACGCCGGAGGATTTTGGAAACACTTTTTGCGAAGAATCTGCCGGAATCTCCCTTGCGTCTATCCCCCCTGGTACACCAGAAAAGCTGGTCCCGGCTGGCCCAGGAGAGATCCCGCAGCCGAACCATCGGAGCCGAAGGGTTCATGCTGAAAAAAAACGACAGCCCCTACTCCGTCGGGCGAAAAAAAGGGCTTTGGTGGAAATGGAAAGTCGATCCCTTGACCGCCGATGCGGTTTTGGTTTATGCCCAACGGGGCCACGGTCGCCGCTCCGGGCAGTTCACCGATTACACCTTTGCCGTTTGGGACGGCGATCAGCTGGTTCCTTTTGCCAAAGCCTACAGTGGGTTGACCAATAAGGAAATCCAGGAAGCGGATCGCTGGATCAAAAAACACACCAAGGAAAAATTCGGCCCCGTCCGCACGGTGGAACCAAAATTGGTTTTCGAAATCGGGTTCGAGGGTATTTATCCCTCCAAACGCCACAAATCCGGCCTCGCTGTTCGTTTTCCCCGAATTCTTCGCTGGCGTCAGGACAAATTACCCGGCGACGCCGATAGCCTGGAAACGCTCCGAACCCTACTCGCCCAGGCATCGCCCAAGTAAGTACGGCCCAGCAACGATCAGGCACAAATAAGAGTAAAAACGGTTATTGATCGCTGAGCAGCTTGACTACCGGCGGCTCATCTTCCTCGACTTCGGGGTAGCGGCCAATGTCCTCGCTGACGAAGAAATTGTCGGTGAGGTCATCATTCTTGGTGGACACTTCGCCAATGACGCATTCATCGGTTTCCGGCCAGAACTCGTGATACACACCGGGCACAAGGGTAATGCGGTGCCCTGGTTCCAGGCGAACCACTTCGCCCGATTTCACTTCCTGTTCCTCCCCGTTGATCTGTACCGTAAATGGAGTGCCGTCGGCCACCTTATGCGGATGACCGGCCCAAAGCTGCACCGCGAGGACCCCGTTGCGGGCAATGATGTCCTCCTTTTTCATTTTGTGACAGTGCGCGGGAGTCTTTTGGTTTTGACGGGCATACATCAATTTCTCGCAGTACTCCTCTTCCTCACAAAGGTTCACCAGAACCAATCCATAGGAGGGAAAATCTCCCAAGCCCATATCGGTCACATCCCAGCGCGGGCGGGGAGGCAGAGTCCAGTGATGCCGTTCAAAGCAAGCCGTAGCCTGACGAATTGCGTTATTGATTTCAGATCGTTTCATAAGTGAAGCTTATTCCCTCCAAGCCGGGGCCATCCGTCAAGCAAAACCCGCCTTCGACCCCCTTCCTGAAATTCGCCAAACCTTTCACGCGGCTCCCGGGTTTTTGCAGGGATTAACCGATACAAACAGGATTTTCCCAGAAAAAGAGAAATTTAGACGTTTGATTTTTGGGTTCAAACGGTATGCACTCATCATACAAAACCGACGTCCGTATGTTTTATCTTTTTATCATCAAATTATTTGTTGCAGCAACGTTCGTTAAGCATTTTTTCCTGCGCGAAGATCCTGTTTTCTATGCAGGATGGCTGACCTTATTGCAGGTCCTCTTTCAGATTTTCCTGGGCCATGGCATCGGTGCGATTCTTTATTACGGCGTCTTTCTTTTTACCCTATGGCTGGGGTATTTTCATTTCCTCATTTGGCTGGAGAAAAAGAGCCCAAACTCAATCTATCCAGCAATGAGCCTGGGGGTACTCATTTTAGTTCTTTTCTAAAAATGCTAATTCTCCCCTTACAGTGCAGATCCGAGGAGCTTCCGGAACATACCCCTTTGTCCAATTTGTTCCTAATGGGCATCCTTATCTTGTTTTTCTTGATGTTTTCCCTCGTGATTTTTGAGAAAGAGCTGGTTTTCCTGAACGGCTTTTTGTTTGTAGCCACCGGGGCCTTTCACCATGGAGATTTGGGGCATTTGTTGGGTAACTTGATTTTTCTTTTCGCTTTGGGGAATTATTTCTCCTCCCGGATCGGTTGGTGGCGCTATCTCCTGTTTGTGTTTGCCGTGGGGCTTGTGTGCAACCTCCTCACCACCGGAATCCGCGGAGAGAATGTGATCGGCATTAGTGGTGTTGTTTGGGCCTTGCTGGGAACCCTGTTAGTGACCGAGCCGAAACTGCAATTACAATGCAGCTACTGGGTCTTGGTCAAATGGGGAAAAACTTTATTCACCCTACCCCTTGCGGTGGGGTTTTGGGCCCTTGGCGAAGTGATTGCACTGGTTCTGTACCAGGGTCAATTCATCGCTCACGAAGGACACCTGGCGGGCTTTGTTATCGGCCTGATCATCGGCATGGTCATCCGCTATCGGAGCAAACAATCTCCCCAAGTCGACAAGCGGAAAAACGATTGCAAAGAGAGATAGTGGCCCGCCTTGTTGTTCACGATCAGCGGGGGTTCGGGAGGGCAAATTCGGAGGGTTGCCAGAGGTCTTGGGGAGCGCGGGAAAAGTCGGCGAAACGAAGCGCGGCGAGAGATCCGGCAAAGGGCGAAACCCGGTTGAGTCTTTGCCCCAGCGAGATCCGACCGGTTGACCAAGGGTGGTATTCCGCCGGTGCGGTCAGTTCTTGCTGCCCGTTGACCCATTGCTCCATCTGGCCGTTGGCAAAGTACAGCGCCATCGTTGCCCAGCCGCCGGTGGGATGCAGTTTTTCCGGATCATTGAGAAAAGTCATCCCATCGCCCGCAGCAATGATGGTATCCCCATACCAATGCTGGCGGTCTTCGGTCAGGCGGGTCTCCAGAAGAATTCGATCCTCTCCCTCTTCATTTTGCAGGTGGACAAAGCGTTGCTCTTCCTCGCCTTCAGCAAAGGGGAAAAAGAGGGCCTCCAAGGTAAATTCCCTCGCCTTGGACAAAGGGTTTCCCGGAATCACGATCTGGTCCTCCCGCCCGTCAAAAAGAACCACCGTGGAAAAGGCGGGGGATTCTAGCGGACATAGTTCCGGAGTTCCATGGATAACCATATCAGGGTGGGAAGACGACAGGAGTTGGGCAATATTGACAATTATTTCCATCCCCCCAGACTGCCGGGAAAATCTCCCGTGAGCAAGAACGGGCGCTCGCAAGATCAGCCCCCCAAAAAAACCTTCCTTACTTCCCGGAAGAGGCCACAGATTAACCTCCTGGCATTGATGGCACGTTCCTTGCTCTAACAGGAAGCATATGCGATTAGAAATACCCAGAGAAACCGAACGAATTGGCGCAGTACAGATTTATGGACTTCAAAAAGTCTATGAACTGGACTCCGGACCGGACCATGAGGCCATTTTCCACCGGGAGGACTCGGTCATTCAGCGGATCAGTTACGAAAGTCTTTTCCAAGTGGAGAAGGAAATGGCGATTGTGGTCCCGGTCAAAGACGAAAGGTTAAAACTCATAGAGGGGGTCTTATGCGGCATCCCCAACCAATGTACCACCATTGTGGTTTCCAACAGTGAGAGAAGCCCGATTGACCGTTTCCAAATCGAACAGGAAGCGATTCGTAATTTCGCCAAATTCACTGGGCAGAAGATTCTTCTGGTTCACCAGAAAGACCCTCTCCTGGGAAAAGCTTTTGCGGAATCCGGCTACGAGGAGCTCATTGACGACCAAGGTCTTATACGAAACGGTAAAGCCGAAGGAATGATCCTGGGAACTCTTTTGGCCAAAGCGATAGGGAAAAAATTTGTTGGGTTCGTCGATAGCGACAATTACTTCCCCGGTGCGGTCAACGAATACGTGAAGGAATATGCTGCCGGCTTCAATATGTGCGGGGAAACTAACACCTTTGTTCGGATCTCCTGGCAGAGCAAACCGAAGGTACAGGACAGTTCCCTTTATTTTGCCAAATGGGGGCGCAGCACCGTACAAACAAACCGGGTCTTGAATCGTTTGATCAGTATGTACAGCGGCTTTGAAACGGAAATCATCAAAACCGGCAATGCGGGCGAGCACGCCCTGAGTTTGGACCTTGCCATGGATATTGATTATGCGGCCGGCTATGCCGTTGAAACCTATCATTTCGTAAACATCCTGGAACGGTTTGGCGGATTGATTCCCGAGCAGCAGAAAGAACCTGGGCGGAACGCCGTCAAGATCTGCCAAATTCAATCGCGCAACCCACACTTGCACGAGGTGAAAGGAGATGAACATGTCGATGATATGATCTCAGCTTCCTGGCGGGCGATTTATCATTCCGACATAACGCCTCAATCTTTGAAAGAGGCACTGCGGGCGGAAATGGAGGAAAGGGGTTATCTGATCGACGGCGAAATCCCACAAGTGAAAAGATATCCCGCTTTGAATAAAATCAATTTTCAAAAATTTTCTGAATTGGTGGAAGAGATTTTGCAGAATACCGACGAAAATTTATTTCAGGGCTTTTCCGATACACTGCCCATTTCTATTGCCCGCTAGGCCCTGGAGGTTTTATAAAATTTCAATTCTTCCCCGGTCCTAACCAAGACCGGGAAAGTTGTCCCTTTTGCCTCTCCTTACTAAACGTTTTCACCAATGTCCCTTGATAACCCCACTCAACCGGAGCTCAGCAGTCTCAAGCCTCCTCTCGAGACGAATCCGGCCTTTGCTTGGAAAGATCAACCTAAGCCCCGGCAAGGTGTTATCGTTACCGATCTCGACGGCACGTTCCTGGACCGCACAACATATTCCCCGGCGGCCAGCCTTCCGATGTTGCGCAAAGCTCTTGCGGACGGACATATCGTGGTGTTTTGCTCCTCCAAAACGCCCTCCGAGCAAAAACATTTACAACAAACCCTGGGCATCCAAATTCCCTTTATTTGCGAGAACGGCAGTGCCCTCTACTTGCCCGGTAAGGAATTCCCGGAGTTGGAGAAGAAAATTGAAAAGAATGGGGATTGGCTGGTTATCAAATTGGGTCTTGAATTTCCAAAAATTGATTCGATTCTGCAAAGTTACGAAGAAGAGAATGCGGCCAACCTTGGTCGAATGAGCCAACAACCCATCAAGGAACTGTCTTCCCTGACCGGTCTTTCAGAACCCGCAGCCCTGCGGGCCCGTAGCCGCTTATTCAGCGAAACTCTAACCGCGCCTCTCGCCGAAAGTCGAAAAACTCATCTGACTGAGTATCTCTACGAAGAAGGACTCAAATTCGAATGCGGCGGCCGCTTTCATACCGTAACGAGCCTTGGAATAAACAAAGGTAAAGCCTTCAAACATTTGAAGGGGTTGCTGCAAACGCTTCGCGGTGATCTTCTCTCCATCGGGCTCGGAGACAGCGAAAACGACCTCCGGCTTTTGGAATCGGTTGATTTCCCTGTGTTAGTTGCCAAGCCCGATGGAACCCATGAACCGGTGGACTTGGAGCCGCTCCACCGCAACGAGAAGCCCGGACCTCACGGGTGGGCCGCCACCATAGAAACATGGCTCGGCGTAATGGCCTGATGGCAAAAAAGCGCCCCCAAAAAGAGAGCGCCTTTTCGCAAGAAAAAAAGTGAGGTTTCTAACGGTTGCGCAGTTGATCGAAACTTTCCTGATCCGCCGTGAAAGCTTCGGCAGCTTCACCAATACGGATTATTTCCACCGTCTCAATCTTATCGCCCTGCGCGATGCTATCGACAACATCCTGTCCGGTCACCACTCGACCGAAAACCGAATGGCGGTTATTCAGATGAGGGGTCGCGTTATGGGTGATAAAGAACTGGCTGCCATTGGTTCCGGGCCCGGCATTGGCCATGGACAAAATCCCGGGTCCATCGTGACGCAGGTCCGGGTGAAACTCATCCGCAAAGCGATATCCGGGACCACCACGACCGGTTCCGTCAGGATCACCGCCTTGGATCATGAAATTGCTAATAACCCGATGAAACACAATGCCATCATAAAAAGGCTCCCCGGACTCGCGGGCGTCATTTTCGATTTTCCCTTCGGCCAGGCCAACGAAGTTGGTTACCGTAAGAGGCGTTTTCTCGAAATACAACTCCAGCAGAATATCTCCGCGGTTGGTTTTCATGAGGGCATAGAGGCCATCATCGAGTTCATTGTTGGTTTGTTTGGTTTCTTCAGCAGACATACAAGCAGCAAGGAATAGTGAGCCCAGAAAAAGGGCAAGGAGAGAGTTTATCTTTTTCATAATGGGATTATCGAAAGAATTGTTGAAAAGATTGGCATCAAAGCCTCCAAAGACCGAACTGCCAAGAGAAAAGTTCCGGTCACCGCGCAAAAGCTTAGGAGGACCTTAACTCTTCCAATGTTTGCGAATGCTCGCCTTGATAACTCATGGCTTGGACAATTCCCGGGAGCGGTCTTTGGCAGCTTTGATGGTTTTGGCCATCATGTCGCGGAAGCCTCCGGAGGCCATTTGTTCCAGAGCGGCGGCAGTGGTTCCCCCGGGGGAGGTTACGTCGTCACGCAGCTTCTCGGGTGTGGAATCCGCCTCCAAAAGCAATCGGCTGGCGCCAAAAACGGTATACAGGACCAGTTTTTCACTAATTTCGGGCGAAAGTCCCTCTTTTTCTCCGGCCGCGATAAGGGCGGCGGCCATTTCAAAAATATAGGCTGGACCACTGCCGCTCACCGCGGTGAGGACATCCATTTGCGCTTCCTCTACCGCCACCGACTCGCCCAAGCTCTGCAACAAACCGTAGAGTCGGCATTGGTCCTCCCCTGCGAGTTCGTTCCGCGAGCACCAACCGGAAATACCGGCTCCAATCGCCCCGGGGGTGTTGGGCATAATCCGCACAATGTTTCGGGCCTCAGGAAATTTACGCTGCAAAACCGCCAGCGGGGTGCCGGCGAGAATTGACAAAACCAACCGCCCCTCAGCCAATTTCCCCTTTTCATCGGGAAATTCCTGCAATTGTTGTGGTTTCATCGCTAAGACCAGAACGCCGGACTCGGCGATGACCTCATCAGGGGTCTCGGCAAAAGCAATCCCCGTATCGGCAGCCAGGGCCGGGCCCGTCCCATCGGCTGCGCTGGTGCAGATAATCTCTTTCGCCGGAGCCACGCCGGAACGCAGCAAGCCGGTAATCATCGCCCGCGCCATTTTGCCCGCGCCAACAAATCCATAACGATAAGCGAATGAAGGATCAGTTTCCATAAAAGGCAAAATGCCCGCTCCGCCAAAGAAGGTCGATAAAAACCTTGCCGCAGGCCGACCTTTCTTTTGAATGACCAACCAAACCGTATGATCATCAGCGAAACAGAAATCCGCGTCCGTTACGCCGAAACCGATAAAATGGGCTTCGTTTACCACGGCAACTATCTAACTTGGTTTGAAGTCGCCCGAGTGCGCCTGCTCGATGACCTGAACTGCCCTTACGCGGACCTCGAGGAAGAGGGTTACTTTCTGCCCGTCCTCAAAGCCGACCTGCGCTACCGCAAGCCGCTGACGTTCGACGACCGGGCCATGGTGCGGGTATTTCTGCGCGAGCGCCCGGGCTTACGAATTGCCTTGGACTACGAAGTCGTTTCCCGGGAAGAGGTCTGCACCACCGGCCACACCCTGCACGCCTTCATCGACCCCAAGGGTAAACCCAAGAAACCTCCCACCCGGTTTCTTGAAGCCGTGGCAGCCGCTTGGCCGACAAACGAATCGTGATAGATTATTTTTTGCCAAAGAAATTCCGCATAACCGATTTTTCAATTTCCACAGCCAGAAACACCACCATGCCAATCACAAGAATCGGTACCCAGGCAACGGCACTGTACGGCGCGGTTCCAAACCAACTGTTGAACAGCGGAGTGTAGGTGAAGACCATTTGCGCCATGACAATTGAACTGATCGAGAAAAGAACATAGGGATTAGCGGTCAAAACATTCCAGCGAAGCGAACTGGCGTAGATGAAGCGACTATTGAGCAGATAGAAAATCTGGCCAAAAATCAGCGTATTTACGGCCGCCGTCCGGGCCACTTCATCAGAAGCCTCGACTATCAATGACTGCCACAGGAACATTCCCAGTGACCCCATCATAATCAACACCGAAACGAAGGCGATGCGCCAGAGAAAGAATACCGGCAGGATCGATTCGCCCGGATCACGCGGAGGACGCTTCATAAGGTTCTCCTCAGCCGGTTCAAAAACAAGGGATAAGGCCAGAGTGACCGCAGTAATCATGTTTACCCAAAGGATTTGCACCGGAGTTAACGGCAAAACCAGCCCCGCCAAAATAGCGGCCACGATGACTAAAGATTGGCCACCATTGGTGGGGAGGATGAAGAGAATTGATTTTTTGATGTTGTCATACACCTGCCGCCCCTCCTCTACGGCATTTTCGATGGAAGAAAAATTGTCATCAGCGAGAACCATTTCAGAAGCTTCCTTGGCCGCCTCAGTGCCTTTTATGCCCATGGCAACTCCCACATCCGCCGATTTAAGGGCCGGGGCATCATTCACCCCATCCCCGGTCATAGCGACGATATGCCCCTTACTCTGCAACGCTTTGACCAAGCGGAGCTTATGTTCAGGGCTAGTGCGGGCAAACACATCGACCCGATCAGCCACCTCCGCCAATTTTTCGTCATCCATCTCCTCAAGTTCCTCCCCGGTGATGGATTCTCCCTCGCTTTTCAAACCGACCTGCTCCCCGATGGCAGAGGCAGTCAGGGAATGGTCCCCGGTGATCATTTTCACCCGAACACCAGCCTCGTGGCAGGCTTTAATGGCGAGCAGGGCTTCCTCCCGCGGCGGATCGATGATCCCAAACAAGCCCATGAAAGTAAACCCTTCGCGCACATCGTCGTGTTCAATGTTCTCGGTGGTCCCATCAACCTCCTTCATCGCCAAAGCGAGGAGTCGCTCTCCCCTTTTGGCCAAATGGTCCATCGCCTTTTTCCAGTGTTCCTGGTCAACCTCCCCGGAACCATCCTCCCCAAACTGCTCGGAACAACGTTCCAGTACCCTCTCGGGAGCCCCCTTGAGAAAGACGATGCGCTTATCGTTCTCAGGCTGCCGGTGCAGGGTCGCCATATACTTGTGCTGCGATTCGAAGGGTACCGACGAAATTCGGGGATACTCCTCTTCACACTTGTCCTGCTCCAGCTTGGACTTGCCGCCAAGGGTCATGAGAGCCCCCTCGGTAGGGTTGCCCTCGACCATCCATTGCCCGTCTTTTTCCTTTAAGCGACTGTCATTACAAAGCACCCCACCGCGAATCATCCACCCAAGCACTTTTTCTCCATCGGCCTCAATATCATCAACCTGGCTCGAGATTTTCCCTTTGGGTTCATAACCGGTACCACTGACCTCATAGAGGTGATCCATGGTAGCCACGTGAGTAACGGTCATCTCCCCCTTGGTTAGCGTACCCGTTTTATCCGAACAGATAACACTAACCGACCCCAGGGTTTCGACGGCGGGAAGTTTGCGGATAATCGCTTTGCGCTTGGCCATCGCCTGAACCCCGATCGCCAGAGTAATGGTTAAAATCGCGGGCAAACCTTCCGGGATAGCCGCCACCGCCAGACCAATCACCGCAAAAAAGACTTCCTGGGTATCATAACCCCGTACGAAGGTCCCGAAAATATAGGTCAAGGCCGCCAAAGCTAAAATCACCACGGTCAGAGCATGCCCAAAACGGGTGATCTGCCGAAGCAAGGGAGTGGTCATTTTCGGGGCCTCGGCCATCATCTCATTGATCTTTCCGATTTCAGTATGAGTCCCCGTCGCCACCACTACCCCGGTTCCCCGCCCTTGCGTTATCAGGGTGCCCGAGTAAGCCATCGAACCACGATCCCCAAGAGGGATTTTCTCCTCCGTGGGATCGGGGTTTTTCTCCACTGGCACTGACTCCCCCGTCAACGCGGCCTCTTCCACTCCCAGCGAGCGGACTTTAATGAGGCGAATATCCGCCGGAACCTTATCTCCCGATTCCAAATGAACAATATCCCCCGGAACCAATTCATCTGCCGGAACACTTTGTTTTTTCCCATCCCTGGTGACCGTTGCCTCAAGCGAGAGAAGGTTCCGGATCGAAGCCAGAGCCTTCTCCGCCTTGCCCTCTTGAATAAAGCCAATAAGAGCATTGATCACCACCACGGCAGCGATCACCCAGGCATCCACCCAATGCTGGAGCAATGCCGTAATCACCGCCGCAACGATCAAAATGTAAATCAGAATATTATGAAATTGCAGCAGCAATCGTTTCCACCACGGGTCACCTTTGGCCTCTGGCAGAGTGTTTCGCCCGTGCGTCTCAATCCGCTTTTGGACCTCCTCACCAGATAGCCCCTTATCGGAACTTTCGATTCTCGAAAAAACCTCCTCTACCTTGAGGGCGTGCCACGGATTTGCGGATTCTTCCTTCTTGCGATCATCGATACTCATACCCAAGAACTTGGCAAAAACCCTTTCCTCTGGCGAGAAAAACCGCAGGCAATCGAACCCAATTTCCAAAATCTTATTGCCCAATCAAGTTTCTTTAGTCAATATTTAAATTCCTAGAACTTAGTTATATTTTATCTGAACGTAAGATCTCAGAGGGTTCCTTTATTCCTGTTTTTGTGGGTTGGTTTTGTTGAAACGGAAAAAATTCGGCGTGCATAATCCTGGTAGCGGTGTCTCGAAAATCAGGCTGGGACGACGTACTTTACGAGAAAGGCAATTTCTCGCTTCCTTAAGAAGTCCCCCTACGAAAGATTCTGAGCCAACCACTTGGGCTCTGGTTATAGCCGCGAATATTTTGTCTCTTCCACGACGGTCCCCATCGCTTTGAGCCTGCTCACTGAGCAAACGAGTAATCTCTGCCCGTGCCTCTTGGTCATCAAGGTGACCTTTCCCTTCCCGTGGCATACGTCCCTGCCCCAGCACCAGCAACCGGTAAAACCGCAACACATCGCTGCCCGTATCCTTATCTATTGCATCCACAATATACCCCAATCCGGTCTTCGGTTCTCCCGCCATTACCGACTCCCCGTAACCACTATAGGCATATTTTCCCGGATCATCCACCAATCCCGCCCGCACCGGATTCAGATCGATGTAGGCCGCAACCACCTTCAATGCGTTCGCCCTCCCCTCCTCACGGACACTCTTGAACTTCTCACTCCACAGCGGACCATAGAGCCGGTGCTCACTGTTGTACCAGATACTCACCCTTTGCTTGAACGTCTTTACAAACTCCGGCAGATTGTGCATCCGCTTATGCAGGGCCGCGCGGAGTTCCTCCGC
>JAIUMY010000050.1 GCA_022565335.1 Opitutales bacterium
GGTTGAGATCGTCGGTGTGGCCGATGTAGAAGCGGCCCTTGGCGTTTTGGAGGATGTAGACGTGGTAGGTCATAGCACTCGCGTGTTAGCAGGTTTATTGGGCATAAAAAAACCCTTTGGGGGGATTCCAAAGGGTTTGAAAAGTGGCTGCCCGAGTAGGATTCGAACCTACGACCAAGTGATTAACAGTCACCTGCTCTACCACTGAGCTATCGGGCAGGAAGATTACAAGGAAAGAACGGATTGCCGCATAGAGCAAGTGATTAATCCCGCATTGCGGGACTCTACCACTGAGCTATCGGGCAGGAAGTAGCGTATCCAAGAGGTTTTTGTTGGTGTTGTCAACGATTCCTTCTGAAATTTTTTCATTTTTCGGCGAAAAGAATGATTGCCTTTCGCTTGGTGTTTGGTAGGTTTAATCTTTTTTTTCGTCAGAAGAACTTCCTTTTTAAAGAAACCTTTGTGTCTATGAACAACCTGAAAATCAATGCTAGTCCCCGTTCAGCAATGGGCCGACGCTCTTCCCGCCGCTTGCGCGGAGAGGGCCACATTCCTGCGGTCGTGTATGGGAAAAAAGATGAGGATCCCCGTTCTCTGCAAATCAAGACCTCGGATTTCCGCGGAATTTTGAATGCCACCAAAGGCGCATCCGCGCTAATTGAACTGCAGGAAGGTGATCGCAAGACACTGACGGTTGTTCAGGAAATTCAGCATCATCCCGTTAAGGATCTGATTTTGCACGTAGATTTCCATGAGGTTTCAGCCAAAGAAGAGATGGAAACCCAAATCGTGGTCCATATCAATGGGGAAGCGCATGGCGTGAAAAATGAGGGTGGCGTGATGGAGACCGTCTTGCATGATTTGACCGTTCGCTGTCTGCCGAAGGATCTCCCTGAGTTTATCGAGGTTGATGTCACCGACTTGAAGATTGGAGGAGCCATTCATATTAAAGACCTCCCCGAAATTCCCGGGGTTACTTTAATGGGTGATGAAGACCAGGTTATTGTCTCTTGCAGCGAGCCGAGGATCTCCCCAGAACCTGCTGAGGGGACCGAGGAAGAGTCTTCCGAAAAACCGACAGAGGAAGCAGCTGCCGCTGAAAAGTCGGAAAGTGATTAACCCCAGCGTCTTGCTTTTTTGATTGGAATTCGCCGCCAATCGTTGTTCTTTTACAGTCATGTCTATTCGAGTTATTGTCGGACTGGGAAACCCAGGCCGAGAGTACGAGGATACCCGCCACAACATTGGCTTTGTTCTTCTTGATCATTTGGCCAGGCAATGGCGGGTGGCTTGGGAAAATAAGGCCAGGTTTTTTTGCCAAATCGGCAAAGCAACGGATCCGCTCTCTGGAAAGGCCTGTTACTTGGTAAAGCCTTGGAAGTTCATGAACCGCAGCGGAGAAGCCTTGCGGCCCTTTCTGGATTTTCACCGCTTTGCCGCCGCAGATATGGTCGTTGCCTATGACGAAATTCAACTCGACTTGGGAAAACTCAAAGTATCTGTACGTGGTAGTGCGGGGGGGCACAATGGGGTTGAGGATTTGTTGCAAAGAGTTGGTCCCGATTTTACCCGATTACGTTTGGGCATTGGTCCAAAAACGCCTAAAGAAATAGACATGAAGGATTTTGTTCTCGGTAAGTTTTCGGCCGATGAAAAGAAAATCCTGGAGAATCATCTTCCAGAAATGGAGGAAGCCTTGTTGAGTGTGGTGCGAGACGGCCCCGACAAAGCGATGAACCGATTTAATCGAAAACCCAAAAATTCCCGGCCTGAAGAGGCCAAGCAAACTAAAAACAATGAGCCAAAAGAAAAACTACCGTTCGACCTTCATTCTCGACACCCGCGGCCAGGAACAGCCGGTGGAATCGATGATTGAGGATCTCAGCAAAGAAATCACTGCTCTTGAGGGAGAAGTGACTGAAGTTACTAATCGTGGAGAAAAGGAATTTGCCCGCACTCCTGATAAAAGATTTACCAAGGGGGTCTATGTGGAAATTACTTTCAAGGCTCCTCCCTTGAAGCCCAATGCCTTGGTGGAGCGCACCCGACTCAATCCTGCGGTTAACAGGGTGTTGACTCAATGCATTGATTAACAAGGTCTTACCTCCTGTTTTTGCTTCTCGCTAAAGAGGGCATTGACATTTGTGCGGTTCGGGCGCTGAATGGATAATTTCCATAATAAACCCAACTTCTCAAAACATGGCTTCCTTCAATAAAGTAATCCTTTTAGGCAATCTCACGCGTGATCCCGAACTTCGGGTAACTCCCGGCGGATTATCCATCTGTAAGATGGGTTTGGCCGTCAATCGCACCTTCAAAGATCGGGAGGGGAACAAGCGTGAGGACACGACTTTTGTTGATGTTGAGGCTTTCGGTCAACAAGCCGAAGTTTTGTCCAAGTACATGGCCAAAGGCCGTCCGCTCTTCATGGAGGGTCGTCTTAAGTTCGACACTTGGGAGAATGCTGAGGGGGAAAAGCGGAGTAAGCTCGGTGTTGTGTTGGAGAGTTTTCAATTTATCGGCGGTCGTGGCGATGATGACCAAAGCTCTGGAGGCTCCCGCGGGGGAGGGTATAATCAGGAAGACAACCGTTCATCCGCACCCCCCTCCCGTCAACCCGCTCGCCAGCAACAAGCCCCGCGTGAAGACACCGAGGATGACGTTCCTTTTTGATTCAAAACCCAATCTATTATTTACCAGAAACAATCGCTAATTATGGCCTCTACACAAGTTCTACTCATTAAACCTGTCGCTAAACTCGGCGGCGAGGGCGAAGAAGTTAAAGTCCGCGCGGGCTATGCCCGTAACTTTTTATTTCCCCAGAAAATCGCTATTCCGGTGACGAAAGCCAACCGCAAGCAAATCGAGGCTCTTAATGCCGCCCGTGAGCGGCGTGAGGCTCAAGAACTGGACGAAGCCCGGCAAGTGGCCGAAAAAATCGGATCGGCCCGGGTGGCGCTGGCGATGAAGACCGGCGAGGGTGGTAAAATGTTCGGTGCGGTTACTGCGGTACATTTGCAAGAAAAGCTGAAGGAAGCTGGTTTGGAGGTTGATCGCAAAGCCATTCAGTTGTCGCAACCAATCAAAGAACTTGGCTCTCATACGGTGGAAGTTAAGTTGCATCCCGAGGTCTCGGCAGAATTGTCTTTCGACATTGTTTCCGAAAACGCCATTGTTGAAAACGAGGAGGCCTGAAACTGGCTAACTTCGCATGGACTATGGCGGTAGAAGGACAGGATAAGCCGCCCGCAGGAAAGGCAAAGCGTCGCGAAAGCGAAAAAGCCTCACCTTTAAATCTGCAAGGGAAGGTTCCCCCTCACAGCATTGAGGCTGAGGAGGGGCTTCTGGCTTGTTGTATCCTTGACGGGGCCCAGGTTTTAGGGCGTTGTGTGGAAAATGGTATTCGCCCCGAAGCGTTCTATCACCCCTTTCACCAGGCCGTCTTCACGGCTTTATTAACTTTATATGGCAAAAAAGGCCATATCGATGAAATTTTGCTGGGGGAAGAGCTGCAGCAAATGGGGGAATTTGAGAAAATCGGAGGATTCCCTTTTCTTAACAACCTAACGAACCGCGTCGAAACACCGGCATTTGCGGAGCAGTATATTGCGATTGTTCGGGAAAAATATCTGTTAAGATCTTTGATTCGCACCTCTACAAAGACCATTGACGGGTGTTTTTCATTTCAAGGGGAGTTGGCCGAATTTCTCGGGCAAGTGGAGTCGGAAATCTTTCAAATCAGTGAACAAGGGGTCGTTGATCGATCCCAGCACATCAAGGAGTCAGTGCGGGACGCTTATGCGCTGATCCAGAAAATCCTTGAGCGGAAAGGGGAGATGGATGGGATTCCCAGTGGGTTTAAGGATTTGGACAAATTGACAAATGGATTTCATCCATCGGAAATGATCGTATTGGCCGCCCGGCCTTCCATGGGGAAAACCAGTTTGGCCATGAATATGGCGGAAAGGGCTGTTTTGCCCAGCCCCCGTAGAGATGATCGCCCCCCGGTTCCGACTTTGATTTTCAGTTTGGAAATGAGTAGCGAACAGCTCGCCATGCGGATGCTTTGTGGCTTGGCGAGAGTGAGTATGATCCGGTTGCGGGATGGAATCAGTTCGGCCGATGAAAAGCAACAGCTTCTGACGGCGGCCGATGAGCTGAGCAAAGCGCCATTATGGATCGATGACACGGGGCATATGAATATTCTGGAGCTCCGGGCCAAGGCGCGGCGGCATAAAATGCAGAATGACATAGGAATGGTTATCATTGATTACCTCCAACTGATCAATGGTCTCAATTCTGCCGCTGGACGGGAGCAGCAAATTTCCGAAATTTCGCGCGGGATCAAGGCCATGGCCAAAGAGATCAACGTGCCCGTCATCGTTTTAAGTCAGCTGAACCGTGAATCCGAAAAAGAACGCCGTCAGCCCCGCCTTTCGGATCTTCGGGAGTCCGGTTCGATCGAACAAGACGCCGATGTGGTTTTGTTGCTTGCGCGCCCCAAGGATGCCGGGGACGAACATGCCGTCGCCGCGAACGAAGCAGATTTAATCATTGCCAAACAGCGTAATGGTCCGGTAGGGGATTGTCGCTTAACTTTCATCAAAGAAATTACTCGTTTTGAAAACCATATTCCACAATCTTGAATCCATTCTTTTACGCGGCCTTGCCAATATTTCCAGCCAAGGGTACTGGGCATGTTGGGGAAGCTTACTGGTGTTTTTTGCTTTTTCCCTGGCGGTTGCCAATGGTCAGGAACAGAGCACCAGTGAGCGAACGGTCAATGAGCTGAAGATCGAATTTGTTGAATTGGAGAATGTCAGCAAACAGGTAGTGCTGGCGAATATGCAGACGCGGGCCGGGTCGGTTTTTGACGAAGGGGTAATCGATCAGGACATTCGTTCCCTCTACCGGACGAATCTTTTTGAATACATAGAGGTAAGGCGCAATTTCATCTCCGATACGGAGGTTGATCTTACTTTTGTTCTTCGTCCCAAATACCGGGTTGGGCGAATTCACTTTACGGGAAATGACCGTATTTCTGACAGACGCCTTCGCCGGGAGATTCAGAGTAGCACTGGCAGTGCTCTGGATGAGAGGCAGGCCCGCTTGGACGCGCAAAAAATCTTTGAGCTTTATCAGCAACGACGTTATCCGGAGGTTCAAGTGGATTATGAAATTGAGCGTGATCCGACCCGGGGAACCGGAGATATCACCTTCGAGGTTGAAGAGGGTCCCAGAGTTCGGGTTTCGCGAATCGACTTTGAGGGTAATGATCATTTCAGCAATCGGCAGCTTCGACGGATCATGCAAACCAAACGTTGGCATCCTCTGGCTTTTTTAACGGGAGCCGGTCGCTTTAAGGATGACGATTTCGACGATGATTTGATGCGTTTGCGGATGTTCCACCGAGAAGCGGGGTTTTTGGATGTGGAAATAGACGAAGAGGAAGTGGATTTCGAATTTCCTCGATTATCACGTTTACATATCAATATACCAATTGATGAGGGTCGTCGCTACCAAGTAGGAGAAATCCGCATAAGTGGAAATGAGCGGTTTTCTACGGAAGAGTTGATGGGAGTCCTTAGATTACGGCCTGGGGATTACTTTCAGCCCTCTGAAATGAGTGCTGACCGGGAGAGGCTTTACGATTACTATGGTCAGTTTGGCTACCTCGACACGGTAGTGCGGCCAAATCGTATCCCCAACGTGGAAACAGGGAATATCGATATTCACTACGAAATCCGAGAGGCGGATATGGTGCACGTTGAGTCTGTAGTCATTGAGGGCAATACGAAGACCAAGTCGAAAGTGATAATTCGTGAATTAGGTCTTCGACCGGGGGATGTTTTTGATTCAACACGAATGAAGGCCAGTGAACGCCGTTTACAAAATACCCGCTTTTTTGAGGAAGTTTCCGTCCGCCCGGAATCCATTGGTGTAGAGGGGCGCAGGGATTTGGCGATTAACGTTCGGGAAGCAAGAACGGGGAATCTCACTTTTGGGCTAGGTTTCAGTTCGTTGGAGAGAGCGGTTGTCTTCGGCGAAGTCACTCAATCCAATTTTGATCTTTTCAATCCCCGTGGCGGTTTTCAGGGGGCGGGTCAAAAGATGAGGATTCGGCTCGAACTGGGAACCCGATCCAGTCAAGCGGTCATCGCCTTCGAGGAACCTTGGCTTTTTGATCGTCAACTGGCCTTCGGTTTTCAGCTTTATCGGCAGGAAAGTGATTTCTTCACCAGCAGTTTTCGGGAACTCCGGACAGGGGCCGAGGTTTATCTTCGCAAGCGCTTAATTGAATTAATCGAGGGCCGGTTGTCTTACACCATCGAAGAGGTGGATATTTCCGATACCGATGCCAGCACACCCGCGACAATTCAAGCGGAGGAGGGCTCAAGGTTGGTAAGTAAAATGCAATTTACGCTTCTTCGGGACACGCGGGACTCACTCTTGGTAACGACCCAGGGGAATCGCTTCGAGCTGATTTCGACTCTTGCCGGCGGGCCTCTGGGAGCAGATACAAATTACTATGCTTTGGAGGCCAGGGGGTCTCAATTCTGGCCGATTACCGAGACTGGCAGCAGCGTTTTCTCGGTTATTGCACGAACCGGGGTCATCGATAACTTTGGGAGCAGTGACAGTGTACCTTTCTTTGATCGATATTTTCTTGGTGGGCCAAGAACCTTACGAGGTTTCGAATTCCGGGAAGTTGGTCCCAAGGAGGACGGCGATCCGATTGGTGGCGGCACTTATGGATTTTTCAGTGCCGAATACAGTTTTGAAATAGTGGAACCTTTGCGCTTTGCGGTTTTCTATGATGCTGGATTTGTTAATCAGGACTTTGCTGATTTCAACACCTCAAACTTCAATGATAATTATGGTTTTGGACTACGCATTTTCGTCATGGGGGCTCCCATAATGCTTGATTACGGAATCCCTCTGAATACTGATGAAGAAAATGACACCGGGGGCCAATTTCATTTTTCCTTTGGCACTCGCTTCTAACATCCAATCCTCGAATCACTTATGAAACGTATAAAATCCCTCTCTCTCCTGGTCCTGCTTTCCGTTTTTGCTTGGACCTCAATGGCTTCCGCCAATGACGTTCCCTTACGTGTGGCAACCGTCAACATGAATTATCTCTATGAGAATTACGAGGTGACGAAAAACGCCATGCGTTCATTCCAGTCTACCGAGGAACGTTCCCGGGAGCGCATGCAGGAAATTATGGACAACTTGCGTCAGTTGGAAGGGCGTGCCCAAGAGCTTAGCGAGCGTATGGAGAACGTCGCTCTTTCCGAGTCGGCCCGCGAACAAGCCCGCGAAGAACTCACCCAAGTGATGCAGGAAGGCCAGCAAAAGCAACAGGATATGCAAGCGGTTCAACGCGATTTGCAGGGTCTGCAAATGCGGGTTCGCGAGCATCGGCAGTTGATGATGGAGGACATCAAGGATGTCGTTATGGAAATCGTTGAAGAGAGGGAGATTACTCTTGTCTTTGATCTTTCGGGCCCGACCGCCTTGGGAATTCCTCCGGTAATTTACAGCGATCCCTCGTACGATATCACGGAAGATGTCGAGGCGATTCTCAACGAAATGCTCTGATTTCAATTTTTTCCGTGTCTTCTCGAAAAAGTCCTGTTACAAAAGCAGGACTTTTTTTCATGAGTTTTCCGCTATCCTTCTCCCAAATTCTTGAACTTGCCGAACCCTTCGAGGTTCTAGGTGAGGTCTCTCCGACAATCCAACGAATCGCCGCCCTGGAAGATGCCGACAAAAGCTCCTTATCTTTCGTGAATGGGCGTCGTTTTTACCCTCTGCTTGAAGATTGTGCTGCCGGAGCGATCCTGGTGCCGGTTGACTGCTCCCATAGTCCATCTGACGGGCAGGTGTATATCAAGGTCAAGAACCCTTCGATGGCCCTGACGACTATCTGTGCCCGTTTGGAATCCCTCCAACGAAACGTTCCGAAACCCGGGGTACACCCCAGCGCGGTCATTGCCGGAAGTGCTCAGATTGACGAAACGGCAGCGATTGGGCCATTGTGCGTGGTTGAGGAAAACGCCATAATTGGTCCCGGGGCGATTCTCGAGGCGGGCGTTTTTATTGGGAGAGAGGTGCAAATTGGCTCAGAAACCCGGATATATCCCAAGGTCTCCATCATGAGCGACACCAAAGTCGGTGCCCGTTGCCTTATCCATCCCGGAGTTGTTTTGGGAGCAGATGGATTTGGTTATGAACCGACCCCGCGAGGGCCCTTGAAGATTCCACAAATTGGCAAAGTTGTTTTGGGTGACGATATTGAAATTGGCGCCAACAGTACTGTTGACCGTGCTCGTTTTGGGGAAACGAGGATCGGGTCGCTGACGAAAATCGATAATCTCGTCCAGATCGGGCACAATGTGAAAATCGGCCAGGCGTGTATTTTGTGCGCGCAAGTGGGGATCGGTGGAAGTACGACCATTGAGGATGGAGTAATGATCGGAGGACAAGCCGGGTTTGCGGGTCACTCGACCGTTCGGAAAGGGGCGAGAATAGGCGCACAAAGTGGAATTATGGAGGAGATTCCGGCGGGACAGACCGTTGGCGGAAGCCCCTCCATGCCGCAACTCCTAAACCATAAGATACATCTTTTGAGTAAACAATTGCCTTCGCTGTTCAGGCGGGTGAAAACTTTAGAAGAGCAAATCTCGGAAGAAGGGCAAAACTGACCCCATCAGGAAACTGACGAACAACCTTATTATTTATGAAACTTGGCGAGCTAAAAATATTCTCAGGAACCTCCAATCGCCCGTTGGCTGATGAGATTTGCAAATTTATCGGCGTTCCCTTGGGGGAAGCCACGGTGACGGCATTTCCAGACGGTGAAACGTTTGTTAAAATTAACGAGAATATTCGGGGGCAGGATGTTTTTATTATTCAGTCGACCTGTCCTCCGGCGAACCACCACTTGATGGAGCTTTTGATTATGATCGACGCGGCGCGGCGGGCCAGTGCGCAACGGATTACGGCTGTTTTGCCCTTTTATGGGTATGCCCGACAGGACCGCAAGGATCAGCCCAGGGTCCCGATTACCGCCAAGTTGATTGCCAATTTGTTAACCGCTGCCGGGGCCAATCGGGTTTTGACGATGGATCTCCATGCCCAGCAGATCCAAGGATTTTTCGATATTCCGGTAGACCATCTGTATGCCTCGCCGGTATTTTTCGGGTATCTGCGGAATTTTCAAGGGAGTAAAAATGTCGTCGTCTCGCCGGATTTAGGGGGAGTGAAGATGGCGGCGGCGTATGCCGATACTTTGCAAAGCGGACTTGGATTTATTGCCAAAAGACGAACCAGTGCGACCACGGTGGAGGCCATCAGTATGGTGGGTGAAGTTGATGGCGCTGAGGTTTTGCTGGTTGATGATATGACGGAAACGGCGGGCACTCTGACTTCGGCGGCACGATTGTGCAAAGAGCACGGGGCAGTCAGGGTTCGGGCTGCGGTAAGCCATGCGATTTTGAATGAAATGGCTTACCAGCGTTTGGAGGAAGGAGCCTTGGACGAGTTGATTACCACCAACACCGTGCCTTTGAAAACCAAAGGTTTTCCCATCAAAGTGTTAAGTGTTGCGGAACTTTTAGGCGAGGCCATCGTCCGAATAAACAGGAACGAAAGTGTAACCAGTTTATTCCGGATCAAAGGCTTTTGATTTCAGCCCATCTAACCAGTCTGAAAATGTCCGGGGGGGTGGCGATTCGTTGAATCAACGTTATTCTAATTTATGTACAAAGCCCCGCTATCTC
Organism: Opitutales bacterium; assembly: GCA_022565335.1. Taxonomy (GTDB): domain Bacteria; phylum Verrucomicrobiota; class Verrucomicrobiia; order Opitutales; family T3Sed10-336; genus JAIUMY01. Next base: position 9,789 of record JAIUMY010000050.1, read on the forward strand.
TCTCCATTTGGTATGTTTACCTACTCTTTGGGTTATCGGTCAGCCTGACCGCCACCGAAGAGGAAAGCGGTGCCCTGGGCGGCAGTGCTGAAGAGGGGACTCACGGTGAAGTTCAAATTACCCTTGATGACCGTGAAATTGACCGTTCCGGAGCCGCTCCGGTCCTGACCAGCTACGCCGATACCCTGGACCCGGTGCGCGCCGCGGTGGTCAGTGTCTTCTCCACCAAGGTGGTGGGACACCGCGCCACTGACTTTCCCCGCCGGGGAATGCCTGAGGTTGATCCATTGCCCGACGAATTCTGGGGAAGTCCGGAGCGTCGTCGCCATCGCCGGGAACGGGAAGTAGAAGGCCTTGGGTCCGGAGTCATTTTGTCTTCTGACGGATACATTATGACCAATCACCACGTAATCGACCAGGCCGATGAGATACGGGTGGCGCTGACCAACCGGGACGAATATGATGCGGTTTTGGTAGGTGCGGATCCCCGCACGGATGTCGCGGTTTTGAAAATTGAGGCGGAAAACCTGCCTTATGCGACGATTGCCGACAGTGATAAAATTCGCGTGGGTGATATTGTTTTCGCGGTAGGAAACCCTCTCGGAGTGGGGCAAACCGTGACGATGGGAATCGTCAGTGCCACGGGGCGGTCGCAAATGGGGATCCTCGGTGAGGAGGGATTGGAGAATTTCATCCAAACGGATGCCGCGATCAACCGGGGGAACTCCGGTGGGGCCCTGGTCGATGCTTACGGGCGCGTGGTGGGTATCAATACCGCCATTATTTCGGGAACCGGAGGGAGTATTGGGATTGGCTTTGCCATTCCGGTGAATATGGCTTCCAATGTGATGCAAAGTTTGGTCGGTTCGGGCAGAGTGGTTCGCGGTTCTCTTGGTGTCCAATTACAGTTGGACCGGGAATTTACTGCCGAAATGCGTGAAAACTTCGGGGTTCCGGTCAACCGGGGGGCCTTGGTGCGCAACGTGCGCCGTGGCCTTGCTGCCGATAAGGCGGGGATGCGTTCCGGGGATGTTATTATGGAAGTCGACGGAGAGCCCATTTACGACACCCGCACCCTGCAGGTTCTGATCGCGCAGCTTCGGCCGGGGGAGGAAGTTTCAATTGTCGTAATCCGCGATGGGGAGGAACAGGAGCTTTCGGTTTTGCTCGGGGATATGGAAAGGGCGGAAGAGGAGGAAAAAGAATTCGCCAAGAGAGAAAATGAGATTTTGCCGGGAATTCAGATAAAGCCTCTAACCGATGATCTGCGGGCAAAATACGATGTAGAGTCCCGTCTTGAAGGAATGGTCATTACGGAAGTTCGGGAGGGTTCTCCTCACGCTGAGGATTTCCGTGAAGGTACGGTCATTATTGAAATAAACCAGCGTACGGTGTCCTCCCTGGAGGAAGCCCAGGAAGCGCTCCGCAGCGGGCGCAATATGTTTCTATACAATTTCGAGGGGAGCCATCGCTACAAATCCCTTCGGCTCAATCGGTAGAAGATTTTCGGGCTACCCGGAGGGGTGCGGTGTTATGCCTTCCGGGGGTTACGCTTCCGGTGCCGGTCCCCGCCAAGTGAAGGCATGGCAAAGAGCGGCCCCGGCCGCATCCGCTTCGTCACTGGCGAGATCGGCACCATGTTTAAGAATGCCTCGAACCGTTTTAATCATCTGTTGCTTACTTGCCCGTCCGACTCCCACAACCGCTTGCTTGATGCGCAGAGGGGCGTATTGGTGGATATCCACCGAGGCCAGGGTCAAGGCCGTTAGAAGTGTTCCCCGAACCGCCCCCATGGTCATCGCAGTTTGGTAGTTTTGCACGTAGATGGTTTCCTCCAGCGCAGCGGTGCGAATTCCATGGATTTCGATTTTTTCGCTTATTTTTTGGAAAATCACGGCGAGGCATTCGGCTTGTGAGAGCTTGGTGCTGTTGGTAAGAGTTTCGCTGTGTAAGAGCAGCGGGGGGCGTCCCGGAAGGTACTCAATGATCGCGACTCCCGTTCCGCGAAGACTGGGGTCGATGCCCATGACCGTGCCCCGAAACGATTGCCCTTGCTTTCCGATAAGCAACGTTTTGGCGGAAGGCGCATCTTTTCCCTCCAGATGAGCTTTCCAAAGATTGCGGGAAGATGCACGGGCCATTAGGGAAGCATGGTCGCTAGAAGGGCGGTGGTCAAGAGCGTCCGGAGGGCTTTGGTGGCACCGCTCCGCGAAAAGAAGCCTTGTTGATTAAGGCAAGCGCCCGCCCGGAAACCACGATGCTGGATACCACCATCAATAAAGCCGCAACGACCGGGTGAAGAATACCACCAGCCGCCAGCCCCATTCCGAAGAGGTTGTAAAGGGTCGCAAACTGCAAATTGCGCCGAACCCCCAGTCGGACGGTGCGGGTCATGACAATGCTCTCGGGAATGGTTGCGAGGCGGTTTCCCGGAAGGACTGCGGACGCGGTCGATTGGGTTAGGTCGGCGCCGTGGCCCATGGCAATGCCTCCATCGCTTACCGCCAGCGCGGGAGCGTCATTGGCACCATCGCCGACGAAAAGGACGATCTCTCCGTGGTCCTTCCATTGCTCAATGAGGTGAACCTTTTCCTGTGGTTTCAAGCCCCGGTGAAATTCGATACCAGCCAGGCTTTCAGGGAACCTTGAAGAAGCATCTCCCGTTAAAACCGAGACCTCAACTCCGAGTCCTTTGAGATCTTCGAGAACCTTTTCCTGTCCCTGGCGAAACCGTTCTTCCAAGGTGATTTCCCCGACTATTTGGTCGTTTAAGAGAAGGTGAACCCGGCGAAAGTCACGGGGGAAAACCTCTTCGCGATTTTGGAGCAGAGAGAGGGTGCGTTTTTCTTTCAGGGGATCGTCCAGTTGCCCCACCAAACCTTGCCCGGGCAGTTCCTGAACAAGGGACCAGGAAATTCCCTCGCGGCGCGGCAGATCCCCGGCAATGGCTTGGGCTACCGGGTGAAGGGAACGTGAGGCGAGGTCAGGAACGGCCGCTTCCAGCCAGGAGCGGTCTTCCGGGGAGAGGTTTTCCTCGAGGGAGAGATCCAGAACCCGCAGACGTTCCTCGGAGAGAGTCCCGGTTTTGTCAAAAACAATGCGGTTGGCTTTCGCCAGATTATCCAAAAAATCGCCCGTTCGCGATACCAAACCTTTCCGCGCCAAACCGACGAGGGTTCCCCATACGGCAATGGGGGTGGCCAAGCCCAAGGCGCAAGGACAGGCTACCAGGAGGACTGCCATGGCGTTGAATAGCCCCACGGTCCAACCGGCATACCAAGTCCAGCCTACCAAGGTAGCGACATGGACAACTACGACGATGGGCAAAAAATACTGCATTAAACGATCAGCCTGTTCCTGGAGAGCGCTGGGCTTCAAGGTGGCGTTACGAATCGTTTCCAGGACCTGATCCACTTCCCGTTGGCCGGCGGGGCGATCAACGCATAGGACAAAATTGCCATCCAGAGAATGGCTGCCCGCCCAAATCCGGTCGCCGGGTTTTTTCCACACGGGAAAAGTTTCCCCGGTTATCATGGTCTCGGTGACCTGTCCCTCTCCTTTTTCGACAAAGCCATCCATGGTAGCGCCTTCCCCGGCGCGGACCCGGACCAGATCCCCGGTGGTCAAAGATTCAACCTCTACATCCTCTTCGACCGCGCCTTCGATTTTCCGGGCTTTGGTAAAGCTTTGGGCCGTCGAACCAGCAGCACGGAGCGCTTTTTCCCGTGATCTTGCGCCCAAGGCCTTGCCAACAGTGTAGATGGCCAGGACGAGCGCGACGACCTCATAGTAGACGGCTCCGGTACCAGTGAAGGAGGCGATGAGGGAGGCCACCAAGGCCCCGGTGGCGCTGAGCGTGAAGAGCATTTCGACGGTTACTTTTCTCGCTTTCAGGCCTCTCCAGCTTTCCTTGAGTAGTGGAGGCGCTAAAAGCGCAATGGCAATGGCAGCGGCGAGGAAAAGCAGCGAATGAACTATGGGGTAAGCCCATCCTTCGGGAGCATCCAAGTTGACCGCCAATCCGAATACCATTGCTTGGCCGGTAAGAACCAGGGCAATACCGGTTTTTAGCCACGTCCCGTGCATATTTGTCGCATCCACTTCAATGCCTGGGTTGGCAGTGGAGGGAGCAGACAGGGAAGATGTACTAGAAGAATTTCCGGCGGCGACCATTGTGCCAAAAGTACTGGATGTCCTTTGATCGGGCAAGCCGATGGTTAGAGAAAGTCGAGGTGGGTCTCAAGGGATAGAACCTCAAATCGTGGCCGTAAAAGTTCGCAGCTACCCCGCCGGGCAGTCCGATGTTTTTAAAATATCCAGAAATTCTTGTGGTGTAAAAGGCTTTTCGAGGAAGCGATACCCTTTCGCGGATAAATCACCGGTTGCCATACTTTGGCTGTACCCGCTGGTAATGGTTATATCGGCAGAGGGGAGGGATTCCCTTATTTTATCAGCGAGTTGGAGACCATTGGTCCCTCCGGGAAGAGTATAATCGATGAGCACATTGGTAAAGTTGTTCCGTCCTTTTTGAACCGCTTCATGGGCCTCTTCGGGGTGAGCTGCTAAGGTAAAGGGGATGTTGAATCTTCCGAGAATGACTGACAACAGTTCTCGAATATCAGGATCATCATCAATAATGAGGAGGTTTCGTAAATCGGTCATTTTTTCTTAAATCTTTCGCATTTGGGGTTTCTTAAGGTTAAATTGTAAAAGAATGAGAAAAATGCAAACAAATTCTAATTTTCCTTCTTATTGACTTCTGAAAGGTTGTCCCAGGGATCTCGATTTCGTTTTTGAGTCGGCTTTGTTTTTAGTCTAAAAGATCTCAATGCGGTTGCCAGGAAAAGGATTAAAGAATGTAGATGGGGTGGGTAAGGGAAACAGTCTCCAAGCTCAGGTTGGGGGCCGAGGGCGCAAAACCGTGAGAAGCCGTAAAGATCAGGGGAAGCGGGGAAAGAGTTTTTTGGTTTTTCCTCTTATACTCTTGGGAGCGGGGTTATTTACGATCTGGTACTGGGGCGTACCTCGGTGGCAGGAATTCAGGGAAGAGCCGATTGTGCGGGACGCATTTGTGCCGGGAGAGAATATGATTGTAGCCCTCGGTGAGGGGATTGCTCTGCCAATGATCTGGCTTGATTCGGGAACTTTTACGATGGGTAGTCCTCTTGAGGAGCAGGGGCGCTGGAGTGATGAGGGGCCGCAGACACGAGTGCGCATTACCCGCGGGTTTTGGATCGGAAAGTATCCGGTTACACAGGAGCAATGGGAAGCTGTTATGGGAAATAATCCCAGTCGCTTTACTGACCGTGGTCCTCAGGCGCCCGTGGATTACGTATCCTGGGAGGAAGCGATGCGGTTTGGCCGTATTTTGACCAACCGTTATCAATCTGAGGAGCGCTTACCGGAAGGTTACATTTTCACTTTGCCCAGTGAAGCGCAATGGGAATATGCCTGCCGCGCAGGAACGCAAACCCGGTTCAATACCGGAGATAATATTTGGAATTTGGAACAAGCGGGTTGGTATCGTGCCAACAGTCGAGGCCGCACCCATCCGGTTGGCCTCAAAAAGCCAAATGAATGGGGGCTGTATGATATGCATGGAAATGTCCGCGAATGGACCAGGAGTTGGTTGGGGCGTTATCCGGGAGGCGTAGTATCTGACTTCACCGGGCCCGCGGGAGGATTGCTGCGGGTCAACCGCGGAGGGAGTTGGAGTATCACCGGGCAGTTTTGTCGTTCGGCCTATCGCCATGGGAATAAACCTTCTTTCCGCTACAACAATCTCGGCTTTCGGCTGGCTTTGATCCCCGCCTTTTGACCTTATGACATGCTCCTTGAAACCAGCTGAGGACAGTTTGCGCCGAGGCTAAATTGGAACAAAATCCATCATGGGAGGGACAAACTCTTAGAATCAGGTATGTTATTATTATGCGCCGTTTACTTTTATCCCTCTCTCTTCTCCTCCTGCCCATACTGTCAGTCTCCAGCCTGACGGCAACGGGCCTTCCCGAGTCCTCCCATGAGGCGACCCCTTTGATGCGGCAGGAGACTAGCCTGATGATACAAATGCTTGAGCATCAGCATATTAAAAACAAGCGTTTGGAAAATTTTACGGGAAAGGAAATTATCGAACAATTCATGACGGCGGTTGATTCGCAGAAACTGTTTTTCACTCGCGAGGACTTTGACCTGATCAAGGCCGAGTTAGCCGAAGGAATCGTACAAGGTCTGCGGGTCGGAGACTTGGAATCTTTGTTTCAAATTCACGCTCTTTATCAAAAGCGGGCTCAAGAGCGTCTTGTCTTGATAGGTGAGCGTTTGACCAAACCTTTTGCCTTAAACAGCGACCAAACTTACAAGCCCGATCGGCGGGAAAGTGATTGGGCGGACGGGGGAACGGAAATGGAAAATCTATGGGAGCGCAGATTGCACTACGAATATTTGCAGTTGTTACTTGCCGACGAAGAAGAGGAAGAGGCTCTGGGGATTTTGGAACGTCGCTACGAACGCATGCGCTCGAATCTTGAGGATACGACCGCTCAGGATGTGCAAGAGGTTTTTCTTTCTCACTTAGGGCGTTTGTATGATCCCCACACGGCTTTCTTTTCGGCGGATAGTTTTGAGGACTTCCGTATCAACATGGAATTGGCTCTCGTGGGGATCGGCGCTGTTTTAAGTACGGAAGACGGGTATTGCGTGATTCGTGAATTGATGCCGGGCGGTCCGGCGGCTCTTAGTGGGGAATTGCAAGTCGAAGACCGCATCGTTGCGGTCGCTCAAGAGGACGAAGAACCGGTGGATGTGGTTGATATGCGACTGCGTCATGTGGTTCGCAAAATCCGGGGAGAAAAAGATACGGAAGTTACTTTAACGATTATACCGGCCGATGCGACGGATTCGTCTATCCGTCGACAAGTTACCTTGGTTCGGGATACTATTGAACTCACCGCCCGTCGTTCACATGCCGAGGTGTTTTCTTTTCCCATCAATGAAGAAGAAGAGTTCTCACTGGGGGTTTTGACCGTTCCTTCCTTTTATGGCGCTGATGCCCGGAATGGAAGGGATGCAGTGAGCGTTACGGAGGATATAAGGAAATTAATTGGTAAATTGGAAGAGGCGGGGGTTTCCGGAATTGTTTTGGATTTTCGCGGGAACAGTGGCGGGCTTCTTCGTGAGGCGGTGGAGCTGACCGGCCTGTTTGTCGGTTCGGGACCGGTTGTTTCAATTTATCCGGTCGAAAGACGAAACCGGAATCAGGGAATTTATAGGGGTGAAGCCTTCTATGAGGGGCCATTGGCGGTTTTGGTTTCCCGGTACAGTGCTTCGGCGTCGGAAATTGTGGCTGGAGCTCTGCAAAGTTACGGCCGGGCGATAGTGGTTGGCGATAAGTCCACCCATGGCAAGGGCAGTGTCCAGGAAATGGCTTCCTTTGCTCCATTCTTCGCGCGCACCCCGTTTCGCGGGGAAAACACTGGAGCGGCCAAGTTAACGGTCCGTAGGTTTTATCTTCCGGATGGAGAATCGACCCAAAAACACGGGGTATCTCCGGACATTTCACTACCGTCTTTTAACAATCATCTCCCCATTGGGGAAGCCTCCCTGCCGCGGGCCTTAGGCTGGGACAAGCGGCCCAATAAGGATTGGGAAAAGATTTTGGCGGGTAAGAATTTTGCTTGGGAAATCGATGATGATCTTCGGCTGGGGTTGAAAGCCAACAGCTTGGTGCGGCAGAAAGAGCTTCCTGAATTTTTGTTTTTTGATGAAGCAATCGAATGGTTTAAGGAGCGGCAGGAGCGTACCGAATATTCCCTTAATAAGGAATATCGACGGGCGCAACTTGATGCCGATCAGGAGTTTCGCGAATATTTGGAGAAACGGCAGGCGGAGTTCGCCAAGAAACAACCCGCATCTTCGGAGATTCGTCTCGAAGAGGAGGAAGAGGAGGCGGCGCCGTTGGATCGCGTCCGGGCAGACGATCTCCCGCCGGATCCAGAATTGGGGGATTCCACCGACCGCGAGCTCGCAGAGAAGGCTGAGAATTTTGATTTACACCTCATGGAGACCTTGCGGATTCTGCATGATCTGATCCAGAATACCCGCCAGAACGGGCTCCCTGAAGCCTTCGCCTATCGCGGTCAATAGATACCAGTCCCCATTTGCCTGAAAGACTAGACGCTGGGGTAGGACTGAAAGTTTTGGCGGACTACGCTGGCCGCAAGTTTGGGACGCCGGTATTCATCGAAGGAGCCCTTGTTATTAAAAGCCCGGGGGCGACCCAACGCCCTGGTGTCGGCGTAGGTGCGGCCATCGCAAAATTGCCAGAGAGCCACCCCGCAAATGGACGGGTCGCGGACCACCCGCCGGGTGACGATGTCCAGGTAGTTGGCTTGGTACTGTTCGGACCAGTGTGCTTCCAGTTCGTCTCGCCAACCATAAATCGCTCCCGCGCCAATTTCACTGATCAGGAAAGGCTTGTGCGCGATACCTTCTTTCTTGAAATGAGTTTGTAGGCGATCAATTCGTGCCTCGATTTCCTCCAGCGGACGTTCCTTGTGGCCAGCCTCCGGGTACCAACCGGGGTAGGTGTTTATGGCGAGGACATCCATGTGGTGATAGTTGCGTTCCTCAAAAGGGTGATTCGAGGCAAAGGTGACCAAGCGGGAGGGGTCTTCCGCTCTGGCCGCTTGGGCTAAGCGTTCAATCAAGGCTTCACTTTCCGGCAGGTGACTGTCGCATTCATTCAGGAACCCCCACATAATCACGCTGGGGTGATTGATACTGGTGCGCACCATCGCGCGGGTTTGCCTTTCCTGCAAAGCGCAAAAATCGGGATTGGCAAAATGTTCCGAATGGGCCTGCCAACCCAGGGCTTCTTCCCAAACCAGAAAGCCCATTTCGTCGCACAGGTCCAAAAACCGCTGGTCTTGCGGGTAATGGCTGCCGCGGATGAAATTGCATCCCATCCGGCGTAGCGTTTGCAGGTCCTGGACCAATTGGGAAAGCGGGAGGGCGGGCCCGAATTGTGGGTGGGCCTCGTGCCGGTTGTATCCCAGTAATTTGATAGGTTCTCCGTTGAGAAAGATCTTTTCTTCTCTGGCCTCAATTTTCCGTAGACCGAATCTTTCGACCAGGATTTCTCCTTTACATTTTACCTTAAGCTGGTGGAGTTCGGGGTGGTCCGGGTGCCAAAGACGGGGGTTGGGAACAGTAAGGGTCAGGGGTAGATGGAGGGTTTTCCGGGAAATCCGGTGGGAAACCCATTCATCGCTTTTGTCAAAAGAGACCTCCAGCGTAAGATCTTCTGATAATTCACCCCGAAAGCGAAATTCGATTTCCACCTTGCCTTGAAGATCGACGGTTGAGACCACCGCCCTCCCCAAAGATACGTCTTTGACCTCGTGCCATTCAACCGAACGATAAATTCCTCCGTACCCATAAAAGTCAAAATAGGGATCAAAAAGAGGAACGCGTTGGGCGTCGAAGCGGTTGTCGATCAATAAAATGATTTCTCTTTCGGAATCTTCCGAAGCGGGAATCTCAACCTCCCAGGGGGCGTATGGGGTGCGGCAAGTAGCCAAGGCCTGACCATCGACAAACAGCTTCGCCCAGAGGCCCAGACCACCAAATCTAAGGAGGGCCGATTGGCTGGGGTTGCCGGTAAAAATCTTTTTTCGTAAAGCAAACAGGCCCCTTTGTTTCCGGTAGTCGGGAAGAGAATCAAAAACCCCGGGGACCGCGAATGGACCCTCCCAGGATATGCTTTGGGGAGCATAGGAATCGGGGTCCGGAATCTCGCCCAAGGAGGCGGATTGCCATACACCGTCCAATGAAAGGACCTCTCGGTTTTGGTAGCGGGGAAAGTGAGCCATAGCTTTCCATTTAAGCGCCCGCGTGTTGGAAATGAAAGAATAATTTCCCTTGAAAGACCGTCACTGGGTGCCTGATAACTTACTTCTTGCCTGGAGATTTGGCTTTGCTGGAAATATTTTGCTGAAGAAGGCTCAGGAAATTTTCGAGAGCGGGCGTCATGGTTCGACCTTTTCGGCATAGAATTCCCAAGGGACGAAGAAGTTTGGGGCCTTCAATTGGCAGACAAACCAGAGACCCTTGCCGGGTTTCCTGGCTTACCGTGGAACGGGGAACGATCGACACTCCGGCATCAATCTCCACGGCCCGTTTGACGGTCTCGATATTGTCGAACTCCATAACCGGATCCATTGGTAGGTTTTTCTCGCGAAAAACCCGATCAATTTCTTTGCGAGTAGGGATATCCGGTTCAAAGCCTATGAATTTCTGTTTGGCAATGTCTTTGAGGGAGGCACTTTTTTTACCGGCCATGGGATGATTTGGTTCGCAGATGAAAACCAAATCGTCGTCACGCCACGGCAGCACCTCAATACTGCGTTGTTTGGCCGGGAATGCCACCAACCCAAGATCAACAACGTTGTGCGCAACATCCTCGTAGACCAGATTGGAGCGTCGATATTCAATGCGAATGTTGACTTGGGGGAACTGTTGCAAAAATAGTTTTATGTAGGGCGGAAGCTCATGCAAGCCGATGCTGTAAACAGTGGCTATGCGTATGGTTCCACTAACCACCTTTTTCATGGCCTGCAGGTCGCCATGCAATTTTTCGAAGGTTTGCAAGATTCGGAGGGATGTCTCGTAGAGAATCTTCCCCTCAGCGGTTAGGCGGAATTGTTTTTGGCTGCGGTCCAGGATGGTGGCATCGAAATACTTCTCCATGGTCCTCAACTGTTGACTTACCGCGCTTTGGGTCACCCCATTTAGCTTGGCGGCGCGGGAAAAGCTCGTACTCTCGACTAAATCGCAAAAGACCTTTAAGTTTTCAATATGCATAAGTTAGAAATAGGTTGAATCTAATGATTTTGCAAATCAGGTAAAAGAAATTCTTATGGAAAATAGCAATTTAGCAAATCTAAAAGAAAATTGGGAGCATGTATATGGACGGGTCTTCAAAGCTTGCGAGGCGGCGGGGCGCTCTCCGTCGGAAGTCGAAATTATGGCGGTGAGTAAGACCCATCCGCTATCGACGGTCGCCGCCGCAGCCAAAATCGGTTGGGGGGTCTTTGGCGAAAACAGGGTACAGGAGGCCCAAGACAAAATCGAAAAAGCCGAATTTGACGCCCGTTGGGAGCTGATAGGGCACTTGCAAAGCAATAAAGCCAGTGCCGCGGTGCGTTTGTTTGACCGCATTCAGAGCGTGGATTCCTTAAAATTGGCCCGACGTTTGGATCGCTTGGCGACAGAGGCTGGCAAACCGCAGAGGATTCTTTTGCAAGTCAATACGGGGCGGGATGAGGGAAAATTCGGGGTGCTCCCCGAGAACGTTACCGAGATGGTCGACTTTTTGGGAACGGCTTCTTCTTTGCTCTGGGAAGGATTTATGACCATTGCCCCTTTGGAAGGGGGACGTTCCCGGGCCCGCCAGGCTTTTGCCGACTTGAGAGCCCTGGCTGATACCATTCGGACCGAAACAAATCTGTCCTTACCGACCCTTTCAATGGGAATGAGCGGTGATTTGGAAGAAGCGATAAACGAAGGCAGCACCCAAGTTCGAATCGGCTCCGCACTTTTTGGCACCCGGAAATCCTAATCTCGAGAATAAAATAATTTAAGAATTTTGAACTTAGTAATTGACGGCAGGTGAAATTTTTCTTTTCTGGGGGTATGCAACGAAAACGCTTACATTTTACGGACTGTCCGGCGGTTTATCATGTGATGTCGCGGACGGTGAATGGAGAAAAGATTTTTGGGGAGAAGGAGAAAGCCGTTCTCGCCAAAATGTTACA